>JBGAOO010000002.1:0-38902 GCA_044221765.1 Usitatibacteraceae bacterium | reverse complement strand
TTCGAAAGCGCCTGGCGATAGTGCTGCTCGCCCACGGCCATGCGCTGGATGTCATTGAGGTAGCCGTCATTGCACTCGAACACGAGCGGATTCACCGTCGGCAGGCTGCGACCACTCTCAGAATTGGCGGCCACGCACTCGCGGATCTGCGCCTCGGCCACGGCCGACACCGAGTACGTATTGGTGAGCGCGATCGGCGTCTCCAGCACGCCCAGCTCCTCCACCTGCATCAACCCCACGCTCTTGCCGAAGCCATTGATGACAACGCCCGCGGCGGGAACGCGATCGCGGTAGCAGTCCCCGCCATGGGGCCGCACGACCGTGACGCCAGTCTGGAGGGAACCCTCATCCAGCGTGCAGTGCCCCACGGTGACGCCCGCCACGTCGGTGATGGCATCGCGAGCACCGGAAGGCAATCGTCCGATGCGCGGAATCGGGACGGAAGCGCTCATGACCTACGCCCGGTCGATCTTGGGATCGAGCGCATCCCGAAGCCCGTCGCCCAGCAGGTTGAACGCCAGCACCGTGAAGAAGATCGCGAGGCTGGGAAAAAGGGCCACGTGCGGCGCGTTCACCATGTCCGCCCGCGCCTCGTTCAGCATCGCGCCCCACTCCGGCGTCGGCGGCTGCGCGCCCATGCCGAGGAACGACAAGCTGGCGGCGGTGATGATGGAGGTGCCCAGCCGCATCGTGAAGTACACGACGATCGAGGAGATGGTGCCCGGCAGGATGTGCCGCACGACGATGGTCCAGTTGGAGGCGCCGATGGACCGCACGGCCTCCACGTACGTCATGTGCTTGAGGGCCAGCGTGTTGCCGCGCACCAGGCGCGCGAAGGCCGGCACGCTGAACACCGACACGGCCACCACCACGTTCACCATGCTCGAGCCCAGGATCGCCACGATGCCCAGGGCGAGCAGGATGCCGGGGAAGGCGAAGAGCACGTCCGAGATGCGCATCACGATGCGGTCCCACCAGCCCTCGTAGTAGCCGGCGAGAAGGCCCAGCGTGGTGCCCACCACCCCGCCCAGGGTCACGGAGAAGAGCCCGGCCGCGAGCGAGATGCGCGAGCCGGAGAGGATGCGGCTCAGGATGTCGCGCCCGAGCGGGTCCACGCCGAACCAGTGCTGCATCGACGGGCCCTGGTTCAGTTTGTCGTAGTCGAAGAAGTTCTCCGCGTCGTAGGGCGCGATGAGCGGCGCGAAGATGGCGAGCAGCACGAGCAGGATCACGAAGACGAGCGCGCCCACGGCTACGGGCTGCTTCTTGAACTTGCGCCAGAACTCGCTCCAGGGCGTGCGCACGGCGCCGGAGGTGGCGGCGGGGGTGGGCAGGACGGCCGAAGGGGTGGTCATGCGCGCCTCACTTGTAGCGGATCGTGGGATTGATGAGGCCGTACACCAGGTCCACCACCAGGTTGATCAGGATGAACTCCAGCGAGAAGAGCAGCACCAGCGCCTGGATCACCGGGTAGTCGCGGCTGTTCACCGAGTCGACCAGCAGGCGGCCCAGGCCCGGCCAGTTGAAGACGGACTCGACCACGATGGAGCCGCCCAGCAGGAAACCGAACTGCAGCCCCATCATCGTGACCACGGGGATGAGCGCGTTGCGAAGGGCGTGGCGCAGCACCACCACGCGCTCCTTGAGACCTTTTGCGCGCGCGGTGCGCACGTAGTCTTCCTGGATCACCTCCACGAGAGAAGCCCGCGTGAAGCGCGCCATCACGGCGGCCACGGCGGCGCCCAGCGTGAGCGAAGGCAGGATGTAATGCTTCCAGGTATCCGCCCCCACGGTGGGCAGCCAGCCCAGCTTCACCGAGAAGACCTGCATGAGCAGCATGCCGAGCGCAAAGGACGGGAACGAGATGCCCGACACCGCGAGCGTCATCCCCCCGCGGTCGGGCCAGCGGTTGCGGAACACCGCCGAGAACACGCCGATGGTCATGCCGAACACCACCGCCCACGCCATGCTGGCCAGCGTGAGCGTGAGCGTGGCGTTGAAGCGCTCGGAGATCTCGAGCGACACGGGCCGGCGCGTGCGCAGCGACTTGCCCAGGTCCCCCGTCACCATGTTCCTGAAGAAGTTGACGAACTGCTCCGGCAGCGGCTTGTCCAGGCCCAGGTCCTTGCGCACCAGGTCCACCGTGGCCGCGTCCGCGTCCTGCCCGGCCGCGAGCACCGCCGGGTCCCCGGGGAGCAGGTGGACGAACAGGAACACGAGCACGGCGACGATGAGGAGCGTGGGCGTGAGCCCGACGAGCCGCTTGAGGAAGTAGTTGAACATGGCTGGGAAGGAGCGCGCGCGCCGGCCGGAACCGGCGCGCGCAGCGGCTTACTTGACGTCGATCTCTTCCATGCTGATGTTGCCGTCGGGCATCACGTACACGCCCGAGAGCCGCTTGCTGGTGGCGTAGATGCTCTGCTCGGTCACCAGCGGCGCCCAGGGCAGGTCCTTCATGATCTGCTCCTGCGCGGTCTTGTAGAGCTCGGTCTTCTCCTTCTCGTCCACGCTCTTGAGCGCGCCGGCGATCGCGTCGTCCACGATCTTGCTGCTGTAGTACGCCGTGTTGTTGAGCTTGGGCGGCCAGGCTTCGGTGGACAGGAGCGGGCGCAGCGCCCAGTCGGCTTCACCGGTCGAGGCGGACCAGCCGGCGTAGTACATGCGCACCTTCGCGGTCTTGGGGTCCGGCGCGGTCTGCACCCACTCCGTGCGCTGGCCGGGCTCCAGGGCCTGCACGCTCACCTTGATGCCCACCTGCGCGAACTGCTGCTGCAGGAACTGGATGGCCTTCTGCGCGGTGGTGGTGGTGTAGGCGCTCCAGAGCACGGACTCGAAGCCGTTCGGGTAGCCCGCTTCCTTCAGCAGCTCGCGCGCCTTCTTCGGGTCGTACGGGTGCGGCGCCATCTTGTGCGCGTAGCGGACGCCCTGGGGCACCACGCCCTCGGCCGGGAAGGCGAAGCCGTTGAAGGCCACCTTGGCGAGCGCTTCCTTGTTGATGGCGTAGTTGATGGCCTGGCGCACCTTCAGGTTGTCGAAGGGCTTCTGCAGCATGTTGAAGCTCACGTAGCGCGTGATGATGGACGGGCCCACCACGACGTTGAGCTTCGCGTTCTTCTGCAGCTCGCCGGCCTGTTCGTAGGGCAGGGGAGTGGCGAAATCCGCCTCGCCCGTCTGCAGCATGGCCGCGCGCGTGTTGTTCTCGCCCACGGGCTTCCAGGTCACGTTGTCGACCTTGGGGTAGCCCTTCTTCCAGTAGCCGTCGAACTTCTTCATCTTCACGAAGTCGGTCTGCTTCCACTCGACGAAGACGAAGGGGCCGGTGCCCACGGGGTTGAAGGCGATGTCCTTGTTGCCGTACTTCTTGAGCGCGGCCGGGGAGATCATGCCGGCCGAGGGGTGGGCGAGCGAGTTGATGAAGGGCGCGAAGGGCTCGGTGAGGGTGATGCGCACGGCGTAGGGGCCGGTGGCCTCCACCTTCGAGATGCGGTTGAACTGGTTGTTGCGCGCGAGCTTGTTCTCGGGGTTCTTGGCGCGGTCGAGCGTCTCCTTCACCGCCTCGGCGTTGAAGGGCGTGCCGTCGTGGAACTTCACGCCCTGGCGCAGCTTGAAGTCGTAGACGAGGCCGTCCTTGCTCACCGTGTGGCTCTCGGCCAGCACGTTCACGATCTTCAGGTCCTTGTCGAAGCCGAAGAGGCCCTGGTAGAAGTTCTTGAGCAGGGCCTGCGTGAGCGTGGTGTTGGTGTTGTACGGGTCGAGCGAGTCGGGCTGGCCGCTCACGGCGATCACCACGTCCTTGGCGGCGAGGGCCGGGTGGGCGGCCAGGGCGATCGCGGCGAACAGGGCGGCGGCTGTGGCGCGGTGCAGGGTCTTCATCTTCGGGTTCATGGCAGGGCTCCTTCTACGGGGATGGGACAGGGTCGGAATCAATAGGCGCCGGCGATGCGGTGCTGCGCGACGAAATGCCCGGGGGCCACCTGCACGAGCGGGGCCACCACGGGGTCGTCGCCCACGGCGCGGATGGGGCTGGGGATCTCGTCGGAGAGCAGCTCGCGGTGGCGCTTGCGGCGCGTGGGGTCCGCCACGGGCACGGCCTCCATGAGCTTGCGGGTATAGGGGTGGCGCGGGTCCTCGAACACGGCGCGCCGGGGACCGATCTCCACGATCTGGCCCAGGAACATCACGGCCACGCGGTGGCACACGCGCTCGATCACGGCCATGTCGTGGGAGATGAAGAGGTAGGCGACGCCCAGCTCGCGCTGCAGGTCCAGCAGCAGGTTCACGATCTGCGCCTGGATCGAGACGTCCAGCGCCGAGACCGATTCGTCCGCGATCACGACCTTGGGATTCAAGGCGAGGGCCCGGGCGATGGCGATCCGCTGGCGCTGGCCGCCGGAAAACTCGTGCGGGTAGCGCTGGGCGCAGTCCGAGGGCAGGCCCACCTTCGCGAGCAGCCACTCCACGCGCTTCTGCGCTTCCGCCCCCTCGGCCACGCGGTGGATGAGCAGCGGCTCCATGATCGTGAAGCCCACGGTGAGGCGCGGGTCGAGGGAGGCGTACGGGTCCTGGAAGATGAACTGGATGTTGCGGCGCAGGTGCTGCAGCGCGCGGTCGGGGATGGCGCGCACGTTCTGCCCGCCGAACTCGATGGCGCCGCCCTGGCTTTCCACCAGGCGAAGGAGCGAGCGGCCCGTGGTGCTCTTGCCGCAGCCGGATTCGCCCACCAGCCCCAGCGTCTCGCCCGGGTGCAGGTCGAAGCTCACCTTCTCCACGGCGTGCACGCGCCGGCTCACGCGGCCGAAGAGGCCGCTCCTCACGTCGAAGCGCGTCACCAGGTCCTGCACGCGCAGGATGGGCGCGGCGCCGGCCGTCACCGTGTCCTGCGGCGTGGCGAGCGCCTCGGCGGGCGCGGGGTCCGATTCCATGCGCACCAGGTCGAACTTGCGCGGCAGGTCGCTGCCCGTCATCGCGCCCAGGCGCGGCACGGCCGACAGGAGCGCGCGCGTGTAGGGGTGCACGGGGCGGGCGAAGATCTTCTCGGAGGCGCCCTCCTCCACCTTCTCGCCGCGGTACATGACGAGCACGCGGTCGGCCACCTCCGCCACCACGCCCATGTCGTGCGTGATGAAGATGACGCCCATGTGCATCTCCTCCTGCAGCGCGCGGATGAGCTGCAGGATCTGCGCCTGGATCGTCACGTCGAGCGCGGTGGTGGGCTCGTCGGCGATGAGGAGGGAGGGCCGGCACGAGAGCGCCATCGCGATCATCACGCGCTGGCGCATGCCGCCGGAGAGCTGGTGGGGGTGGCGGTCCAGCACGTTCTTCGCTTCCGGGATGCGCACCAGCTCCAGCATGCGAAGCGCCTCGGCCCGCGCCTCGTCCGCGCTCTTGCCCTGGTGCACGCGGATCGACTCGGCGATCTGGAACCCCGCGGTGAACACGGGGTTGAGCGAGGTCATCGGCTCCTGGAAGATCATCGCGATGTCGGCGCCGCGCACCTGCTGCATGGCGCTTTCCTTTGCCTTGGCGAGGTCCACCACCTCTCCCCGGCGCAGGCGAAAGCCCAGGCGGCCGTTCAGGATCTCGCCGCCGCCGTGCTCCACCAGGCGCATGAGCGCGAGCGCGGTGACCGACTTGCCCGAGCCCGACTCGCCCACGATGGCGAGCGTCTCGCCCCGGTCCACGTGGAAGGCGAGGCCCTTCACCGCGTCCACGGTGCGCTCGGAGGTCTGGAAGCGCACCGAGAGGTTCGACACGTCGACGACGCGGCTCTCCGGCAGCGCGAGGGCGCCGGTGAGCGGGGTCGGGGGCGTGGACATCGCGGCGTCTCTCAGCGGTAGATCGCGGTGACGGGCGCCTCGCCCACGCGCGCGTAGCCGCGGTACATGCCCTCGGAATTGAAGGGCAGGCTGAGGTTGCCCTTCGCATCCACGGCGACGAGCCCGCCGCGGCCCTGGAGCGGCGGCAGGACCTTCATCACGACCTCGGTCGCGGCCTCCTCGAGGGACTGGCCCAGGTAGGCCATGCGCGCGCACACGTCGTGGGCGGCGGCGACGCGGATGAACAGCTCGCCCGCGCCGGTGCAGGAGATGGCGGCGGTGCGGTTGTCGGCATAGGTGCCCGCGCCGATCACGGGCGTGTCGCCCACGCGGCCGGCGCGCTTGTTGGTGATGCCGCCGGTGGAAGTCGCGGCGGCGAGGTTGCCGTACGCGTCCAGGGCCACGGCGCCCACGGTGCCGAACTTGCGGTCCTCGTCCAGCGGGCTGTTCGCGGGCGGCCCCTGGCGGAAGGCGATGGAGGGGCTGTCGTGGTCGAGCACCATCGCATCGGCGGCGAGCGCGCGCTCGAGCTGCTCGCGGCGCAGGTCCGTGGAGAAGTAATCGGGCGAGACGAGCTCCAGGCCCACCGATTGCGCGAAGGCCTCGGCCCCGGCGCCCACGAGCAGCACGTGGGGGCTTCTCTCCATCACGGCGCGCGCGGCGCGCACCGGGCGCTTGATGCGGTTCACGCAGGCCACGGCCCCGGCGGCGAGCGTGGCGCCGTCCATGATCGCGGCATCGAGCTCGTGCGTGCCCTCGTGCGTGAAGACGGCCCCGCGCCCGGCATTGAAGAGCGGGCAGTCCTCGAGCATTTCCACGGCAAGGGTCACCGCGTCCAGGGCGCTGGCGCCCTTCGCGAGCGCGGCCTGCGCGGCGAGGAGGATCTCGTGCATCGCGGCGTGGTAGGCCTTCTCGCGCTCGGGCGTGAGGCTGGTGCGGTTCAGGAGGCCGGCGCCTCCGTGGAGGGCGAGGACGGGGGCGGTCATGGGCGCTTCTTTCGGGAAATGCGCGGGCTTGCGACGGGGGTGCGTGCCTTCGGCGTGGTGGGTGGGCGTGGTGCCGTAGTGCGCGTGTTCGGTGTGCCGGGCGAGCGTGAGACGGTGGCGCCGTTGGCCTGCGGGCGAAGGCGGCTCGCGTGGGGGCCGTGCAGCCAGGGCAGCACGGCTTCGGTGAGCCGCGCGGCGGAGCGGATGGAGCCCTTGGCGCGGTGCGAGACGGCGCTGCACAGCGCCTCGATGAGCGCGAGCACGCTCGCGTCGGAGCTGGCGAAGTAGCGGCTCTCGGTGTGCGCGAAGAGGTTCACGGTGGCGAGGGGCGCCAGGGGCGAGGAGGGCCTGTCGGTGAGCGCGAGCACGGGCACGCCGGCCTCGTGGGCGCGGCGCGCGAGCAGCACGGTGTCCGAGAAGTAGCGCGGGAAGGCGATGGCCACGAGCAGGTCGTCGCGGGTGAGGCGCGTGAGCACGCGCGCGGCGGCCGAGGAGCTCTCGATGCTCGAGAGCAGGTGCACGTCGTCGCGGAAGGGGTCGAGGCTGCGCTGCAGGAGCCCGCCCAGCCAGCTGCTGCTGCCGTAGCCCACGATGAAGATGCGCCTCGCCCGGAGGATGGCCTCGACGGCCTGGTCGCAGCTCTTCGCATCGAGCGTCTGCGCGGTGAGGTCCAGGTTGGCGCGCACGCGGGCGAAGGCGGCGGCGAAGACGTCGGCGGTGGTGGCCGGGTGCTCCAGGTTGCTGCGCAGCTTCTCCACGGGGGCGACCGTGGCCTCGAAGCCCATCACCAGGGCGGCGCGGAACTGGGGATAGCCGGCGAAATCCAGGGCGCGGGCGAAGCGGTTGGCCGTGGCGATGGAAACGCCGGCGGTGGCGGCCAGCTCGTCTATCGGCTGGGTGGCCGCCTGCAGGGGGTGGGCCAGCACGTAGTCCGCGATCTTGCGGTGCGCGCGGCTGAGCGCGGGCAGCGCGCGCGCGATGCGCTGCGCCACGGCCGGGCTGGCGGAGGGGGGTGCCATGGGTTCGGGAAGGCGGGCGGCAAGGCGGTGAATCTGACCATAAATTTACATGAACCCGGCATGGGACGAAAGTTTATTTTCATCGGGGGCGGCGGGCATGAAAAAGGGGCCACCGCGGCGCGGTGACCCCTGCTGTAGGGTGCTGAAGGGGACTGTCCCCTTTGTCCTGCAGCGCGCTGCCTACTCTTCGCTCAAGGGGACTGTCCCCTTCGGCACCTTCCGCACCGGAACCCGCTGCCACAGGGGATGTTCCCCGGTCGAACGGCGGTCCTTCAGCTCTGACGCATTCAGCCACGCTGCCTTCGTGCCCGGACGCCTGACCTTGCTTCGCTTGTCGACAAGATTGACCACGTCTTTCTCCACCCCCGGCCGGTTGAAAGCGAGGGTGGAGCCCTGCCGGGGACAGGACGGTCTCGTTTTAGCAGCACTTGGTGAGTCGCCCTGCAATCGGAGTCAAATCGGCGACGGGCCGCGGTGGCCCTGTACTTCAACAGACATCATCCCCGGGCCCGGGTTCACCCGGTGAGCCTGGGGGGTCGATTAAAGGGGACGCTACCCTTTGATCGATCGGCACGAACGGAAGCGTGCCCTTTCATCGATCAAAGGGTAGCGTCCCCTTTAACCTAGCGTCCCCTTTAACCCTTAGCCCCCGAGTGTTCGCCCAGCAGGGGTTCGCGCAGGTCGAGGATCGCGGGTTCGTTGCGGAAGCGGATGGGCGTGCCCACCGTGAGGCGCCCCTGGCCGTCCTTGAACACCATGCCGCGGGCGTGGAGGCTCTCGTCCGCGAGGGCCTCGGGCAGCGTGTTCACCGGGCCCCAGCACAGGTCGAGCGGGGCGAGGAACACCTTCCACTCCGCGAGCGTCCGGGAGCGGAACGTCTCCTCGAGGAAGGCCATCACCGGCCGCTGGTGCGGGCCCGGCCCGGCCAGGCAGGGCGGCATCAGGTCCAGGCGCCCCAGCGCCTCGAGCAGCGACTTCACGAACTTGGGCTCCTGGCCGGCGAGCCCGAGGTGCCGGCCGTCCTTCGTCTCGTAGAGGCGGTAGAACGCCGCGCCGCCGGTGGTGCGCTCGTGCTTGGCGACGGGCTGGCGGTTCTCCACGATCGGGGGGCCCAGCACGTTGAGGAGCGCGGAGACGGCGCTCTCGTGCATGCTCACGTCGACGTGGTCGCCCACGCCCGTGTCCTTGCGGCGCAGGAGCGCCATGAGCACGCCGGAGAGCCCGTTGAGCGCGGCGAGCACGTCGGTGGCGGGCATGCCGGGCACGACGGGCTTGTCGTCCGCGTCGAGCGTGAGCGAGAGCGCGCCGCTCATCGCCTCCAGCGCGAGGTCGTGCGCGGGCCGGCCGCCGTAGGGGCTGTCCTGGCCGAAGGCGCTGATGGAGCAGTAGACCAGGCCCGGGTTGCGCTGGCGCAGCGTCTCGTAGCCCAGGCCCAGGCGCCCGGCCGCGCCCGGCCTCAGCGATTCGACGAACACGTCCGCCTGGTCGACCATCGCGAGCAGGCTATCCAGCCCCGCGGGCGTCTTGAGATCGAGCACCACGCTCTTCTTGCCGCGGTTGAGCAGGCGGAAATACGCGGCATGGGGCCCGTCCTTCGCGCCGTGGTGGCGTGCCGGGTCGCCGTCGGGCGGCGCTTCCACCTTGGTCACGTCCGCGCCGTGGTCGGCGAGCGCGAGCGTGAGGTAGGGGCCGGGCAGGAAGCTGGTGAGATCGACGACGCGGATGCCCTCGAGCTTCATTCGCCGCCCGCCCCCGCCTTCGCCGCGACGGGCAGGCCCGCGAGCAGCGCCTCGTTGTCCGCGCCCACGCGCGAGCAGGGCTTCTGCGCCAGGCGCTCGCCGTTGATGCGGATGGGATTGGCGAGCACCCGCAGGTCCGGGCGCTTGGGGTGGGGCATCGTGGTGATCATCCTCGTCTGTTCCAGGTACGGGTTGTCGAGCGCCTGGCCCAGCGAATACACGGGGCAGATGGGCAGCACGCCGCCGAGCTGCTCCATCCACCAGCTCGTGGGGTGCTTGCGGAACTCGTGGTCGAGCGTCTCGGTGAGCAGGGCGCGGTGCGTCATGCGCGGCTGGGCGGTGGAGAAGCGCGCGTCCAGCCCGAGGTCCTCGCGGCCCATCACGGCGAGCAGCGCGGAGAAGAACTTGTCCGTCATGCACATCACGAACACCCAGCCGTCGGCGGTGGGGAAGGTCTGCACGGGCGCCACGGAGAAGTGGGCGCTGCGCTTTTGCCGCGCCGGCTCGAAGCGCTCGTTGAGGTACCAGATCGCGGTGTAGCCGAGCTGGTGCAGCCCCACCTCGAAGAGGCTCACGTCCACGTCGCAGCCCACGCCGGTGGAGCGCGCGCTGAGCAGCGCCGAGAGCAGGCCGACCATCGCCGTGAGCCCGGTGGTGTGGTCGATCATCGAGGGCGGGCCCACGCGGGTGGGGGGCGTGTCGGGCTCGCCGGTGAGGCCCATGATCCCCGTCTCGGCCTGCATGAGGTAGTCGTAGCCGGGCCAGGAGGCGCGCGGGTTGTCGCGGCCGTAGGCGGAGATGTGCACGCAGACGATCGCGGGCTTCAGGCGCTTCAGGCTCGCGTAGTCGATGCCCATCTTCGCGGAGAGGTCGCCGCGCAGGTTGTTCACCACGGCGTCGGCCCCGCGCACCAGGTGCTCGAGCGCGGCGCGGCCCTCGGGGCTGCGCAGGTCCAGCGCGACGCTCTTCTTGTTCATGTTCCAGGTGTGGAAATACTCGCTCTCGCCCTCGTCCACGAAGAAGGGCCCGGTCTTGCGCGCGGGGTCGCCGCCGATGGAGGCGTTCTCGACCTTGATCACTTCCGCGCCCAGGTCCGCGAGGAACATGGTGCCGTAGGGTGCCGCGCCGAACTGCTCGACGGAAACGATGCGGATGCCGGCCAGGGGTTTCATGGGGTGGGGTTCCTCGGGGTGTCGCCCTGCTGGATGCGGAAGGTGGCGTTGTGGCTGAAGCGGTCGCTGGGGTACAGGCCCACGCTCGCCATGGCGAGGCGGTCCTGCGCGTCCCGGTACTGGCGGGTGATCTCCAGGGCGGGCGCGCCGGCGCGGGCCTTCAGGCGCCGGGCGATGGCCGCGGCGAGGTTCACCGCGATGATCTGCTGGCGCACCTCCGCGATCTTCACGCCGTGGCGGCGCTCGATGAGGCTGAAGACCGGCTGCTTGGACTTGTCGATGAGGGACAGCACGTCCGCGTATTCCGGGCGCACGTAGATGGACAGCGCCGCCACCGGCAGCGGCTCGCCCGGCAGCAGGCGAAGCACCGCGGCCTCGTGCCAGAGCTGGCCGGGCTTGCCGCCCACGCGCTGGGCGAGCGCCTCGTCCGCCACCACCTCGCGCAGGCGGAAGGTGCTCATGCGCGTGGCCTCGACGAACTGGATGACCTCCTGCAGCGAGCCCAGGCTCTGCATGTAGCGGGCGACGGGGGCCTTGGCGCGCACGGTGGTGCCGATGCCCGCGTGCGCGACGAGCAGGCCTTGCGTCTTCAGCTCCCGCAGCGCCTCGCGCACGGTGTGGCGGCTCACGTCGAAGCGCTCGCACAGCTGCTCCTCGGTGGGGAAGCGCTGGCCCACGCGGTACTTGCCCGAGTCGATCTCGGCGGTGAGCAGGCGCGCCACGGTGGAGTAGCGGGTGCCGGGCCGCGCGGGCGGCGCCTGGAGCGCCCGGGGGTCGGCATTGACAGTCTTGCGGGTCATGGGCATATTGTACGGACAACCGAATAATATGCAATCCCGCTCCCCTCCCCACCCGCCCGAAGGCGCCCGATGCTGAACCTCCCCAAGAAGATGCTGGTCGCCGAAGTCGGCCCGCGCGACGGCCTGCAGAGCCTGCCCAAGTGGATCGACACCGACACCAAGGTGTGGATGGTCGACCGCCTCACCGACCTGGGCCTGCCCATCATCGAGGTGGCGAGCTTCGCGCACCCGAAGGTGGTGCCCAACATGCGCGACGCGGAGGAGGTGTTCAGCCGCATCAAGCGCAAGCCCGGCGTGGTCTACCGCGGCCAGGCGCCCAACGCGCGCGGCGCGCACCGGGCCGTGGAGGCCAAGGTGGGCGAGATGCTCGGCCTCATCACCGTGAGCGAGACCTACACGCTCAAGAACCAGAACATGACCAATGCGCAGGCGGTGGAGCAGAACATCCTCTCCTTCCGCATCGCGCAGGAGCACGGCATCCCCTTCGTGATGGCCCTCGGGATGTCCTTCTGGTGCCCGTACGAGGGGCTCATTCCCGAGGACGACGTGGTGCGCCTGGTGGGTGCCTTCCGCGAGGCGGGCATCACGCGGCAGTACCTCGCCGGCTCCCTGGGCATGGAAGACCCGGCCCACGTGAACCGCCTCTACACGCGCCTGTACCGCGAGTTCCCCGACGTCGAGCTGGGCTTCCATGTCCACAACCTCGCCGGCACCGCCACGGCCAACATCGTCGCGGCGATGGACGCGGGCGTGCACTGGCTCGAGGGCGCGGTGTGCGGCATCGGCGGCGGCATGGCCATGCCCACCACCATCGGCGACGTGGGCAACTTCCCGATGGAGGACCTGGTGACGATGCTCTCGGAGATGGGCATCGACACGGGGCTGGACCCGAAGGCCGTCATCGCCGCCGCCCGCGAGATCGCCGCGCGCCTGGGCATCGAGGCGCGCAGCCACACGGCCAATTTCTGCACCCGCGAGGATGTCGCCCGCATGGGGAAGGAAAACCCCCACGCGCATCCCTGACCCGACACAACCGGAGAGAAGACCATGATTTCCCGCTTCCTGAAGTTCACCGCGCTCGCCGCGCTCGCCGGTGCTGCGTCCCTCGGCGCACTCGCCCAGCAGTTCCCCGAGCGCGCCGTCAAGATCGTCGTCGCCTTCGCCCCCGGCACCGGCAGCGACGTGCTCGCGCGCCTGGTGGCCAACGGCATGGGCCCGCTGCTGGGCCAGGCCGTCATCGTCGACAACCGCGCGGGCGGCGGGGGCATCGTCGGCACCGACTCGGTGGCCAAGTCCCCGCCCGACGGCTACACGCTCGCCCTGGGCACCACGAGCACGCTGGTCACCAACCCCGCGCTCAATCCGCTGGTGAAGTACCGCGTGGACAAGGATTTCGCGCCCGTCGCCGGCCTCGCCAAGGCCTGGTACGTGCTCGTCACCGCCAACACGCCCGAGGCGCCCAGGACCCTTCCCGAGCTCGTCGCGCGCCTGAAGGCGAAGCCGGGCAACTTCTCCTCGTCGGGCTCGGGCACCATCACGCACCTGGCGAGCGAGATGTTCCTGCACCGCGTGGGCGTGAAGGACGCGCAGCACATCCCCTACAAGGGCAGCAGCCAGGCGCTCACCGACGTCTCGGGCGGCCAGGTGCTCTTCGGCTCCGACACGCTCGCCGCCGCCTTGCCGCTCATCCGCGCGGGCAAGCTGCGCGCGCTCATGGTGACGGGCCCGGAGCGCATGGCCACGCTGCCCGACACGCCCACGGCGAAGGAGCTGGGCTACCCCGAGCTGCGCGCCCACGCCTGGCTCGTGCTCATGGCCCCGGCCGGCACGCCCGCGCCCGTCGTGACGAAGCTCTCCGAGGCGGCCATCAAGGCGATGAACGCGCCGGACATGCGCGAGAAGCTCAAGACCCAGGAACTGGAGCCGCTCCTGCTCGACCCCAAGGCGCTGGGCGAATTCATCAAGCAGGAAGCGCCCTACTGGAGCGAGTTCATCCGCCAGTCGAACATCAAGGTCGACCCGTAAGGGCCGCCCCGCGAGGAAATCGCCATGGAAGAACTGCGCATCGTCGCCGTGAACGGCATGCTGGGCTACGGCTTCGAGGAGCAGAGCCTCGCCAACGGCATCGCCGAGAAGCCCGAGGTGGTGGGGGTGGACGCGGGTTCCACCGACCCGGGCCCCTACTACCTGGGCTCGGGCTCCTCGCTCGTGCGCAAGGCGCAGATCCGGCGCGACCTGGGCCTCGCCCTGGTGAAGTCTCGCGCGGCCGGCGTGCCGCTCGTGATCGGCTCGGCGGGCATGGGCGGGGGAGAACCGAACCTCGCGATCGTGCGCGAGATCCTGCTCGAGATCGCGCGCGAGGAGAAGCTGCACTTCAGGCTCGCGACCATCCACTCGGAGATCGACCGCGCCCTCGTGCGCCGGGCCCTCGCGAGCGGGGCCATCACGCCGATGACGGACGTGCCCCCGCTCACCGACACCGCCATCCTGCAAAGCGAGCGCATCGTGGGCCAGATGGGCACCGAGCCCTTCGCCAAGGCGCTCGCCGAGGGCGCCGACGTGGTGCTCGCCGGCCGCTCCTGCGACACCGCCATCTACGCGGCCCTGCCGATCGCGCGCGGCTTCGACCCGGGCCTCGCGCTGCACATGGCGAAGATCATGGAATGCGGCGCGCAGTGCGGCCTGCCCCTGGCGCCCAACGACAGCCTGCTGGGCGTGATCCGCAACGACCACTTCCTCGTCCGCCCGCTCGCCGACTACCGCATCTGCACGCCCGATTCCGTGGCGGCCCACACGATGTACGAGCAGGGCCATCCCCTCACGCTCTTCGAGCCCGAGGGCGAGGTGGACCTCACCGGCGCCGACTTCGAGCAGGTGGACCGGCAGACGGTGCGCGTGAGCGGCTCGCGCTTCATCCCCACGCCCCGCCTGCGCATCAAGCTCGAGGGGGCGCGCCTGTCGGGCTTTCGCGCGTTCACGATCGCGGGCATCCGCGACCGGGCCGTCATCTCGAACCTCGAGGTCATCGAGGAATCGGTGCGCGCGGCGGTGAAGCGCAACGTGCGCGGCGTGCGCGAGGAGGACTACAAGCTGGGCTTTCGCTACTACGGGCGCGACGCGGTGCTGGGCGAGCTCGAGCCCGAGCGCGCGAGGATCCCCCACGAGGTGGGCGCGATGATCGAGGTGGTGGCTTCCACCCAGGAGATCGCCGACAACGTGCTCTCGCTCGCGCGCTCCTCCATGCTGCACACGCCCTTCAAGGGCAGGAAGACCACGGCGGGCAACCTCGCCTTCCCGTTCTCGCCCTCGGACGTCTCGGGCGGCCCCGTGTACGAGTTCAGCGTCTACCACCTGATGGACGTGGACGACCCGTGCGCGCTCTTTCCCATGGAACTGGAGGCGATCTGACATGGCCACCCTCGGGGAACTCGCCGACGTGATGCGCAGCAAGAACGCCGGCCCCTTCCAGATCACGATCGACCTGATGTTCGACGACGCATCCGCCTACCGACGCGTGCTCGCCTCGGGCGCGCTGACGCCCGCCACCCTCGCGCCGCTCTACCGCGTGCCGCCGGACCTGGTGCGCATCGTGCCCTTCGACCGCGTGCGCGCCATCAAGATCACGCTGCCCCGGCGCTCGGGGGTGCACGGCAGCGGCTCGGCCTTCGACCGCGACGTCTACGGCGCCCAGCAGCACGGGCCGCTCGTCGACCTCGTGATCGCCTGAGCGCGGCGCGATGGGCACGACCGGCACACCGGGCCTGCTGCCCGAGATCGCCGAGGCCGACGCGCAAGGCGCCACGCGCGAGATCTATGCGGAGCTCAAGCGCCTGTGCGCGGTGCCGATGGTCGCGCTCATCTTCCGGCACCTGGCGACGATGCCCGGCGCGCTCGAGTGGGCGTGGACTGCGTTGCGGCCTGCGCTGGAGCGCGGCCTGGTCCAGGAAGCCGCGTGGCGCATCGCGCGCGAGGCTCCCGTGCCGGCCCTGGCCGCCTACACGCGCGAGTCGCTCGCCCCGCTCGGCGTGGACGAGGCGGGCCTCGCGGAGATCCGCGGCGTCGCGCTCGCCTACAACCGCGCCAATCCGGCCAACCTGCTCTCGGTGCGCTGCCTCGCGGCCTTGCTGGAGGGCGCGCAGGGCGGCGGATGGGAAGGGGCGGCGACGTGGCAGCCGCCGGCAGGCACGGGAGCGCTCGTGGCGATGGGCGACGTGACGAGTCTTTCCGCCGAGACGGCGGCCGTGCTGCGGCGCCTGGCGCGAAACGAGGCCGGCGGCGAGACGACGCTCGTGCCCAGCCTCTACCGCCACTTCCTGCACCGGCCGCGCCTGCTCGCGAGCCTGGCCGAGCGCCTCGTGCCGCGCTTCGACGACGGCGGCATCGCGGCGGGCGTGAAGGCGATCCGGTCGCGGATGGACGCGGCGGCCTCGGACCTCGCGGAGCACCTTCGCGCGCCGCCGGTGCCCCATGCCGCGGTCGCGCCGGCGCTCGAGCGCTTCGGCCACGTGATCCCGCAGATGATCGTCGTGGGCACGCTGATCGAGCGCGCGCTGCCCGCGCCTCGGTGACCGGCGCCGCGCCGGGCGATAATGCCGGCATGGCCACCCTACTTCCCAAGGAACTCGACCGCCTCGAGGCGCTTCTGTCCGCGAAGCACCTGGAGGATTCCCTCACCCTCGATGCGCTGCAGGGCTTCTTCTGCGCCATCGCGAGCGCGCCCGCGCCCATCCCGCGCGAGACCTGGCTCGCCTCGGCGATCGGCGAATCCACCTTCGCGAGCGACGCCGAGCGCAAGGAGGTGACGGGCCTGCTCGATCGCTTCGCCGAGGAGACCGCCCGCGCGCTCGCCGAGGGCCACGGCCTGGACATCATCACCTACCCGCCCAACGAGGGCGAGGAGGAGCTCGCCATCTGGTGCGAGGGCTACCTGCTGGGCGTCGCGCTCGCGGACCCGGACTGGTTCACCGCCGGCGACGAGGACGCGGTCGACGACCTGCTCTACTGCTTCATGATGCTCTCGGGCCGCCTCAAGGAGCACGCGCTCGAGGCGGGCGAGGACTGGCACGAGCCCGAGGTCGAGCGAAAGCTCATGAAGGAAGCGGCCGAGCACCTGTACGACGACGTGCACGGCGCCTGGCAATACTGGTTCGACCAGCGCGTGAACCGCGAGCCGGTGAAGCGCGAGGAGCCCAAGGTGGGCCGCAACGACCCGTGCCCCTGCGGCAGCGGGAAGAAGTTCAAGTCCTGCCACGGCGCGAACTGACCGTCGCGCCCGCCGGCGCTCGCCGGCCCGCAGGCCGGCGGCGTCAGTTCGGCGACTTCGCCGTGTCCTGCATCCCCCAGTCGCGCGGCAGCGCCTCGAGCGGCGAGGCGTACGGGTGGATCTCCGGGCAGGGCGCGAGGAGCATCTCGAGATCGGCGTAGAGCGAGTCCAGCAGGTCTTCCTGGGGTTGCGTGACGTTGGGGGAAACCGCGGGGGATGCGTTCTTCATGGGAGCGATTCTCTGCGGGTTGCACACGCTTCTGGCGTGGTCAGGCCGAAGTCCGGGCCTACCTCCCACTATCGGCACGACAGGCGCCGATTCGTATTGGCCCATGGTCCTTCGTGGTGCGCCGCGGGCTCGGACCGGGCGCGCGTCACGAGAAACGGGGCAAGCGCAGTGCGCGTGGCACGCGGCTGGTGCACTGCAGCATCCCTTTCTGGTGCATCGTGAATTCCGCTCTCAAGAGTGCGGAATATTCGCGTGTTGCATTGCAATAAATGTGCGATACCATCGGGGTGCCGTCGGGCCACCAGCCCGCCGGCGCCTTCGTCACCATCGCCCACGAGGATCGCCATGCCCCCCGAATTCGACGCCATCGAGACCTACATCCGCGCCGCCCGCCTCGAACGCAGCGCGCACCTGGCCGGCCTCATCGCCGACGCGATCGTTGCCGTCCAACGCGGACTGGTCGTCTTCTACACGACCCTGACCGGGCAGCGCAGCCTCAAGCCCGCCGCGAACCCGCGCTAGGCCTCGCGCGCCCTATTGGCGCGCGAAGCTTTCTCCCACCATCGCCTTCGCCTCCACGCGCGCGAAGTCCAGGAAGGCCCGCGCCGCCGGCGTGAGCCGCTTGCCCGCCGGGTACACGAAGTACCAGTGGTTCTCGATCGGGAAGCCCTGCACGTCCAGGCACACGTAGCGCGAGGATTCCGGGTCGAGGCCGAAGGTGTGCCGCGAGAGGATCGCCACGCCCAGGCCGGCGAGGATCGCCTCCTTGATCGCCTCGTTGGTGCCCAGCTCCATCCGCACGCGCGGCTGCAGGCCGTGCTCGGCGAACAGGCGCATCGCCACGCGCCGCGCGCCCGAGCCCTCCTCGCGCAGGAGGAAGGGTTCCTGCGCCAGGCGCCAGAAGGGGATGTCCTTCTCGCGCGCGAGCGGGTGGTCGTCCCGCGCGAGCACCACCAGCGGGTTGGGAAGCAGCTCCTGCGCCACCACGTCCTCCATGTCCGGGAAGTCGGCGAAGAGGTAGAGGTCGTCGGCGTTCTCCTGCAGGCGGCCGACGAGCGTCTGCCGGTTGTGCGCCTGGAGGGAAGTCTCCACGCCCGGGTGGCGCTCGACGAACTTGCCCAGCAGCCGCGGGGCGAAGCTCATGCCCGTGGTGCTCACCGCCAGGCGCAGGCGCCCGGTCTCCAGCGTGCGCAGCTCGGCGAGCGACTCCTCCACGGACTCGAGCGAGCGGAAGATCTCCTGGCAGCCCGCGAAGAGCCGCCGGCCCGCCTCGGTGAGGTAGATGCGGTTGCCCACGTGCTCGAAGAGCGGCACGCCCACCGTCTCGGTCAGCTTCTTGATCTGCACCGAGGCCGTGGGCTGGGAGACGTGGAGTTCCTGCGCGGCGAGCGTGAAGCTGCCCAGCCGGGCGCTCGCCTCGAAGACGCGAAGCTGCGGGAGCATCCCGTGTCGCAGGTAGCGGCGGATGTTCGGTTGTGGCATGGCGACCTCCAGCCTGTGCTGCACGTGCCATACCGCCGTGCCGGAATGCACAGCGGCCTTCACCTCGCGGGAGAAGGCCGCCGTCAGGACGCACCTTCGCCCGCTGGGCAAAGGTCTCGCTTGCATGTCATGGATGCCGGTGCGGCCGGGGCTTTCGGCCCGTATTGACGGTCGTACCGCAACAGCCGAAGCGGCTGCCGAAGCTACTCCCCTTTGGAGGGGGCCCCGGCCTCGAAAGCGCCGAGACTCGATCCACTTCTAGCACTTCCAAAGTCCCATTTCAACCGGCCCGCGCAACCCCATCTGAATGAGGCCGGCCCCTGCCGCATCCGGTTCCGTAATGGGGTGCATCACGATCCGCGCGGCCGCATCCGATTGCGTAATGGGCGTCTTCGAGAACTTCAAGTGTCCTTGCCTTCCCAGCGGGCGAATACTGGTGGCAACACAGAAGCGGCCCCGCGAGGCCGCCGGACGAGCCCCACGGACCTGGAGGAAAGGCACATGCAAGATCGCGACGCCCACGGCAAGCGCATCGACCAGCTGGTCGACGATTTCCAGACGCACCTGGACCGGGGCCTCGCGCCCGACGAGGCGGCGCGGCGGCTGGCCGCCCACGGAGCCAACGAGTTGACCGAGCGGGAGCGCCCGGGCTTCCTCGCGCTGCTGTGGGACCAGTTCAACAACTACCTGGTCATCATCCTGGTGGTCGCCGCGGCCATCTCCTTCCTGCTGGGCGAGTGGGTCGATTCCGTCGCGATCCTGGTGATCGTGGCGCTGAACGCCGTCGTGGGCGTGGTGCAGGAATCGAAGGCCGAGCAGGCCCTGGCCGCGCTCAAGAAGATGTCGGCGCCCAACGCGCAGGTGATCCGCGACGGCCGCCAGGCGAGCGTGCCCAGCCGCGAGCTGGTGGGCGGCGACATCGTGCTGATCGAGGCGGGCAACTTCATCCCGGCCGACGTGCGCCTGGTGGAGACCTTCAACCTCAAGGTCGAGGAAGCCTCGCTCACCGGCGAATCCGTGCCGGTGGAGAAGAACGCGGCCGTGGTCCTGGACAAGGACATCCCGCTGGGCGACCGGCGCAACACCGCCTTCATGGGCACGCTGGTCACCTACGGGCGCGGCAAGGGCCTGGTGACGGGCACGGGCATGAACACGCAGATCGGCCTCATCGCCACGATGATCCAGTCCTACGAGAACGAGGACACGCCGCTGCAGAAGAAGCTCGAGCACCTGGGCAAGATCCTGGGCACGGCGTGCCTCGCCATCTGCGCCGTCGTCTTCGTCTACGGCCTCTTCCGCGACGCGAACCTCGCCAACGCCTTCACGGGCAACTTCATGGAGTACCTGGAGAGCGAGAAGAAGGTGCTCATCACCCTCTTCATGACGGCGGTGAGCCTCGCCATCGCCGCGGTGCCCGAGGGGCTGCCGGCCATCGTCACGATCTGCCTGGCGCTCGGCATGCAGCGCATGATCAAGCACCACGCGCTCATCCGGAAACTGCCGGCGGTGGAGACGCTCGGCTGCGCCACGGTGATCTGCTCCGACAAGACCGGCACCCTGACCCAGAATGAAATGACGGTGGTGCAGGCCTGGGCGGGCGGCAAGCGCCTGCGCGTGAGCGGCGAAGGCTACGGTCCCGCCGGCGAGTTCTTCCTGGGCGAGGAGCGCTTCGACCCGCACGCCGACCCCGATGCCACCGCGCTCCTGCAGGGCGCCATCGCGTGCAACGACGCGAAGCTCGAGCAGCGCCCGGACGAGGCGGGCAAGTCCGCCTGGCGGATCATCGGCGACCCGACCGAGGGCGCGATGATCGTCGCCGCGGCCAAGGGCGGCTACCGCCAGGACGATTTCGCCCGGCTCCTGCCGCGGGTGCAGGAGATCCCGTTCGACGCCGACCGCAAGCGCATGACGACGATCCACCGGAGCGGGGGCGCGGCCCCGGGCGCGGCCTTCGCCTTCCCGCCGCTCGTGGCCATCGTGAAGGGCGCGCCGGACCTGGTGCTCGAGCTGTGCGGCACGATGCTCGAGGACGGCAGGCCGGTCGAGCTCACGCACGCCCTGCGCCAGACGATCCTCGACCAGAACCGCGACATGGCGAGCCAGGCGCTGCGCGTGCTGGGCGTCGCCTACCGCCCGCTCGAGTCGATCCCCGACGAGGTCACGCCCGGCGCCGTGGAGAAGGACCTGGTGTTCGTGGGCCTGCTGGGCATGATCGACCCGCCGCGGCCGGAGGTGATCGAGGCGCTCAAGGTGGCCCGGGGCGCGGGACTCAGGACCGTGATGGTGACCGGCGACTACAAGGACACGGCCGAGGCCATCGCCCGCGACATCGGCCTGCGCACCCCCGGGGGCCTCGTGCTCACCGGCGCGGAACTGGACAAGCTGGACGACGCCGAGCTCGCCGAGCGCGTGGACCGGCTCGAGGTGTGCTGCCGCGTCTCGCCGCAGCACAAGACGCGCATCGTGGACGCCTTCAAGGCGCGCGACCACGTGGTGGCGATGACCGGCGACGGCGTGAACGACGCGCCGGCCCTCAAGCGCGCCAACATCGGCGTGGCCATGGGCATCACCGGCACGGACGTCGCGAAGCAGACGGCCGACATGGTGCTCACCGACGACAACTTCGCGAGCATCATCGCGGCCATCGAGCAGGGCCGCATCATCTACGCGAACATCCGCAAGTTCGTGTACTTCCTGCTCGCGTGCAACGTGGGCGAGATCCTGATCGTCTTCGGCGCCATGCTGGTGGGCATGCCCATCCCGCTGCGCCCGGTGCAGCTGCTCTGGCTGAACCTCGTGAGCGACGGCGCCCCGGCGCTCGCCCTGGGCCTGGAGAAGGGCGACCCGGACATCATGAAGCGCCCGGCCCGCTCGCCGAAGGAGCCCGTGATCAACCGCGACATGGCGATCGGCATCGGCGTGGTGGCGGTCGTGGACGCGATCGCGATCCTCACCATCTTCTGGCTCGGCATGCAGCGCTACCCCGGGCACCTGGAGGCGGCGCAGACCATGGCCTTCGTCACCCTGTGCGTGTCCGAGCTCTTCCGCGCCTTCGCCGCGCGCAGCGAGCACCACAGCGTGTTCACGATCGGCCTGTTCTCGAACAAGTGGATGGTGGCGGCGGTGAGCGTCTCCTTCCTGCTGGTGCTCGCGGTGGTGTACGTGCCCTTCATCGCGCCGTTCTTCGACGCGGTGCCGCTCACCGTCGGCGACTGGCTCCTCATGACGCCGTTCTTCTTCGCCTCGCCCGTGGCCATGGAGCTGCTGAAGGTGTGGCTGCGCCACCGCAAGGCGCCCGCGGCGGCGCAAGCGCCCGGGGCGGACCTCGACCCGCCCGCCGCGCCCCTCGCGTTCGAATCGATGCCCGGCGGCCCCATCGCCGCGGCAAGGCAGCACGTACCCGGAGGTTCCACCATGCGCAGAATCCTCATCCCCGTCGCCGGCTCCCCCAACTGCAAGTACGCGGTCCGGCATGTCATCAGGCAGTTCATGAACGACACCGAGATGGAAGTGCACCTGCTGAACGTCCAGCATCCCTTCTCGAAGGACGTCTCGCAGTTCACCAGCAAGGCGAGCCGGATGGACTTCCACCACGAGAAGTCCGTGGAGGCCCTGGCGCCGGTGCGCAAGATGCTCGACGGCTGCTCGATCCCCTACGCCGTCCACATGGCAGTGGGCGACACGGCGAAGACGATCACGGACACGGCCCGGCGCCTGAAGGTGGACGAGATCGTGATGGGCTCCTCGCGGCGCAACGCGCTGGCGCGCCTGGTGGAGGACTCGGTGACCAGCAAGGTGATCGAGCTCACCTCCGTGCCGGTGGAAGTGATCGCGGGCGAGCCGATGTCCAGGCTCGAGCGCTACGGCATCCCCGCGACGATCGCGGCGGCGCTCGCCGTGATGGTCGCCGCCGACGACTAGCCGGGCCGCGGCACCGGGCGCCCCGCGGGGGGCGCCCGCGATGGACACTGCCACGCGCCCGGCGTAGGCTCGATCCGAAAGCAATACCTTCCGGATCGGCCATGCGAATCCCCGGGCGCCTCGACGGTCCTGTCGCCCTCTTGCTCCTGTTGCTCGCGCTCGGCGCCGGCTGGCCGTCGGCGGGCCGCGCGGCCGTTCCCGCCATCGCCGCCGGCGCGGACCGCACCTGCGCCATCAGCAGCACCCTGGGCGCCTACTGCTGGGGCAACAACGAGAGCGGCTCGCTCGGCTTCGGCTCCGTGGTCGGCAGCGCGACGCCTGCCCCGGTCGTGGGCGTGCCCTCCGGCGTCGTCTACATCGCTTCCTCCGGCTCGTCCTCGCACACCTGCGCGGTGACCTCCGGCGGCGCCCTGTACTGCTGGGGCAACGGCTACGACGGCCAGCTCGGCAACGGCACCTCGAGCCCGAGCCCCATCCCGGCGATGGTCTACGGCGGCTCGGCGGGCGTGTTCTCGGTGAGCACCGGCAGCTTCCATACCTGCGCGCTCACCATCGTCGCCACGGTGTACTGCTGGGGGAACAACCTCTACGGCGTGCTCGGCACCGGCGACACGATCCCCTATGCCGTCCCGGTGCCCGTCCAGGGGATGCCCGAGCCCGTGCGCGCCATCGCCGCGGGCGGGGAGCACACCTGCGCGCTGGGCTTCTCGGGCGCGGTCTACTGCTGGGGGCGCGGCACCGGCGGCCAGCTCGGCAACGGCGCCCGGGCCGACAGCAGCGTGCCCGTGCGCGTGGCGGGACTTCCGGCCACGGTCACCGCGATCACCTCGGGCCTGCTGCATTCCTGCGCGCTCACGAGCGGCGGCAGCGTCTCCTGCTGGGGCTCGAACGACGGCGGGCAGCTGGGCGACGGCACCTTCGACACGCGCGCCACGCCGGTGGCCGTCTCGGGCCTTTCGGGCGGCGTCGCGCGCCTGGCGACCGGCCAGTACCACAACTGCGTCGTGCGCAGCTCGGGCGAGGTGGCGTGCTGGGGCGCGAACGCCTTCGGCCAGTCCGGCAACGCCTCGAACCTCTATGTCACGACCCCGACGGTTGTCGCCGGCCTGCCCGCCAACATGGCGGGCGTGAGCCTCGGATACGACTTCACCTGCGCGCTCACCAGCGCGGGCGGCGTGTGGTGCTGGGGCAGCAACATCTTCGGCTCGCTCGCCACCGGCACGCCCGGCGATGGCGGCCCCACGCCCGTGCCGGCCACGGCGCTCGGCGTCCCGGTCGTGTCCCTGGCCGCGGGGGCCTCGCACGTGTGCGCGATGGCGGCCTCGGGCGGGCTGCTCTGCTGGGGCGGCAACACCAACTTCCAGCTCGGGCGCGGCGACGCGATCGGCCTGTCGGCGCCGGTGCCCGTCCTGGGCCTGTCCTCGAGCGCGGTGGCGATCGCCGTGGGCGGCAACCACGCGTGCGCCGTCACGACCGCCGGCGCGGTCTGGTGCTGGGGCTACGACGGCTCCGGGCAGCTGGGCAACGGCCTCATCGGCGCCGTGTCCTATCCCGTGCAGAGCCTGCTCACCTCGGGCGCGACCGGCATCACCGCCGGCCGCACGCACACCTGCGCGCTCACGAGCGGCGGCGCGGTGCTCTGCTGGGGGAACAACAGCGAGGGGCAGCTGGGCAACGGCGCGCCGGGCGGCTTCTCCATCACGCCGGTGGCCGTGACGGGGCTCTCCTCCGGCGTCGCCGCGGTGCGCACGAGCAGCCGCAGCGACAACACCTGCGTGCTCACGACAGCCGGTGGCGTGCTCTGCTGGGGCTGGAACTTCTACGGCCAGCTGGGCAACGGCAGCCGCACGGACAGCCGCGTGCCCGTCGCGGTCTCCGGCCTCGCGAGCGGCGTGCGCGATGTCGCCACCGGGGGCGGCCACGCGTGCGCGGTCACGACCTCGGGCGGCGTTCTTTGCTGGGGCTCCAATGACGCGGGACAGCTGGGCAACGGCTCGTCCTCGGATGCCACGATCCCGGTCGCCGTCCCCGGCCTGCCCTCGATCGTGGCCGTGACCGCGGGGGGAAGCCACACCTGCGCGCTCGCGGCCTCGGGCGGGGTGTACTGCTGGGGCGGCAACTTCTACGGCCAGCTGGGCGATGGCACCGCGAACGCGAGCCGCACGCCCGTTGCGGTGACCGGGCTCGCCTCCGACGTCGTTTCCCTCTCGGCCGGGCGCTACCACACGTGCGCGCTGCTCTCGGGGGGCGATGCGCGGTGCTGGGGCTACAACGCCTCGGGCGGGCTGGGCGATTCCACCTTCGCCACGCGCAGCAAGACGGTCGTCGTCGTGCGCGAGAACGGCACCGGCTCGCTCGGCGCGGGCACCTGGTTCCTCGACCTGAATCCCGCGATCCCGAAGACGATCCCGGGCGACAAGACCCCGAGCTTCCTCGCCCTCACCAAGGGCAACGTCGCCACGCCGATCGTCGAGGCGAACACCACGGTCCAGTTCCGCGCGCAGGACGTGGGCACCACCGGCAGCGTCTATGTCTTCGCGGTCGCGCCCTCGGACCTGGTGAAGGCCTCGCCCGACAAGGCGGCGCCCCTGGTGCTCGGCTACACGAGATCGCAGGATGGCGACAAGGCGGCGGTGGCCTGCGTGCTCGCGCAGCTGAACTCGTCGGGGCAGCTGCAGGCGGTCTCGGCTTCCAGCCTGCAGGCCTACGTGACCGGCGTGCTCTCGGGCCAGGGCCAGGCCGTGCAGGTGATCAACGGCGTGTCCACCGCCAATATCGGCGGGGCCACGTTCTACGTGGGCTACGGCGCCAACGCGGCGGCCATGCTGAACGGGGGCCTGAACCGCAGCGTCGCCACGGTGCCGGCCACGCGCGAGTGCAAGCCGCAGCCGCCGCAGACGGGCTGGTGGTGGAACCCCGCCGAGGGCGGGCGCGGCTTCTCGATCGAGGCGCGCGGCAACAACCTCTTCTACGCGGGCTTCCTGTACGACGAGAGCGGCCGCTCCACGTGGTATGTCGCCGCCGGTCCCACCTCGCTCGACGGCTCGCTCTTCACGGGCAACCTGCTCAAGTTCACCGGCGGGCAGACGCTCGCGGGCGCCTACAGGGCCCCCGGTCCCGAGCAGGTGGTCGGCCCCTTCACCCTCGCCTTCTCCGACAACCTGAACGCGACCATGGTGTGGCCCGGCGGCACCGTGGCGCTCGAGCGCTTCCCGATCGTGCCCAATGGACTCTCCGCGCCCGTGCAGGCGAACGTGCCCGAGAGCGGCTGGTGGTGGAACGCGGCCGAGAGCGGGCGCGGCTACTTCATCGAGTGGCAGGGCGGTACCGCGTTCCTGGCCGGCTACATGTACGACGAGGCCGGCAACCCCGTGTGGTACCTGTCGTCGTACGCGACGCCCGATCCGCGCCAGTTCAGCGGCAACTGGTGGAGCTACGCGAACGGGCAGACGCTCACGGGTGCCTACAGGCCCGCCACGCAGGTGAGCAACAACGTGGCGCCGCTCTCGATCCGCTTCGACACCGCCACCACGGGCTTCCTCACCTTGCCGGGCAACCGGCAGGTGCCCATCACGCGCTTCCGGTTCTAGGCCGCCGCGCGCGAACCCGGACGAGGCCCGCGACTTGAGAATCCACACCGCCCGCCCCGTCCGACTGCCCGGCCGCGTCGACCTCTGGACGCGGATCATCGATTTCACCGACCCGTGGACGCAGCCGCCCGTGGTCGTGCTCGTCCACGGCACCGCGGAGACGGGCGAGGCGTTCCGGCAGTGGATACCCCACCTCGCGCGCGACTTCCGCCTCGTCTGCCCCGACCTGCGGGGCAACGGCCGGTCCACGGGCATCGCCCCCGGCACGGCGCTGTCGATGGACGACCTCGTCGGCGACGTGGCCGCGCTCATGCGCGCGCTCGAGGTGCCGCGCTATGCCGTCGTGGGCGAGAAGGTCGGCGCGCTGCTCTCGCTCAAGCTCGCCGGCACCCACCCGGAAGCGGTGAGCGCGCTCGTCATCGCCTGCGGGATGATCTCGCCGCGCGAGGTGCTCGGGGGCTGGATCCCCGACTGGATCCGGCTCGTCGAGGAGAAGGGCTCGCGCGCCTGGGCGGACCTCACGCAGGCCGGCCGCATGGGCGACGAGCTCTCGGGCGAGGCGCTCGAGTGGTGGAGCGCGATGATGGGCGCCACGGCGCCGGCGGACCTGGTCACGTACCTGCGGATGCTGGAGGACTTCGCGCTATCCGAGGCGGACCTGCGCGCGGTCCGCGCGCCCACGCAGTTCCTCGTCCCGGCGCGGGCGACACCCTCGGGCGGCGCCTTCGACCAGCGACGTCCGGCGGACGAGACGCGCGCCTGGCAGGCGCTGGTGCGCGAGCACCGGGTGGCCGCGATCGACAGCGCCTCCTACCACCTGTCCGCCACCCGGCCCGACGCGTGCGCGATCGCCACGCGCGAGTTCCTGCTCGAACACCTCGACCCGGGGAAGGCCGCGCGCTGAGGCGTGCGCCTCAGACCACCCGCCCGGCCGCGGCGAGGGCGCGCATCTCCTCCTCGCCGAGCTTGGGTCCCTCGAGCGTCACGCGCTCCTCCTCGGTCTTCGCCTGGCGGAACTTCGCCATCATCGGCTTGAGCTCGGGCTTCTGGTGCGTCTCGTCGTAGCCGTTGAAGAGGTGGCCCAGCAGGCCGCGGTTCAGGTCGCTCGTGTTCATGAACCAGTCGGCCACCGGGAAGGTGAGGTTCATGTTCAGGTGCATCATGATCCCCATGTTGTGGTGCGCGGTGTGGTGGCGGCGGATGGTGCTGATGAACGGGGCGTTCCGGATGAAGGCGTTCTCCGGCAAGTGGCAGCACACGTGGAAGGTCTCGTACACCATGTAGTGCCCGACCATCGTCATGAACACCATGTAGCCCGCGTTGGCGTTGAGCGCGAGGGAGGTGAGGTAGCCGAAGAGCGCGCCGGCCACCGACAGCACGATGAGCACGCGCCACGGGAAGAAGACGATGCGGAACTCCTTCACCGTGTGGATGGTGAC
Organism: Usitatibacteraceae bacterium; assembly: GCA_044221765.1. Lineage (GTDB taxonomy): Bacteria > Pseudomonadota > Gammaproteobacteria > Burkholderiales > Usitatibacteraceae > FEB-7. The sequence continues at coordinate 11,446 of JBGAOO010000002.1, read as the reverse complement.
GTCGTTGTCGGTGAAGTACTGGTGGTGCTGGCGGGTGTGGCGGTCGTAGATCGCGCGCAGGGCGAACACGTCGCGCAGGCGGTGCATCACGTACATGTGCATGCCCCACTCGACGAAGTTGCCGGCGAGCGCCACCGGCAGGATGACCAGCCATTCCCAGGTGGGGTTCTGCAGCCGGCTCACGCACCACCAGAGGGCGGCGATGCCCGCCGAGTACATCACGCCGATGTGCACGAGCCCGTGGTACCAGGGGCTCACCTCCGAGAGGTACTTCTCGCGGAACCTGCGCTGGCGCTCGGTCATCATTTTTCGCGCTCCTCTTGAGCCAGATCAAAACTTGCTGATATATTATGTGCACATCAGCGGCATGTCAAAACGCGGCTGGCGAAGAACATAAGAGGAGAAGGCCCTTGGCCGCAAGCACCCCCGCCGCGCCGCGGCAGAAGCGCACGATCCAGGAGATCCGCGACTCCAAGCGCACCGGCGAGAAGATGGTCTACATGTCGGTGCCCGACTACACGGCCGCGCGCTGGGCCGAGATGGCCGGGGTGGACGTGGCGGTGGTGGGCGACAGCCTGGCGATGATCGCCCACGGCCACGCGAACACGATCCCCGCCACCATGGACATGATGGTGCTGCACGCGCAGGCGATCCGCCGCGGCGCCCCCAACACCTACGTGCTCGGGTGCATGCCCTACCAGAGCTACCACACCGTCGACAAGGCGCTCGCCAACGCCACGCGCTTCATGCAGGAGGCCGGCACGGACGCGGTGAAGCCCCAGGGCGGCAAGAGCCAGGCACCTTCGGCGGCTTCAAGATCCAGGGCAAGACGGCCGACTCGGCCATGAAGATCCTGGAGGACGCCCTGGCCATCCAGGACGCCGGCTGCTTCATGCTCGAGTTCGAGGCGGTGCCGGCGAAGATCGCCACGGTGATCTCGCAGCAGCTCGAGATCCCCACCATCGGCATCGGCGCCGGCGTGGGCACGGACGGGCAGATCCTCCTGTGCCACGACCTGCTGGGGGTCTTCACCGACTTCAAGCCCAAGTTCACCAAGCGCTTCGCGAACCTCACGGAGGTCGCCCTCGAGGGCATCGGCCAGTACATCGCGGAAGTGAAGGCCGGCACCTTCCCGGACGACGACCACAGCTACGGCGTGGACGAAAAGGAGTACGAGAAATTCCTCGCCCTGGTCGAAAAGCGAAAGCACCGGTAGCGCGCAGCCTGTCGGACCGGGCGTACGCGGACCTCGAGGAGATGATCATCACCCTGAGGCTCCCCCCCGGCGCGGCCGTCTCCGAGCTGGAGCTCTCCGAGTCCCTGGGCATCGGGCGCACGCCCATCCGCGAGGCGCTGCAGCGCCTGGCGCGCGAGGGGCTGGTCACCATCGTGCCGCGGCGCGGGATCTTCGTGTCGGAGATCAACGTGAAGCGGCAGCTGCGCCTGCTGGAAGTGCGCCGCGTGCTGGAGACCCTCATCGCCCGCACCGCCGCCCGGCGCGCCACCGAGGCCGAGCGCGAGCGCCTGAACGAGCTGGCGGACATCTTCGAGCGCTGCGCGAGGAAGCGCGACGACGTCGCGTTCATGCGCGCCGACCGCGAGTTCAACGCGCTCTCGAGCGCCGCCTGCCACAACGAGTTCGCGCAGGGCGCCATGGGGCTCATCCACTCGCTCTCGCGCCGGTTCTTCTTCACGCACTACAAGGAGGCGGGCGACGTGCCCCTCACCGCGCGGATGCACGCGGAGATGGCGCGCGCCATCGCGGGCGGGAACGAGGCGCGGGCCGCCAAGGCGACCGGGAAGCTCCTGGACGTCATCGAGAAGTTCACGCGGGACACGACCGATCTTTGAAGCCGGGGGGAAGCGACCGGCCCGTGGCGCAACACCAAGAGGGCAGCAACCAACCAGAAGGAGGAGACCCATGAACCACAAGCGCAGAAAGCTGTTGCAGGCCATCGGCGGCACCGGCGTCGTCGCCGCCGCTTCCCCGTACCTGAGCTTCCCGGCCCTCGCCCAGAACGCGCCCCTGCGCGTGGGCATCATCGCGCCCAAGGCGGGCATCGCCGGCACGATCGGCGAGTGCGGCCTGCGCGGCACGCTCTTCGCGGTGGATCGCATCAACGCCGCCGGCGGCATCGCCGGCCGCAAGGTCGAGCTCATCATCGAGGAGGAGACCAACCCGAAGGACTCGATCGAGCGCCTGAGGAAGCTCGTCCTCCAGGACAAGGTCGACTGCGTGCAGGGCATCGTCTCCTCGGGCGTGTCCCTCGCCATGGGCGCGGTCGCCGAGGAGATGAAGGCGCTGCTGCTCTTCTGGGACGGCACCACGCAGGACGGGGTGAAGGAGACCATGCCCAGCCCGCGCTACGTCTTCCGGAGCACCGACAACGAGTGCGAGGCGGTGATGGCCTCGCTCCTCGCCATCAAGCACTGGAAGGGCAAGTTCGCCACGATCGCCGGCATCAACCCGGACTACTCCTACGGGCGCAACAACTTCGCCGCCTTCCAGGCCCTGCTCAAGAAGTTCGGCGTGGAGCACAAGGTCGTGGCCGACCAGTGGCCCAAGGTGGGCACCACGGACCTCAACTCCCACGTGGCCGCGCTCAAGGCCGCCAAGCCCGACCTCATCTTCTCCTCGCTGCTCTTCGCGGACCTGCCGATCTTCATGCGCACCGCGCACGGCGCCGGCCTCATGGACGGGGGCACCAAGTTCGTCTTCCCGGCCGCGGGCTTCCAGCACACCGCGCTCAAGAAGGCCTTCACGCCCGAGGGCATGATCTTCGGCCACAACACGCTCTACTTCGACTACAAGGACGCGAGCGCCTTCCAGAAGCAGTTCGTGAAGGAGTACTACGACAAGTACAAGGACTACCCGCACTGGGAGGCCGACCGCGCCTACTTCGCGATGATGGTCTACAAGGCGGGCGTGGAGGCGGCGCAGAAGGCGAAGAACGCCTGGCCCGGCAAGGAGGACGTGATCAACGCCATGGAGGGCGTGAAGGTGCAGTCCCTGGGCGGCCCCGGCCACATGCGCAAGGACCACATCGCCGAGCAGACCTTCTACCAGGGCATCACCACGCACAAGAACAACTACGACTTCCCCACGCTCGGCACGGTGGACATCATGTACTCCGACCAGCTCCAGAAGCCGCCGGGGGCGGATTTCTGGAAGTGGATCGAGACGGCCACGATCAAGCTCTAAGCACGCTTCCTTGACGGCCTTCCTCGACATCGTCATCGGCGGCGTCTTCCACGCCGCCGTTCTTTTTCTCGTGGCCGCCGGGCTGCAGCTCGTGTTCGGCGTCCAGAAGATCGTGAACCTCGCCTGCGGCTCGTTCTACGCCCTGGGCGCGTACTTCGGCATCAGCGCCGTGAACTGGGCCCTCGCCGCCGGCATGGCCCCGGCGCTCTTCCTGCCCGTGCTGCTCGTCTCGGGCCTCGTGCTGGGGGCCATCGGCCCGCTCATCGAGGCGCTGCTGCTCACGGTGTACAAGCGCGACGAGGCCTTCCAGCTGCTGCTCACCTTCGCGCTGGTGCTCATGTTCCAGGACGTGCTGCGCTTCTTCTGGGGCGCCAACCCGCAGCAGCTGGGCGACCTGGCGATGACCTACGGCAAGCTCTCCGTGGGCGCCGTGCAGGTGCCCACCTACAACGTGCTCGTCATCCTCGCGAGCATCGCGATCGCCGTGGGCATCGGCGCCTTCCTGCAGAAGACGAAGTTCGGCCGCATCCTGCGCGCCACCGCCGAGAACCGCGAGATGGCCCTCGCCCTGGGCGTGAACGTGCGCATCATGTACGCGAGCGTCTTCACCCTGGGCACCGTGCTGGGCACCGTGGGCGGGGCCCTGGTGGTGCCCACGGCGGCCGCCTCGCTCGACATGCCGGTGGAGCTGGTGGTGGAGGCCTTCGCGGTCGTGGTGATCGGCGGCCTGGGCAGCATGCGCGGGGCCCTCGTGGGCGCGCTCATCGTGGGCCTCATGCGCGCGGCGGCCATCTCCTGGTACGCGGAGCTGGAGATGCTCGCCATCTACATGGTGGTGATCGTGGTGCTCATCGCCCGTCCCGCGGGCCTGTTCGGGAAGCCCGTGGAATGAAGGCCGCCGTCGCCGTCGTCGTCCTCGTGGCGCTCGCGATCCTCCTCGCGCTGCCGAGCCTCATCCAGCCGTACTACATCACGCTCGTGCTGCCCGCGCTCGCCTACGCCATCGCGCTGCTGGGCTTCAACCTGCTCTTCGGCTACACCGGCCTGCTCTCCTTCGGCCACGCGCTCTTCGTGGCCATCGGGGCGTACGGCGCGGCGGTGCTCTCGAGCAAGCTGGGCGTGAAGAGCTTCGAGCTGGTGCTGCTGCTCTCCGGGGCGGCCGCGGTCGCGGCGGCGATCCCCGTGGCGCTGCTCTCGGTGCGCTACGTGAAGATCTTCTTCGGCATCCTCACCCTCGCCTTCGGGATGCTCTTCCACTCGTTCCTCTTCAAGTTCTACGACCTCACCGGGGGCGACACCGGCATCCGCGTGCTCCGGCCCTCGCTCCTCGGGCAGGACTTCGCGAGCCTGGACAAGACCGCGTTCCTGGTGGGTCCTTTCTACTACTACTGCGTCGTGCTGCTTGCGGCGCTGGGCTTCGTGATGTGGCGCATCGTGCACTCGCCCTTCGGCCTGCACCTGGTGGCCACGCGCGAGAACCGCCGGAAGAGCGAGTACCTGGGCGTGCGCGTGCGCTTCTTCCGCCTGATCGCGTTCGCGATCTCCGCCTTCTACTGCGCGATCGGCGGGGCGATCCTCGCCATCAACACCGGGCAGGCCGACCCGGAGCTCGCCTACTGGACGCACTCGGGCGAGCTCGTGTTCATGACGGTGCTGGGCGGGTTCGCCAACTTCTTCGGCCCGCTGGTGGGCGCCTTCACCTTCATCTTCCTCAAGAGCGAGCTCATGGGCCTCACGCAGTACTGGCGGTTCTGGCTGGGCGGCACGCTCATCGTGATCGTGGTCCTCTTCCCGCGCGGCCTGGTGGGCCTGGGTCAGGACCTCTGGAAGAGGCTGCACAAGCAATGAGCGCCCTCCTGGAAACGGTCGACGTGCGCGTGACCTACGGCGACTTCGTGGCGCTCGACGGCGTCTCGCTCTCGATCGCCGAGGGCGAGCTCGTCTCCATCGTGGGGCCCAACGGCGCGGGCAAGACCACGCTCGTGAACGTGATCACGGGCCTCATCCCGCCCACCGCGGGCCTGGTGCGCTTCAAGGGCGAGGACATCGCCGGCATCGGCCCGGTGATGCTCGCCCGCCGCGGCATGGCCCGCGCGTTCCAGCTCGTGCACATCTTCCCGTCGATGACGGTGGGCGAGACCATCGCCGTGGCCGTGATCTCGCAGGAGTGGAAGGGCCTTCGCTTCTGGAACGCGGTGAAGAAGGACGAGTCGGTGCGTGCCCGCGTGCACGAGGTGGCGGCGATCTTCGGCCTGGAGAGGAAGCTCGACACCGAGTCGCGCTTCCTCTCGCAGGGGGAGAAGAAGCTGCTCGACATCGCGAGCGCCTTCGCGCTCAAGCCCGAGGTCATCCTGCTGGACGAGCCCACCAGCGGCGTCTCGAGCGGCGACAAGCACGGGCTCATGAAGAACGTGATCGACGCCGCGCGCAAGGCGGGCGTGAAGGCGATCATCCTGGTCGAGCACGACATGGACCTGGTGGCGGAGTACTCCAGCCGCATCGTGGCGCTCACCGCCGGCAAGGTGCTCGCTGACCGGCCGCCCGCCGCCTTCTTCGGCGACCCCGAGATCGTCGCGGCCATCGTGGGCAAGATGGTCGGGCGCCTGGCGAAGGGAGCGGCCTAGATGCTCGAGATCGACAGCCTGGCGGTGGACATCCAGGGCAGCCTCATCCTGCGCGGCATCTCGCTGCAGGTGAACGCGGGCGAGCTCGTGTGCCTGGTGGGCCGCAACGGCGCGGGCAAGACCACGACCTTCCGCACGATCATGGGCTACCTGAAGCCCGTCTCCGGCCTGGTGCAGTTCCGCGGCGCCTCGATCGTCGGCGTGCCCACCTACAAGATCGCGCAGCGCGGCCTGGGCTATTCGCCGGAGGAAAGCCAGGTGTTCGCCGACCTCACGGTGGCCGAGAACATCGAGCTGCCCACGTGGACGCGCAAGACGGGGCGCTCGGCCCGCTCGCGCATCGACCTCGCCTACGAGATCTTCCCGAAGCTGCGCCAGTACGTGAACCGCGGCGGCGACCAGCTCTCGGGCGGGGAGCGCAAGATGGTGTCCATCGCGCGGGCGCTCGCGCTCGACCCGCAGCTGCTCCTGCTCGACGAGCCCTTCGAGGGCCTGTCGCCGGCGATCATCCCGACCATCAGCGAGGGCCTCGCCTCCATCCGCCAGCTCGGCCACGGCGTGCTCATGGCCGAGTCGAACGTCCACCACATCCCCGAGTATGCCGACCGCCTCTACGTGCTCGAGCGCGGCGAGATCATCTACCAGGGCAAGCCCGGGGACACCTATCCGCCCGAGGTGATGAAGGTCATCACCGGCGGCGCCTGACCGAAGGAGGTAGCCATGCCCAAGATCCTCACCCAGGAGCAGGTCGACGCGTACTGGCGCGACGGCTGCATCTTCCCCATCCGCGTGATGTCGCCCGAGGCCGCCGGCGAGATCCGCGCCCGGCTCGAGGCGTTCGAGCGCCAGGCGGGCGGCCCGCTCAAGGGCGACCTGCGCCACAAGTCGCACCTGCTCTTCTCCTGGCTGGGCGACCTGGTGCGCGAGGAACGCATCCTGGACGCCGTGGAGGACCTCTACGGGCCGAACCTGCTGTGCTGGACCACCAACTTCTTCATCAAGGAGGCGCGCAACCCCGCCTTCGTCTCCTGGCACCAGGACTCGACGTACTGGGGCCTCGACCGTCCCGACGTGGTCACCGCCTGGGTCGCGCTCACCCCGGCCAACAGGTCCAACGGCGCCATGGGCTACATCCCCGGCACGCACACGAGCGAGCAGATCCCCCACCGCGACACCTTCGCGAAGAACAACCTGCTCACGCGCGGCCAGGAGATCGCCGTCGAGGTGAACGAGGACGAGGCGGTGACGATCGAGCTGCAGCCCGGCGAGATGTCGCTGCACCACGTGCGCCTGGTGCACGGCTCCCCGCCCAATCCCTCGGACGACCGGCGCATCGGCTTCGCCATCCGCTACATCCCCACCTCCGTGCGCCAGGTCGCCGGCGAGGACAGCGCCACGCTCGTGCGGGGCGTGGACGAGCACCGCCACTTCGGCCCCGAGCCGCGCCCCACGCGCGACATGGATCCGGCCTTCGTCGAGCTGCATCGGCAGATCACCGAGCGCAACGCGCAGATCCTCTACCGCGGCACGCCGGTGAAGAGCTACAACGACCCCAAGGCCCTGCCCGACCGCGCCGCGTGAGGACGCCGGCAGGGGACCGCGCATGAAGTTCCGCGCCGCGGTCCTGAACCGCGTGGGCGAGCCGCTCGCCATCGAGGCGCTCGAGATGGCGCCCCTCGCGCCCTTCGACGTGCTCGTGCGCCTGCGCGCGAGCGGGCTGTGCCACACGGACCTGGAGGTCATCCAGGGCACGCTCGCCTATCCGCTGCCCATCGTGCTCGGCCACGAGGGCGCGGGCGTCGTCGAGGCGGTGGGCGCGGGCGTCACGCAGGTGAAGCCCGGCGATCACGTCGTGTGCTCCTGGAATCCGCACTGCGGCCACTGCTACTACTGCGAGCGGCAGCTGCCCATCCTGTGCGAGCCCTTCACGCGCCACCAGCCGCGCGGCCTGCTGCTCGACGGCACCACGCGCATGACGCGCGGCGGCGAGCCCGTGCACCACTATTCCGTGACGAGCACCCACGCCGAGTACACGGTGGTGCCCGAGTCCGGCGCCATCGCCGTGCCCAAGGCGCTGCCCTTCGACCGGGCCTGCCTCATCGGCTGCGGCGTGATGACGGGCATCGGCGCGGTGGTGCGCAAGGCGCGGGTGGAGGCCGGCGCGAGCGTCGCGGTGCTCGGCTGCGGCGCCGTGGGCCTGAACGCGGTGCAGGGCGCGCGCCTGGCCGACGCGGGGCGGATCATCGCGGTGGACCGCGAGCCGGCGAGGCTCGCGCGCTCGCGCCTGTTCGGCGCCACGGACACGGTCGATGCCTCCACGGGCGATGCGGCCGAGCAGGTGCGCGCGCTCACGCAGGGCCGCGGCGCCGACTTCGTGATCGAGTGCGCCGGCCACAAGGACGCCTTCCGCCTGTCCGTCGAGCTGGTGCGCCCGGGCGGCCAGGTCGTGTGGCTGGGCAAGATCCAGGTCGACGAGGAGGTGGGCTTTCGCTGGGGCTCGCTCATGGGCGAGAAGCGCCTGGTGCGCTCGAGCTACGGCGAGGCGCTGCCGCGGCGCGACTTCCCGTGGATCGCGAACGAGTACCTGGCCGGCCGCGTGATGCTCGACGAGCTGGTCACCGGCCGCATCGCGCTCGAGGCGATCAACGAGGGCTTCGCGAGCCTCGCGCGCGGCGAGGGCATCCGCACCGTGGTGGAGATGCCGTGAGCCACCCGCCCCTGGCACCCGGCTACCTCGACGCGCCGCACCGGGAGGCGTGCCTGGGCGAGCTGCGCCTGGAGTCGGGCGAGGCGATCCTCGACTACCGCCAGGGCTACGTCACCCACGGCGAGCTCGACGCCGGGCGCACGAACGCGATCCTCGTCTGCGCCTCGCTCACCGGCACGCACCACCGCCTGGACTTCCTCATCGGCCCGGGCAAGGCCCTCGACCCGGCGCGCCACTTCATCATCGCCGCGGACGCGATCGGCAACGGCCTCGCCACCTCGCCCTCCACGAGCGCGCTGCAGCCGGGCATGCGCTTCCCGCGGTTCACGATCCGCGACATGGTCCACGCGCAGCACCGCCTGCTCGTCGAGCACCTGGGGCTCCCGGGCGTGCGCGCCGTCGTGGGCGCCTCCATGGGCGGCATGCAGGCGCTGCAGTGGGCCGTGAGCCACCCCGCGTTCATGCGCGCCATCGTCGCGATGACGCCCATGGCGAAGACCTCGCCCTGGGCGGCGCTCGTCGTGCGCACCGCCCGCGAGTGCCTCCAGGCCGACCCCGCGTGGACGGGCGAGGGCTTCGCCGGGCGCCCTTCGCGCGGCTGGCGCGCCTATGCCGGCCTCATGAACGCGCTGCTCCTGCGCACCCCGCGCGCCATGCCCTCGCCGGACTTCGACCAGTGCATCGCGCAGGTCGAGGCGCAGGGCTTCGACGCGCACGACTTCCTCTACCAGTCCTGGGCGTACGAGGCCCACGACGTGGGCACGACGCCGGGCTTCGCGGGCGACACGCACGCGGCCCTCGCCGCGATCCGCGCGCAGGCGCTCGTGCTCGCCCCGCCCCTGGACCTGTTCAATCCCGCGCAGGCCGCGGCCGAGGCGGCGGCGGGCATCGCCGGCGCGCGCTTCGTGGAGATCCCGACGCTGAACGGCCACCTGGGCGCCACCAGCGCGAGCGCGGCCGATGTCGCCTTCCTCGACGCCGTGGTCGGCGATTTCCTGCGCTAGCCCCCCACCTGCACGCCCGCAACCACCGTCCGCACGAAGCCCGTCCCCGTCCGACGCCACCAGGAGGAACCGCGATGATCGCCGTGATATTCGAAGTGACCCCCGTGCCCGAGAAGCGCGAAGCCTATCTCGAGGCCGCCAAGCGCATGCGCCCGCTCGCCGAGTCGATCGACGGGTTCATCTCCGTCGAGCGCTTCGAGAGCCTCACGCAGCCGGGCAAGCTCCTGTCGCTGTCCGTGTGGCGCGACGCGGCCGCGCTCGACAACTGGCGCAAGCTGCCCGAGCACCGCGCGATGCAGCGGCTCGGGCGCGAGAGCTACTTCGCCGACTATCGCCTTCGCGTGTCGGAGGTGGTGCGCGACTACGGGTTGAAGGAGCGCGAGGAGGCCCCGGCCGACTCGAAGGCCATCCACGGCTGAGCCCCGGGGGCGGGGGCGCCCACAAGCCGTGCGCGGCAGGGTATCGTGGGCGCCTCCCGACTTTCCCCCGAAGCCCCTCCCATGTTCCGCACCAAGTACGTCGACTACTCCGAGCTGTCCATCCTCCTGGCGCACTGGGTGACGCAATACCCGGGCCTCGTGCGCGTCTCCTCGCTCGGCACGAGCGCCCAGGGCCGCGACATCCCGATCGTCACCATCGGCCGCAATCCCGACGAGGTCCGCCCCGCCGTCTGGATCGACGGCAACATGCACGCCTCCGAGGTGTGCGGCACGAGCGTCGCCCTCGCGATCGCCGAGGACGTCCTCACGATCCACGGCGGCAAGGACGAGGCGGGCGGCAAGCCCCTGCCGCGGCACATGGCGGACACGATCCGCGACACGCTCTTCTACGTGGTGCCGCGCATCTCGCCCGACGGCGCGGAGGAAGTGCTGAAGAAGGGCCGCTACGTGCGCTCGAGCCCCGTGAACGACCGCGCCGCCAAGGGCCACGCGTACTGGGAGGCCTCGGACATCGACGGCGACGGGCTGATGGGCTACATGCGCCAGAGGAGCCCCGACGGCGAGCTGGTGGAGCTGCGCGCGGACGACGGCCAGGTGCTCGACCCGCCGGTGATGGTGCCGCGCCTGCCCGAGGACGAGGGCCCGTTCTACCGCCTGTTCCCGGAAGGGACCATCGCCAACTTCGACGGCCGGCGCATCCCGGACCCGTACTTCCTGGGCGACAACCTCTACGACTTCAACCGCAACTTCCCGTACCTGTGGGAACCGGAGCCGAAGCAGGCGGGCGCGGGCCACTTCCCCGGCAGCGCGCCGGAGACGCGGGCGATCCTCGAGTTCGCCATCCGGCACCCGCACATCCACACCTGGCTCAACCTGCACACCTTCGGCGGCGTGCTGATCCGCCCGATGGGCGACAAGCCCGACAGCAAGATGGACCCGGTGGACCTCGCCATCTTCAAGCAGGTGGAGGCGTGGATGACCGAGCACACCGGCTACGCGTGCGTGAGCGGCTTCCACGAGTTCCTCTACGAGCCCGAGAAGCCGCTGCACGGCGACATCTCGGAGTGGGCCTACCACCAGCGCGGCTGCCTGTCGTACGTGGTCGAGCTCTGGGACCTCTTCAAGCAGCTGGGCATCGAGCGCAAGAAGCCCTTCGTGGACCACTACTCGCAGCTCGAGCGAAAGGACTTCCGCGCGCTCGCGAAGCTCGACCGCGACGAGAACCAGGGCCGCGTGTTCAAGCGCTGGCGCAAGGTGAAGCACCCGCAGCTGGGCGAGGTGGAGGTCGGCGGGTTCGACGGGCGCGTGGGCATCTGGAACCCGCCCTTCGAGCGGCTCGCGGAAACCTGCGCCACGCAAAGCGCCGCCTTCCTGCGCGTGGCGGCCCTGGTGCCGCAGGTGTCGCTCGAGGTGGTGGCGAGCGAGAAGGTGGGCGCGGACCACACGCGCGTCGAGGTTCGCGTCGCCAA
>JBGAOO010000232.1:0-5479 GCA_044221765.1 Usitatibacteraceae bacterium | reverse complement strand
GGCGCTGCGGCGCGTGGGCATCCTGGGCGGCATGGGCCCGGCCGCGGCCATCGACCTGCAGGCGAAGATCCTCGCGCTCACGCCGGCGGCGACCGATCGCGAGCACCTGCCCATCCTCGTGTGGAACGTCCCGCAGGTGCCGGACCGGGTCGCCGCCATCCGCGGCGAAGGGCCCTCCCCGCTGCCGGCGATGCTCGAGGGCGCGCTCGCGCTCCAGGCCGCCGGGGCGCAGGCCCTCGCCATCGCCTGCAATACGGCGCACCACTGGGCAGGCGAGCTGGCGCCGCGGCTGCGCGTGCCGATCCTGCACATCGCCGAGGCGGTCGCCGAGGCGATCGAGCGGCGCCCGGCGCCCCCGCGCCGCCCCGCGCTGCTGGGCACGCGCGGCACGCTCGCCTCCGGCTTCTACGGGCCGCCCCTCGCGCGCCTCGCCCTCGACTGGCTGCCCGTGCTCGAGGAAGAGCAGGCCGGCGGCCTCGACCCGGCCATCGCCGCGGTGAAGGCCGGCGATGCCGCCGCCGCCCGGGCCTGCTTCGCCCGCGCCGGCGCGAGCCTGCTCGACCGGGGCGCGGACCTGCTCGTGCTCGCCTGCACCGAGCTGCCCCTCGCCTGTCCGGGCTCCGGCCTGGAGGCACGCTGCCTCGACGCCAACGAGGCGCTCGCGCAGGCGATCGTCCGCTTCGCCCGCGGCACGGGCTGATTGCCACCGTTTCGTGCACCGGCCGCGCCGCGATGGTGCACGCGGGCGGCGCGAAGGCCGCGGCGCGCGGCACCGTCCCTCGCGAAACCGGGTGGGCACGGGCCTTGCAAGCGTTCGTTGCGTTGCCGTGGAACCCGGAAGTATCCTAGCCCACGGCTGCGGCCGGCCGCCCCGATGCAGGTGCCCGCAGGGGCCGCGTCGATTTCCAACCAGAGGAGGTTCACCCCATGCTTCGCAAAACCAAGGCCGCGCTCGCGGCTCTCGCGCTCGTCCTCGTCGCCGCCCCCGTGGCGGCCCAGGACCTCACCGGCACCCTGAAGAAGATCAAGGAGAGCGGCTCGATCACCATCGGCCACCGCGAAACCTCGGTGCCCTTCTCCTACCTGGACGACAAGCAGCAGCCCGTGGGCTACTCGATGGACATCTGCGCCGCGATCGTCGAGGAAGTGAAGAAGGAGCTGGGCCTCGCCACGCTCGCGGTCAAGTACAACCCCGTCACCTCCCAGACGCGCATCCCGCTCATGTCCAACGGGACGATCGACCTGGAGTGCGGCTCCACGACCAACACGCTCACGCGCCAGAAGCAGGTGGGCTTCGCGCCGGTCACCTACATCACGGGCACGAAGCTGCTGGTGAAGAAGTCCGCCAAGATCAAGTCGTACAAGGACCTGAAGAACAAGACCGTCGTCGTGACCCAGGGCACCACCAACGAGCGCATCATCAAGGCGCTCTCCGACAAGGACAACCTGGGCATCAAGTTCCTGAACGCCAAGGACCACGGCGAGTCCTTCCTCACGGTCGAGTCCGGCCGCGCGGTCGCCTTCTCGATGGACGACATCCTGCTCTACGGCCTCATCGCCAAGGCGAAGAACCCGAAGGACTTCGAGGTGGTGGGCGACTACCTCTCCTACGACCCGTACGGGATGATGTACCGCAAGGGCGACGAGGACTTCGGCCTGGTGATCCGCCGCGCGATCGCGAAGCTCATGCAGACGGGCGACATCAACAAGCTCTACAACAAGTGGTTCCTGGAGAAGCTGCCCTCGGGCGAGACGATGGGCGTGCCGATGAGCCCGCTGCTCAAGGCGGCCATCACGCTGCAGGCGCTGCCGGAGTAGGGGCGCAGGGCGAGGGGGCGGGTGACCGCCCCCTTTTTCGTTCCACCGCAGGGCCCAACCGGACTTCGCCATGGACTGGAAGGTATTCCTCGAACAGGCGCCCTCGGGCGGCATGACCTACCTGGGCTGGCTCGGCTCCGGGCTGCTCTGGACCCTCGCGGTGTCCTCGTGCGCCTGGGTCATCGCCTCCGTGCTGGGCGGCATCGTGGGCGTGATCCGGACCGCCCCGCCCAAGATCCCGCGCTTCCTCGGGACCTGCTACGTCGAGCTGTTCCGCAACATCCCGCTGCTGGTGCAGATGTTCATCTGGTACTTCGTCATGCCCGAGGTGCTGCCCACGGCCTGGGGCGACTGGCTCAAGACGGAGCTGCCCAACGTGGTCGAGCTGCCCTTCGCGCAGTTCAGCATGTGGGAATTCACCGCGGCGGTGCTGTGCCTGGGCTTCTACACGGCCTCGCGCGTGGCCGAGCAGGTGCGCGCCGGCATCCAGTCGCTGCCGCGCGGGCAGACCAACGCGGGCCTCGCGATGGGCTTCACGCTGCCGCAGGTGTACCGGCACGTGACCCTGCCCATGGCCTTTCGCATCATCATCCCGCCGATGACGAGCGAGTTCCTCACCATCTTCAAGAATTCCTCGACCGCGCTCACCATCGGCGTGCTCGAGCTCACCGCGCAGAGCCGCCAGATCTCCGAGTACACCTTCAAGACCTTCGAGGCCTTCACCGCCGCCACGCTGATCTACGTGGCGATCACGATGACCGTGATCTTCCTCATGCGCGCGGTGGAGAAGCGCGTGGCCGTGCCCGGGTTCATCGCCCAGGCGGGGGGGCACTGATGCTCGACCTCGACTGGGGGGTGGTCTGGAAGAACCGCGAGGTGCTCTGGGACGGGCTGATGCTCTCCTGCAAGCTCTTCGTCATCGCGCTGGCCGGCGGCATCGGCTTCGGCACGCTGCTCGCCATGGCGCGGCTGTCGAGCTGGAAGCTGCTGTCGGTGCCGGCCACCGGCTTCGTGAACCTCATCCGCGCCATCCCCTTCATCATGGCGATCTTCTGGTTCTACTTCCTCACGCCGATGATCGTGTCGAAGTTCACCGGCCAGCAGGGCGAGGCCGTGGGGCCGTTCACCTCCGCCATCGTCGCCTTCATCATGGTGGAGTCGGCCTACTACTCCGAGATCATCCGTGCCGGCATCCAGTCGATCCCGCGCGGCCAGCCGTGGGCGGCCTACGCCCTGGGCATGAACTACTGGCAGTCGATGGGCCACGTGGTGCTGCCGCAGGCCTTCCGCAACATGCTGCCGGTGATGCTCACGCAGGCGGTGATCCTCTTCCAGGACACCTCGCTCGTCTACGTGGTCGCGCTCAAGGACTTCCTGGGCGCCGCCTCCAAGGCCGGCCAGCTCTCCGGGCGGATCATCGAGCTGTACCTGTTCGTCGCCCTCGCCTTCTTCCTCATCTGTTTCGCCGCCTCCTGGCTCGTGAAGCGCCTGCAGGCCCGAATCGCCGTCGTCCGCTAGGAAAACCCGCCATGCCGATGATTGACGTCAAGAACGTGAGCAAGTGGTACCACGCCTTCCAGGTGCTCACGGACTGCACCACGAAGGTCGAGAAGGGCGAGGTCGTGGTGGTCTGCGGCCCCTCGGGCTCGGGCAAGTCCACGCTCATCAAGACCGTGAACGGCCTGGAGCCGTTCCAGAAGGGCGAGATCCTGGTGAACGGCGTGTCCGTGGGCGACCCGAAGACCGACCTGCCCAAGCTGCGCTCCCAGATCGGCATGGTGTTCCAGAACTTCGAGCTCTTCCCGCACATGAGCATCACCGACAACCTCACCATCGGCCAGATGAAGGTGCTCGGGCGCACGCGCGAGGCGGCCGTCGAGAAGGGACTCAAGCTGCTCGACCGCGTGGGCCTCATGGCGCAGAAGGACAAGTACCCCGGCCAACTCTCGGGCGGCCAGCAGCAGCGCGTGGCGATCGCCCGCGCCCTGTCCATGGACCCGATCGCGATGCTCTTCGACGAGCCCACCTCGGCCCTGGACCCGGAGATGATCAACGAGGTGCTCGACGTGATGGTGCAGCTCGCCAAGGAAGGCATGACCATGATGGTCGTCACGCACGAGATGGGCTTCGCCCGGAAGGTGGCGAACCGCGTGATCTTCATGGACAAGGGCCAGATCGTCGAGGATTGCACCAAGGACGAGTTCTTCTCGACCAACCGCTCCGAGCGCGCGCAGCAGTTCCTGTCCAAGATCCTCCACCACTAGCCGCCGGCCGAACGGGCGGCTTCTGCGTCGATCGGGGCCGATCGCCGGCCAACGGGCCTGCCGGCAGGGTCACCGCCCGGACGGTCGGGAAACGCCCCCCCGGCGCCCGGGTTGCGGAATGTCACGGAAGCCATTGACGAAAAGGCACTTTCGGACGAAACTGGACCCCTTATGAACCGCATCACGGCCATCGGTCTCGCTTCCCTGGTCGCCTACGGCGTCCTGCTCGTCACGAAGTGGGGCGGCACCGGCGTCCCGGCCGCGGACGTTTCGGCCTCCAAGGCCGCCTCCGTTCCCGCGACGGCCCCCACGCTGGGCGAATCCCAGGTGATCGCGCGGCAGGCCTCCACCCCCGTTTCCTACGCCTCCCGCGCCACGCAGCCCGCGCGCCAGTCGGGCGTCGCCGCCGAGTTCCGCGCCACGCGCGACCTGAAGGGCTTCGCCGACGCGCTGCTCGCCCGCAAGGAAAGCCTCTCCCGCGAGGAACGCTACTACCTCGCCAAGGCCCTCGAGACGTGCCTGTTCGCCACCTCGATGAACGACGACCTGGCGGCCTCCAGCGACACGCGCCGGCGCCAGTTCCTCTCCGGCCTGCCGGCGAACGACCCCATGGCCGCCAAGCGCATCGCCGCCTACGACGCCGCCGACGACACCGCCCGGTGCCAGCGTTTCCAGGGCGTGCGCATCGTCGCGAGCGAGATCGAGGAGCTCTACCGCCAGGCCGCCCAGGCCGGCGATCCGCGCTCGCAGGCGCGCATCCTCGTGGCCGAGCTGAACAAGAACCTCGCCGGCAAGGACGCGATCGAGCAGCGCGCCGTGGCGACGGACGACTTCCAGCGCATCATCCGCCTGCTCGAGACGCGCGATGCCGAGGCCATGGTGACCGTCGCCCAGTTCCTCGCGCAGAACCGCCTCATCGGCGAGCTGCGCATCGGGCCCAACGGCGAAGTGCCCGAGCCCGCCTCGCTGGTGGGCGCCTTCTCCCTGGTCGCCTGCGATTTCCAGCCCGCCTGCCCGGCCTACGACCGGGAAGCGCTCCAGGCCTGCGCCTACGCGGGTTTCTGCAGCGCCGGCAGCTACGAAGAGCTGTACTCGAACTTCCTCGCCTCGCCCTGGACGTACTCGATGGCCATGCGCTATCGCAGCATCATCCACACCGCGATCGACAACCAGAACTGGGGCCTGCTGGGCCTGCAGAAGCTGGTGGGCGCGAAGCTCCGCAGCACCCCCTGATCTCTCCTCCCCGGTGGCCGGCTGGTATCGCCTCGACGCGCAGACGGGCGTGATCACCGTTTGCGTCCATGCGCAGCCCCAGGGCAAGCGCACCGAGGTGCTCGGCCTGCACGGGGAGTCGCTCAAGGTGCGCCTGGCCGCCCCCGCGCTGGAGAACCGGGCCA
>JBGAOO010000231.1:0-6388 GCA_044221765.1 Usitatibacteraceae bacterium | reverse complement strand
GGGATGTTCATCACGCCGTTCTGCCCGCCGGTCACGCTTTCCCACTCGACGACGGTGAACTCGACCACGAAGCTGAAGGCGATGGTGACCATGGCGAGGTAGGGGCCGCTCATGCGCAGGGCCACCGCGCCGAGCATCGTCCCCACCACGGTGCTCGCGAGCACGGCGGCGGGCACGGTCCACCAGAAGTCCCAGCCGAACTTCGTGGACAGCACGGCCGTCATGTACGCGCCGATCGCGTAGAAGCCGACGTGGCCGAAGGAGACCTGGCCGGTGAGGCCGATGAGCACGTTCAGGCCCACGCCCACGAGCACCGTGAGCGAGGCCATCGTGAGCAGGAACAGGTAGTAGGGGTTCGCGAACGCGCTCGCGGCGAGGCCGGCGGCGAGGATCGCGAGGAGGACCGGGTCGCGAAGGAGCCTCATACCTTCTTCACCCCCGCGCTGCCGAGCAGGCCGTGGGGCTTCACCGCGAGCACCGCGATCACGAGCGCGAAGGCGAGGATGTTGGTCCAGGCCGAGCCGAGCACCGAGGTGGTGAGCGCCTCCACCACGCCGAAGAGGAAGCCGGCGAGCACCACGCCGCGCGCGCTGTTCAGCCCGCCCAGGATCGCCACCGCGAAGGCCTTGATGCCGAAGAGCGTGCCCATCTCCGCGGAGACGGAGAAGAGCGGGGCGATGAGGATGCCCGCCACGCCCGCGAGCGCCGTGGAGGCCGCGTAGCAGGCCATCACGGTGCGCGGCACGTCGATCCCCATGAGGCCGGCCGCGCGCGGGTTCTGCACCACGGCCATGAGCGCCTTGCCGTGCTTGGTGTTGTTCATGAAGGCGTGCAGCAGCAGCGCCACGCCGATGGCCGTGGCGAGGATCGCGATCTGCAGGGGCGAGACGGACACGCCGGCGAGCGAGAGCGCCTGGTCCGAGACGGGCAGCACGAGGCTGCGCGGCTCCTTGCCGAAGGTGAACATCACCGTGTGCTCGAGGATGAGGCCCACCGCCACGGTCGACATGAGCCAGCCGTTGGAGCCGGCGCGCACGAACGGGCGCACGACGAAGCGCTCGATGAGCATGCCCCAGAGGGCGCACAGCGCGAGCGCGGCGACGATCGCGAGGCCGATGGGCCAGGCAAGGCGCACGGAGAACAGGTAGCAGGCCACCGCCCCCAGCATGAGCGAGGTGCCCTGCGCGAAGTTGACGGTGTTGGAGACCGCGTAGGTGATGTGGAAGCCGAGCGCGAGCAGGCCGTACATGCCGCCCATGCACAGGCCCGAGACGAGGGCGAGCGCGACGAGGTCCATCTAGTGGCCGGCCACGGTGCCGTCCGAGCGCGGATCGGCCGCGCCCGAGACGACGCCGTCCGCCGCGCGCACGAGCGCGCCCGCGTGGCCCACGAAGTCGGAGAAGGGCTCGATCAGCTCCACGTCGTGGCCGGCCTCGCGAAGGCGCGCGACCACGCCCCCGTCCAGGCGCGACTCCACCTTGAGGCTCACGCTCATCGCGCCCCAGGTGCGGCCCAGGAGCCAGCGCGGCTTGGTGACGGCCTGCTGCAGGTCGTCGCCGAACATCGCGAAGCGGCTGAACACGGCGGCCTGGCTCTGCGGCTGGCCGTCGCCGCCCATGTTGCCGTAGACCATCGTGCGGCCGTCGGCGAGCTTCGCGAGGGCCGGGTTGAGCGTGTGGAAGGGCTTGCGGCCGGGCTCGAGCGCCAGGTGCGAGGCCGGGTCGAGCAGGAAGGAGCTGCCGCGGTTCTGCCAGCCCACGCCGGTGTCCGCGAGCACCACGCCCGAGCCGAACTCCCAGTAGACGCTCTGGATGTAGCTCACCATCCGGCCTTCGCCGTCGGCCGCGCCCATCCACACCGTGTCGCCCTTGATCGCGGGTTCGGGCCAGGCGCGCGCGCGGCGCGGGTCGATGGCGGCCGCGCGCAGGCGCAGCGAATCCTCGGTGAGGAAGGAGGCCGGGTCGACCTTCATCGCCTCGGGGTCGCAGATGTGGTGGTTGCGCACGAGGAACGCCTGCTTGGTCGCCTCCACCAGGCCGTGCACGTGCTCGAAGCTGTCGACGGTCGCGCCGCCGCGGATGCGGTCGAACAGCGCGAGGATCATGAGCGAGGCGAGGCCCTGCGTGGGCGGGGTCATGTTGAAGAGCTCGCCCGCGCCGATGCGCACCGACAGCGGGCGCACCAGGCTCGCGTGGTGCGCGCGCAGGTCCTCGAGCCGCACGGGGCTGCCCAGGCGCTCGAGCTCCGCGGCGAAGGCGGCACCGAGCTCGCCGCGGTAGAAGTCGCCCAGCCCGGCGCTCGCCAGGCGCTCGAGCGTCGTCCCGAGCGTGGCGAAGCGCTGCAGGCTGCCGGCGGCGTGCGGCCGGCCCGCGGTCAGGTAGGCCTTCGCGAACCCCGGCTGGTCCGCCAGCTCGGCCTGGAACTTGGCGGTGTAGGCGACCTGGTTCGCCGTGACCGGCGCGCCGTGCTTCGCGTAGTGGATGGCGTCCTGCAGCAGCCGCGACAGCGGCAGCCGGTAGCCGACCGCGCCCAGGGCGGCCTCCCAGCCGGAGACCGCGCCGGCCACCGTGTTGGCCGCGAGCGGCCCGCGCGAGGGGATCGCGGCGAGCCCGCGGTCGCGGTAGAAGGCCTGCGTCGCCGCGCTGCCGGCGCGGCCGCAGGCGTCGATCGCGAAGACGCCCTTGGCCGGGTCGCTCACCAGCCAGAAGCCGTCGCCGCCCAGCGCGTTCATGTGCGGGTAGACGACGGCGATCGTGGAGGCCATGGCGACCATCGCCTCGACGGCGTTGCCGCCATCGCGCAGCACGGCGAGGCCGGCCTGCGAGGCCAGGTGGTGGGGCGAGGTGACCATCCCGCGCGGCGATTGGAGGGCTTTGAGCATGTTCAGTTCGCATCCAGGGTTCGGGCGAGCGCCATCAGCGCCTGCGTGTAACAAGCAAGGGGCGTGCGCACGATGCCGGCGCCGATCTGGCCCACGCCAGCCTCGCGGTGCGCGATGCCGGTGGTGAGCACGGGGCGGATGCCGGAATCCACGACCTTGCGCACGTCGATGCCGCAGGGGGCGCCCGCGAAATCGAGGTTGGGCAGCGTGAGGCCGGGGTTGCGCGCGACCGTCACGTCGTACATCTCGCGCGAGTACGCCATCGCCTCGTTCACGGTGCCGCCCACCAGCTGCACGAGCGCGGGGGAGGCCGCGAGCGAGAAGCCGCCGAAGCCCGCCGTCTCGCAGATGGCGCTGTCGCCCAGGTCCGGGTTCGCCATCTCCTGCGTGAAGCCCGGGAAGAAGAGGCCCACGGGGCTGTCCGAGGGGGCCTGGAACCAGGCCTTGCCCAGGCCGCTCACGCGGATCGCGGTGGTGCGGCCGTTGCGCGCGATGGCGGTGACCACGCTCGAGTGCTCGATGCCGTGCGCGGCGTCCATCGTGGCCTTGGAGGAGACCATCGAGAGGTTCAGGAAGAACTGCGAGTTGTCGGCGATGAACTTGAGCGTCTCGTGGGTGGCCTTCGCATCCACCGGGCCCTTCGCGAGCGCGACCGCGATGGCCGCGAGGAACTGGAGCGTCGCCGCGGCGTTGCGGCTGTGCACCTCGTCGCCCATGAGCAGCGCCTGCGCCTGGATGCTCTTCAGGTCGATGCCGCCGGCGGCTCCCACCGCCGCGCGCAGCGTGGGCGCGAGCGTGTGCTCGATCCACTTCAGGCGCGCGATCACGTCCGGGCCGTTGGCCCCGAAGCGCAGCACGCGCCCGATGCCCTCGCTCATGTTGGTGTAGGCACGGTTGCCGTGCGCGCGGTTCTCCACGACGAAGACGGGCATCGAGCCGGAGATGATCCCCGACATCGGGCCCACGGCGCCGAAGTCGTGGCACTGGGCGAAGGGGATCTCGCCCCGCGCGAGCATCGCCTCCGCCTCCTGCGGCGTGGCCGCCCAGCCCTCGTAGAGCACCGCGCCGACCATCAGGCCGCGCATGGGGCCGCACATGTCCTCCCAGGCCACGGGGGCGCCGGCGTGCAGCAGGGTGCGGCCCAGGTCCGGCCAGACCTCGCGCGCGTGCGGGGCCACGTCCACGAGCACCGGCTGCGGGCGGCGATGCCGGCTCGACGGCGAGGGCGTTGGCGCGATCGATGCCGAGCCGGGCGCCTCGGGGTCGGCGGGGTCGGGCGCGGGCATCGCGTTGGCCCAGGCGGGGCGGGGTCGCCGTCGCCGGCCGAACCACTCGGTCTCGAGGACGGTGCCGCCGGATTCGCGCACGCTGGCGAGGAAGCTGTCCACGCCGACATTGATGATCGACAGGGGGCGGGGGTCGAGCAGTTTGGGTGTCATGGGTTCGGATCGCATCGTGCGCACAAGGGCGCCGGCCCTGGGCCAGCAAGCCGGCGAGCATATCCCAGCCGGAGGAGTGCCCGATCGCGACGAGCTCGCGGAGCGGGCGGGAGAGATCACCGCCGCGGGAACAGCGCAGGGCGAGCCGGTGCAGCTGGCCGCCGTAGCCCTTGGCCGGCGGCGAGGTCGGCGAAGAGCGCGGCCGACAGGCGATGGGTGCACGGGTCGAGCGCGGCCAGGCGCCAGGCCGTGGGCTGCCAGGCGGTCGCATCGGCCAGCAGGCGGCGGGCAGAGAGCAGGGCGCCCACCAGGTCGTCGCCCGGGCGATGGGCCAGGCCAGGCCGAGCAGACGCGAAGGCGGGGGCGAACGCGGCCTGGGCGTCGTCGCGCCCGGCCGCCTCGACGGCCGCCGCGCACGGTGCCGGCCGCAGGCGCGAAGGGAAAGGCGAGGGGCGCGCCGGAAAGCAGGGCGGCGAGCCCGACCGGCTCGCCGATCTCGCGCACGCGGGAAGCCAGCTCGAGCGCCGCCGAGGCGATCGCCGGTCGCGCGAGGCCGCGTGGCAGCGGGATCTCGTCGTCGACGGCGGCGAGGCGTGCCAGGTCGATGCGGCCGGGCAGCGCCTTGCCGACGCAGACGACGCGCGGATGCGAGGGGACGTCCTCGCGGCCGAGCCAGACCGGCTCGTTGCCGGCCAGGCGCCAGGCCTCCGACTCGAGGCCGGGAAAGGCCTTCAGCACGCCGCCGCTCGCGAGGAGCGCCGCGTGCGCCTTCCAGCCGGCCGGGATGGTCGCGGTGCTCACGAGGCGACGATGTGCGTGCCCGCCTCGCCCTGCAGGGCGTCGAAGGCGCGGTCCAGGGACGTGATGATGGCCCGCTCGCCGCCGCGCGCGAGGAAGCGCAGCGCGGCACTCACCTTCGGTCCCATGCTGCCCGGCGGGAATTGGCCCTCGGCCTCATGCCGGCGGGCTTCCTCGGCGGTCAGCCGGTCGAGGAAGCGCTGCGTGGGCTTGCCGAAGTCGAGCGCGACCCGCTCGACGCCGGTGAGCATGACGAGCGTGCCCGCGCCGAGCTCGGAGGCGAGCATGGCGCTCGTGTGGTCCTTGTCGATGACGGCCGAGACGCCGTGGTAGCTGCCGTCCGCGGCCTTCACGACGGGGATGCCGCCCCCGCCCACCGTGATGGGCACGATGCCCGCCTCGAGCAGCGCGCGCACGCTGTCCAGCTCGAGGATGCGGCGCGGCTCGGGCGAGGCCACGATGCGCCGGAAGCCGCGGCCGGAATCCTCGACGAACTGCCAGTCGTGCTCGCTGCGCAGCAGTTCCGCCTCCAGCGCGTTGAAGAAGCGGCCCACGGGCTTGGTGGGGTGGGCGAAGGCGGGGTCGGCGGGATCGACCTCGACCTGCGTCACGATCGAGCTCACGGTGCGCTCCACGCCGTGCGCGTGCAGCACGTTCATGAACGACTGCTGCAGCATGTAGCCCATGCCGCCCTGCGAGTGCGCCACGCAGATGTCCATGGGCATGGGCGGCAGCTCGCCCGCGGTCTTCGCCATGCGGAAGAGGATGTTGCCCACCACCGGGCCGTTGCCGTGGGTGAGCACGAGCGGGCGGCCCGAGTCGATGATGCGCAGCAGGTGCTGGCAGGCCGCGGCCATGAGGTCGAGCTGCTCCTGCGCGAGCCCCTTGATCGTCGGGGGGTAGCTCGCGTTGCCGCCGAAGGCGACCACCACCGCGTTCTCACGCATGGGCGAGCGGCCGGTTCGCGCGGCTGCCGGAGATCCGCAGCGCGATCGCGCCGGCCAGTTCGGCGGCCGCGGTGGAGCCGGGCGCGACGATCGCGCCGGCCTCGCGCAGCTTCGCCTGCTGGGCCGAGAGCTTCTGCGCGTCGCGCTCGGTGCCCGTCACGAAGGCGATGACGGCCAGGTGGCGGCCCTGCGAGGCGGCAGCCTGCCGAGCGCGGGTAATGGCGCCGGCGAGGGCCCCGGCCGGGTCCGGGTGGGCGCCATGGCCGATCACCACGTCGAGCACGAGCGCGGCGAGGCCCTCGTCGCCCGCCTCGAGGGCGATG
>JBGAOO010000230.1:0-6028 GCA_044221765.1 Usitatibacteraceae bacterium | reverse complement strand
CGGCCTCACGCCGGAGAAGTCGAAGCAGTGGACCCTCGGCGTCATCTGGGAGCCGGCGGCCAATGCCTCGATCGGCACCGATTTCTGGTCCATCCGCCGCCGCAACTCGATCGGCGCCCTGGGCGACACGACCGTCTTCGACAACTTCGGCTCTGCCGATCCGCTCAACGCGGGCGGGCGATTCATCCGCACGACGCGCAACGCGGACGGCTCGTGCCGTGGCGACCTCCCGGGCGCCCCGACGCCGGCCAACGTGCCCTGCCCGATCGACTACGTGATCCAGGTGCAGGAGAACCTCGGCAAGTACAACGTGACCGGTGTCGACCTGTCCGGCTCGCTGCGCTTCCCGGCGACCAGCTGGGGCCAGCTCGTGGCGCGCGCCGAAGGCACGTACATCATCCAGTACCGCTACCAGCAGCAGGCGGAGGGCACGTACTTCGACAACGTCGGCCGCTTCACCGCCGACAACGGGGCGATCACCCGCTGGCGCCACTACGCGACGCTCAACTGGCGCAAGGGCGCCTGGGGCGCCACGATCGGCCAGAACTACACCCTGGGCTACAAGGACGCGAGCGATTCGCGCCGGGTTGGCAGCTACGAGACCTATGACCTCCAGGGCTCGTGGGACGGCTGGAAGGGCCTGTCCGTCGTCGCGGGCGTTCGCAACGTCCTCGACCGTGACCCGCCCGCCTCCGACCAGGGCCAGACGTTCCAGGTCGGCTACGACCCGCGCTACACCGACGCGCACGGCCGCACGTACTACCTGAACCTCAAGTACGCGTTCCGGTAGTCCGGTAGCCGCATCGACCCCCGGGGGGCTCTTCGGAGCCCCCTTTTTTTTGAGGGCCCCCGCCGGCCCCAAGGAACCGTAACATTGGCGGTGGCACCGATGCTGGCGTTAGTTGGCTTTGTCGCATAAAATCACGGGCTGCCGAAATGGGCCCTTTCCCGGATGCCTCACCCAGGCAACGATGGACCGGGAGTGGTCTGACTCTACGGATTGCCGTTACGGCGGTGCGCCGTCGAAAGGGTGGTCCGTTGCCTCGACGGCTTGCGACCACAAGTTGCGCTGTCACTAGATCGAGGGTGGAGGAAGGTTCGATGAAGAGCTACAGGGAGACCCAGAGCAGCCCGGCGAAACACATGCCGAGCATCGTCATGGTCGGCCTCCTGCACGTGCTGGTGGGATACGCGCTGGTCACCGGGCTCGCCCGAAAGGTCGTCGAGGTCATCAAGGCCCCGATCGAGACCAAGATCATCGAGGAAGTGAAGAAGCCCATCCCCGACACGCCGCCGCCCCCCCCGCCCAAGCTCGCGGCTCCGCCGCCGCCGTTCATTCCGCCGCCCGAAGTGAACATCCAGGTGCCCGTGCAGGCCCAGCAGGCGCCCACGATCACCACCGTCACCACCACGAAGCCCCCGCCCGGCCCGCCGCCCACGATGGCGCGGCCGCCGGCCCCGCCCTCCGAGGGCCCGGTGGTGCGCAAGAACGTGGTACCGGTCTCCCGCGTCTCGCCCGTCATGCCCCGCCAGGCCATCAAGGACGGCATCCAGGGCGTGGTCATCGCGCACCTGGTCATCCGCACGGACGGCTCGGTGCAGGAAGTGCGCATCGTCTCCGCGAACCCGCCCCGCGTCTTCGACCGCGAGGTGATCCGCGCCCTGTCCCAGTGGCGGTTCGCGCCGGAGCCGGTCGGATTCATCGGCGAGGTGGAAATCTCGTTCAAGCTCACGGACTGACCGTCCGCGAAGCCCCCTTTCAGCAGCAGCACTTCACCCGGAACTTGGAGGAATCGACATGCACCTGATCAACCGACTGCCCGCGCTGCTCGCGGCCATCCTCGCGTGCGCGCCGGCGGCACCGATCTTCTTCTCGGCCGCCGCGCACGCGCAGGCGCCGGCCCCCGACGCGGCGAAGGCGGCTGAGGCGAAGCCCGCCGACGCGCCGAAGCCGGCCCCGGTTCCGCCGCCCGCCTCCGCCAAGGAGAAGGAGACCGTCGAGAACCCGTACGGCCTCGAGGCGCTGTGGAAGCAGGGCGACTTCGTCTCCAAGGGCACGCTGATCATCCTGGTCATCATGTCGATGGGCTCCTGGTACATCATGTTCGTGAAGGTCTACGAGCAGTACAAGCTCTTCAAGGAAGCGGCAAAGGCCAAGGCCACCTTCTGGGCCTCCGGATCCGTGAGCGAGGGCATCAACACCCTGAAGGAAGGCAGCCCCTTCCGCTTCATCGCCGAGTCCGGCATCGAGGCCACCAAGCACCACGAAGGCAAGCTCCTCGAGCAGATCGACTTCAACGAGTGGGTCACGATGTCGATCCAGCGGGCCGTCGAGAACGTCGGCAGCCGCCTGCAGGACGGCCTCGCATTCCTCGCCACGGTGGGCTCGACGGCCCCGTTCGTCGGCCTCTTCGGCACGGTGTGGGGCATCTACCACGCGCTCACCGCCATCGGCATCGCCGGCCAGGCCTCCATCGACAAGGTGGCGGGCCCCGTGGGCGAGGCGCTGATCATGACGGCCTTCGGCCTCGCGGTCGCCGTTCCTGCCGTGCTCGGGTACAACTGGCTCGTGCGCCGCAACAAGGTGGCCCTCGAGCACCTGCGCGGCTTCAGCGCCGACCTGCACCTGGTGCTGATGAGCAGCGCGGGCAAGAAGACCGCGGGCGCCAAGGGCTGAAACCATGGCGATGAACGTCGGCCCGGCCTCCGAGGAAGAGGAGGTGATGTCAGCGATCAACACCACGCCGCTCGTCGACGTGATGCTGGTGCTGCTCATCATCTTCCTGATCACGATCCCGGTCGTGATCCAGCAGGTGCCGCTCGAGCTGCCGAAGGAACGCAACGTCCCCACCCAGACCAAGCCCGAGAACATCAACATCTCGGTGAACAAGGACGGGGACGTGTTCTGGGGCAC
The DNA here is from genome assembly GCA_044221765.1 of Usitatibacteraceae bacterium. Classification (GTDB taxonomy): domain Bacteria; phylum Pseudomonadota; class Gammaproteobacteria; order Burkholderiales; family Usitatibacteraceae; genus FEB-7. Next base: position 3,114 of record JBGAOO010000230.1, on the reverse strand, counting down.
GGAATTCGTGCCCAACCAGAAGGCGCTGTTCGAGAAGCTCAAGAAGATCGCGGTGCTCGACCCGCAGCCCGAGGTGCACGTCCGTGCCGACGAGCAGACGCGGTACGAGTTCGTGGGCCGCGTGGTCGCGACCTGCCAGCGCGCCTCGATCCTGAAGATCGGCTTCATCACCGAGCCGCCGGCCCGGGCCCTGTGACGAACCGGATTCGAAAGGCAATTCCATGGGTATGCAAGTAGGCTCCGGGGGCAGCGGCGATCCCGACGTGATGGTGGACATCAACACCACGCCGCTCATCGACGTGATGCTGGTGCTGCTCATCATGCTGATCATCACCATCCCGATCCAGACGCACGCGGTCAAGCTCAACATGCCGGTGGGCAACCCTCCGCCCCCGCTCGAGCCGCCGACGGTGATCCTGCTCGAGGTGGATTTCGACGGCACCATCCTCTGGAACGGCGACACCGTTCCCGACCGCCCGACCCTCGACGCGAAGTTCACTTCGGCGGCCGGGCTCGCGAACCAGCCCGAGTTCCACCTGCGCCCCAACAAGCTCGTGACGTACAAGCACGTCGCCGGCGTGATGGCCTCGGCGCAGAGCCACGGGATCACGAAGATCGGCCTCATCGGGGCCGAGCAGTTCGTCGACTAGTGTCCAACCCGCGGGGCCGCGCTTGAAGGCGCGGCCCCGCTGCTTTTCCTGACGCGGAGACCGCACCGATGACCTCACTTCCCCGCCTCGGCGCCCGCCTTCTCGCCGCCGCGATCGCCTCCGCCGCGCTCCTCGCCGCGCCGGTCCTCGCCCAGGAGGGCGGCAACACGGTCCGCCCCGAGGTCGGCAAGCCCCTGCAGGCCGCCGAGGCCCTGTACAAGGCAAGCAAGCATCGCGAGGCGCTCGCGAAGGTGGCGGAGGCGGACGCCGTGTCAGGCAAGACCGCCTACGAGTCCTACCTCATCCAGCGCACGCGTGGCAGCATTGCCGCGGCAGCCGGGGACAACGAGACGGCGGCCAAGGCCTTCGAGGCCGTCGTCGCCTCCGGCCGGGCCTCGGGCGCGGAGCAACTGAAGATGGTCCAGGCGGTCGCCGGGCTTTACTACCGCGCAAAGGACTATCCCAAGGCGGCTACCTGGGCCGCGCGCTACCAGAAGGAGGGCGGCACCGATCCTTCGATGCGCACCCTCCTCGTCCAGTCGTACTTCCTCAACAACGACTGCGCGAACGTCTCCAAGGCCGTCGGCGAAGCCGGCGGCGAGGAGAAGGCCGGGCGAAAGCCGACCGAGGAGGAACTCCAGATCCTCGCCAACTGCTACCTCAAGCAGAAGGACAACTCCGGCTACGTCTCGGCGATCGAGCGCCTGGTCATCTTCTACCCGAAGAAGGAGTACTGGACCGACCTGCTGAACCGCGTCCAGAAGAAGAACGGCTTCTCCGACCGCCTCTCGCTAGACGTGTACCGCCTCAAGCTCGCCACGGGCAACATCGCGAGCGCCAACGACTACCTCGAGATGACGCAGCTCGCGCTGCAGGCCGGCTACCCGGCCGAAGCCAAGGCGATCGTGGAGAAGGGCTATGCCGCCGGTGTCCTGGGCACGGGCAAGGACGCCGAAAGGCACAAGCGGCTGCGGGACCTGGCCGCCAAGACGGCTGACGAGTCGGCCAAGGCCCGGGCCCAGGCCGAGAAGGACGCGCTCGCCGACAAGGCGGGTGGCGCGCTCGTCTCGGTGGGCTACAACTACGTGACGGAGGGCGCCGCGGAAAAGGGCATCGCCCTCATGGACCAGGGCATCAAGAAGGGCAACCTCAAGCGCCCCGAGGATGCCAAGCTCCTCATGGGCGTGGCGCAGATGCAGGGCGGCCAGCGCGCCAAGGGCGTGCAGACGCTCAAGACGGTCCACGGCACGGACGGCACCGCAGACCTCGCTCGTCTCTGGGTCCTGCTCGGACAGCGTTCCTAGGCCGACCGTCCCGCTCCACTGCGCGGCCAAGGCCGGGCTCGGGTAAGCTTTCGGCCATGAGCCCTCCGCGATCCGGCACGCGCTTGCCGACGACCTGCCGGCCATCGTCTCGATCTACAACGCGTCCATCCCTGGCCGGCTCGCCACCGCGGACACGGAGCCGGTGACGGTGGCGGAAAGGCAGGCTTGGTTCGAGGCCTTCACGCCCGACCACCGGCCCCTCTGGGTCGCCGAGATCGCAGGTCAGGTCGCAGCCTGGCTCAGCATCAAGTCCTTCTACGGCCGCCCGGCCTATCCGCCACCTGGTGGAGATTGGCGTCTATGTGGACCCAGCCCGCCGACGGCAGGGGCTGGCCGGCCGGTTGCTCGACCACGCCCTGGGCGCTGCACCCTCGCTGGGCATCGCGGCCCTGCTTGCCTTCGTGTTCACGCCCGGCGCGGCCCGAGCGTCGCCTTGTTCCGCGCCCGGGGATTCCAAAGCTGGGGTCTGCTGCCGCGGGTGGCCGAACTTGACGGTAGGCACGACCTCGCCATCACTGTGCGAGCGCCTGCAGACACCATGAAAGCCTATCTCGACCTGATGCAGCACGTGCTGGACAAGGGTGCGCGCAAGACCGATCGCCCGGCGCAGGAACGCTTTCCGTTTTCGGCCACCAGATGCGCTTCGGCCGCTGGCCGGAGCGCTTTCCGCTCGACGACCAAGCGCGTGCACATGGGCGTGATCCACGAGCTGCTCTGGTTCTTGCAAGGCAGCACGAACGTGCGCTACCTGCGCGAACAGCGTCACCATCTGGGACGAGTGGGCAGACGCGCAGGGCGAGCTCGGCCCCGTGTACGGTCGCCAGTGGCGCTCCTGGCCGACACCGGACGGCCGCTCGATCGACCAGATGGCCGAGCTGCTCGCGCAGATCCGCCCCAACCCGGACTCTCGCCGCCTCATCGTCTCCATGGAACGTGGCGCAGATCCCCGAGATGGCCCTGGCCCCTTGCCACGCGCTCTTCCAGTTCTATGTCTGCGACGGACGCCTTTCCTGCCAGCTCTACCAGCGCAGCGCGGACATGGCCCTGGGCGTGCCCTTCAACATCGCCTCTATGCGCTGCTCACGCTCATGGTGGCGCAGGAGTCCTGGCCTCGCGCGCCGGCGAATTCGTCCACACCC
>JBGAOO010000229.1:0-5581 GCA_044221765.1 Usitatibacteraceae bacterium | reverse complement strand
CGCGTGGCGGCCTAGTCGCCGCGCAGCGGCCGGGCGAGTTGCTCGGCCTCGCCCCCGGCGGGCAGCTGCGGCCGGTCGCGCTCGCGGTTCACCAGGCACAGGAAGCCCAGCGGCTCGTCGGCACTCGCGAGGAACTGGTGCCAGGTGAGGGGCGGCACGCTCACCAGGTCGTTCGGCCCGAGCTCGTGTGCCTGCTCGCCGATGAGGCAGCGGCCCTTGCCGCGGATCACCATCACGTTGTGCACGTGCTCGTGGCGCTCGAGCGTGGTCCAGCCGCCGGGCGCGACCTCGAAGTAGCGCAGCTGCGTGGCGAGCGAGGGGTCGTCGAAGAGCACCTGGCGCGTCACGTCGCGGAAGGGCGCGGCGCCCTCCTGCTTGTAGGCGAGCACGTCCACGCCCGCCCAGTGGAAGGTGCCGTCGTGCTTGCGGACCAGGGAATCGGCCATCACGTTCTCCGGTGCGAGGCGACCTGCGCCACGAACTCGCGGCTCTTCTCCCCGAGCGCCTCGCCCGCGGTGAGCAGCCCGCCCCCGATGAGCAGCATGGTATCCGGGCCGTAGCCGTCGATCATCTCGCCGGCGCGCTCGACCGACATGCCGCCGGCGGGCACGGGCAGGACGGGCGGGAAGGAGGCGAAGGGCTCGCGGGCGGCGCGCGCGATGGCGAGGCAGGTCTCGCGGCTGTAGCTGAAGCGCCCGCCATGGTTCGGGAAGATGGTCGCATCCGCGCCGAACAGACGGAAGAGCTTGCCCAGCAGCAGGGGCGGGGCGATGCGTCCGGCGCCGGCGAAGGCCGGGTGCGCGAGCAGGGGGATGCCCAGGCTCTCGCGCAGGTCGCGGAACACGGGCAGGCCCACGAGCATCGGCGCGACGAGGGCCATCTTCACGCCGGCCTTCTTCGCGACCGTCGCCTGCGCGGCGAGCTGGCGCGGCCCGCCGGAGAACGTGGGAGCATAGACGGTGTGCCCGCCCGTCTCGCGGTTGGCCTCGTCGATGGCCGCCTGCACCGCCGGCACGCGCTCGGCGAAGGGCGAGAAAGCCTGGTCGGCGAGGCCATGGTCGTCCTTGATCACGTCCACGCCGGCCAGGGCGAAGACGCGGGCCAGGTGCGCCAGGCGCGGCACCTCGGAGCCCTGGGGCTTGAGCGCGGTGCAGGTGAGCGCTCGGCCGCGGGCGCCCGTGAGCTCGCGGATACCCTCGATGCCGTAGCGCGGCCCGGGGAACGCGTCCGCGTATCCGGCGGGGAAGGCCACGTCCACGAGCGAGACCTCCGGCTGCAGCGAGCAGTTGCCGAAGAGCATGTTCATGAGCTGCGAGACCTCCTGCCCGGTCGTCGCGGGGGCGATGCCCAGCACGACCTCGAAATCCTCGCCGGCGTGGTGGATGGCCTCCACGCGCGCGACGATCTCGTCCAGCACGAAGCGGTCCGTGATCGCGGCCACGGGCATCTCGACGCTCTGCTCGCTCGCGAGCGCCTCGGCGCGCGCGCGGCTCGCCGTCTCGGGCGCGGCGATGTGGTAGGTGGCGAGGATGCGGTCGGTCATGGGCACCTCAGGCGGCACGCAGGGAATCCACGATCTCCAGCCGCGCCGCGCGCACGCTCGGCAGGAACCCGCCCACCAGGCCCATGACGAGCGAGAAGGCGATCGTCGCGAGCACGATGCCCGGCGTGAGGTGGAAGCCGAAGGCGAGCTGGCTGAAGCTCTGGAAGTTCATGGTGGTGATGGTGAACACCTGCAGGAAGGAGGCGATGAGCAGCCCGGCGAGCCCGCCCACCAGCGCGAGCAGCAGCGACTCGGTGAGGAAGGCCGCGAGGATGCTCGAGCGCCGGAAGCCCAGCGCGCGCAGCGTGCCGATCTCGCCGGTGCGGTTGGAGACGGAGGAGTACATCGTGATCATCGCCCCGATCATGGCCCCGATCGAGAAGATGATCGAGAGCGTGACGCCCAGGTAGCTGATGAAGTTCGAGAGCGACTGGGACTGCTCCTCGTAGAAGAGCGGCTCCTGCTTCACGTCGAGCACCAGGCGCTGGTCGCCCGCCACGCGCGCCTTGAAGGCCGCGAAGTCGGCCGCGCTGTTCAGCCGCGCGATGTTGGTGGAGTAGGCGCTGCGGCGGAAGGCCTGCATCATCTGCTCCACGTCGCCCCAGATCTCGGAATCGAAGGCCGAGTGGCCGCCGTCGAAGGTGCCGACGACCGTCCACTCCCGCCCGGCGAAGCGCAGCTTCTCGCCGATGCCCGTGCCCTCGAAGCCGTCGGCGATCGCGCGGCCCACCACGATCTCCGAGGAGCCCGGCTTGAAGGGCCGCCCGTCGACCAGGCGGATCTGCGGCCGGATCGTGAAGCCGATGGGCGAGAGGCCCCGCACCACCACGTTGGCCGGCTTGTCGTCGCCGCGCTTGGGGATGGCGATGAGCACGAGCGTCTCCTTCGACACGAGCGGCTGCCCGTCCTCCCCCCGCGCCACCTCGGCCAGCGTCTCGATGAGGGAAGCCTGGTCGCGGTAGACCACGCTCTGGATCTCCGTCTGGGCGGACTGGCGCAGCAGGATGGCGTTCTCGAAGCTGCCGGTGGCGATGAGCGTCTTCCGGAGCCCGGCATCGAGCATGAGCACGGCGGCGAAGACGAACACCACGAGCGCCATGCCGCCGGCGGTGAGGATCGTGGTGAGCTTGCGCGTCCACAGGTTGCGGAAGACGTAGGAGAAAGGGACGGTCATCCGATGTACCTCAGGCCGTCGACGATCTTCACGCGCGCGGCGCGGATCGAGGGCAGGATGCCCGCCAGCACGCCGACCACGAGCGCCGAGGCGACCTGCAGCATCACGGTGTCGGGCGCCACCTTGAACACGGGGAAGAAGGTGCCCAGCGCCGACTTGAAGGCCGCCGCCACGGGGAAGGTGACGAGGATGCCCAGCCCGCCGCCCAGCGCGGTGAGCACGACCGACTCGCCGACGATGAGCGAGGCGACGAAGCCGGGGCTGAAGCCCAGCGCCTTGAGCGTGGCGTACTCGGCCAGGCGCTCGCGGGCCGTCATGGCCATCGTGTTGGCCACCACCGCGAAGATGATCACGATCACCACGAAGGAGACGATGCGCACCGCCATGACGATGGTCTCGGTCTGGGCGATGAAGCTCAGCTGGAAGGCCTTCTCGGTCTCGGTGAGGGTCTCGGCCAGCGAGTTGCGGAACTCCTTGTCGATCGCCTGGCTGATCTCGGCCGCGCGCGAGCCGTCGGCGATGCCCACGATGAACACGCCCACCTGCTCCGCCCGCCGCGGGTAGCGCTTCTTGATCTCCTCGTTGAGCAGGTCCCACTGGAAGTAGAGCTGGCGCGTGATCGTGGTCTCGTCGCGCGGCTCGTAGATGCCGCGCACGACGAGCTCCCAGTTGCCCGGGTAGATGGTGCCCTTGAGCGGGATCACGTCGCCCACCTTGAAGCCGTGCAGGTCGGCGAGCAGGCGCCCGACCATCGCCCCGCGCCGGTCCTTCTTGAAGGCGGCCAGTTCCTCGGGCTTGGTGATGAACTCGGGGTAGAGGTCGAAGAAGTTGGCGGGGTCGATCGCGAACTGCGCGAAGAAGTTGGTGGGCGTCGCGTCCTTGTACTGGCCGCCGAACCAGTTGGACAGGCTCACGGCCGTCACGCCGTCCAGGCTGCGGATGCGGTCGCGGTAGTAGATGGGCAGCGGGAAGACGAGCGAGATGGCGTTGCGGGCGATGAGCCGCTGGGCCGAGGCCATGTCCGAGCCCGCGTACCAGGCGTGCACCACCGTCTGCAGCAGGCCGAAGGCGAGGATCGCCACCACCAGGCCCGCCATCGTGAGCAGGCTGCGCAGCTTGTGCCGGAAGATGTTCTTGAAGACGAGCTTCAGGAAGTGCATGGCGGCGCTAGCGGGCGGCCGGCTCGGGGCTGCCGGGCTGCACGCCCTGCGGCGCGTCCACCAGTTCGCCCTTCTCCAGGTGCACCACGTGGCGCGCGCTCTGCACCGCGTGCCAGTCGTGCGTCACCATGATGATGGTCTTGCCCATCTCGGCGTTCAGCCGGCGCAGGAGGGCGAGGATCTCCTCGGCGCTCTTCCTGTCCAGGTCGCCCGTGGGCTCGTCGGCGACGATGATGGTGGGGTCGCTGATGAGCGCCCGGGCGATGGCCACGCGCTGCTGCTGGCCGCCGGAGAGCTCGTTGGGGTAGTGCTTCATGCGGTCCGCGAGGCCCACCAGCGCGAGCGCCATCTCCACGCGCTCGCGCCTTTCGCGCCGCGAGAGCGAGGTGAGGAGCAGGGGCAGCTCCACGTTCTCGAAGGCGTCGAGCACCGGCATCAGGTTGTAGAACTGGAAGATGAAGCCCACGTGCGCGGCGCGCCAGTCGGCCAGCTCGGACTCCGAGAGCTTCGTGATGTCCTCGCCGTCCACCAGCAGCTCGCCCGCGTCGGGCTTGTCGATGCCGGCGACGAGGTTGAGCAGGGTGGACTTGCCCGAGCCCGAGGGGCCCATGAGCGCGAGGAAGTCGCCCTCGGCGATGGAGAGCGTGATGTCGAAGAGCACCGGCACGGCCTGCCCGCCGCGGCGGTAGCCCTTGGCGAGATGGGTGATCTGGACGATGGGGCGCGCCGGCGCGCCCGCGGCGGCCTCGCTCACTTCTTGAGCAGGGCGACGGTCGCGCCGTCCTCGAGCTTCGCCGGCGGGGCGAGCACCACCTTGTCGCCGGCCTTCACGCCGGTCACCTCGACCAGGTCGCCAAGCTTGCGCGCGGCGGTGACCGGTACCTGCTTCACCTTCAGGTCCTTGTCGACGACGAAGAGCGCGGACTGCTCGCCGCGCCTGGCGATCGCCTCGGGGCGCACGGCGACCAGCGCCTTGCGCTCGTCGGCCGCGGGCATGCGCTGCAGGAACCCCACCTTGGCGCTCATGTCCGGGAGCACGCGCGGGTCCTTCTCCTTGAAGGTGACCTTCACGAGCAGCGTCGCCTTGCTGCGGTCCACGGTGGGCACCACGCGCGAGACCTCGCCCAGCAGGCGCAGGTCGGGGTAGGCGTCGAGCTGGATCTCGGTGGGCATGCCCACCACGATCTTGCCGATCGAGGCCTCGGCGACGTCCGCCTCGACCTCGAGCGTCTCCATGTCCGCCATGTTCACCACGGCGCCCTTGGAGTCGGTGGCCGAGGAGAAGGGCGTGATGATGTCGCCCACGTTGGCGTTCTTGGTGAGCACGACGCCGTCGAAGGGGGCGCGGATGAGGGTCTGCTCGAGCGAGACGCTCGCCGAGCGCACGTTGGCCTCGGCCACGCCGATGGAGGCCTTGAGGCTCGCGATGGTGGCCACCGCCTTCTCGTGGCGCGCCTTCGCGGTGTCGAGGGCGGACTCGGCGATGAACTTCTTCGCGAAGAGGTCCTGCGCGCGGCGGTACGCCGCCTCGGCCTCGCGCAGCTCCGCCTGGCCCTGCTCGAGGTTGGCGCGGGCGGCGTTGGCGCTCGCCGAGGCCGAGTCGCGCGAGGCGGCCACGTCCAGGCTCTCCAGGCGCGCGATCACCTCGCCCGCCTTCACGCGCGAGCCCTCCTGCACGCCGAGCCACTCGAGCCGGCCGGTGGC
>JBGAOO010000228.1:0-5611 GCA_044221765.1 Usitatibacteraceae bacterium | reverse complement strand
CCTCGCCGACCGGGACGATTCCCTCGGGCCCTTCCAGCACGCGAGCGTCCGCGCTGCGCATGCGCAGGCTGCCCAGCGAGACATCGCGCGAGTCGACCTTCACGTGCCGGAACACCTCGCCCAGCTTGCGCGCCGGGCCGAGCGTGCCGCTCTCGGCCTTCACGCCCTGGGTGGTGACCAGGAGCCGGGCCGGGCCCGCGACCGGCTGGACCGTGGCGGAGGCGGCATCGTAGAGCTCCACGCTCGAGCCGGCCGGCAGCGCGAGCTTCGCCCCCGGCTTGAGCGTCTGCATGAGGACGAGACCCTGGGGCGAGCCGGCCTGCGAAACGGGGCCGCGCAGGTCGGTGACGAGCAGGTCGGCGAAGGCATCGGTGCAGCCGACCACCAGGAGCACCGCGGCGAAGGCGATGCCCATGAGCGCAGACGGGGAGCTTTCGTCGTCGTGCCTGCGAGCCATCATGAGGGCCTCCGGTGGGGTGGAAAACAAGGCTCCCCCCGGCCGGGCCGGGAGGAGCGAACTGCGGGCGTCATGCTCTTGGCCTCACGTCGTCCGCGGCTCGCGGGAGAGGAGGGACCCACGAGCACGAGACCAAGATATCGCCCCTCGCCGCGGGGCGCTTTGGTGAAAAACACACCAAATGTGCCGTTTATTCGGCAGGGGCGTGCCCCGGGTCCGGCGTGTCGGCCTCGCCTCGCCAGCCCCAGGCCTCGACCGGGTCGTGGCCGCGGATCCCGAGGGCGCCCAGGGGCTCGAGCCTGGCGGCCCCCGCCATCCGGCGCACGGGCTCGGTGAGGACCGCCCGGAAGCCCAGGCGCTTGGCCTCGTCCTGCAGGCGCGAGGCGACGTTCGCGGCATCGCCCACCGCCGGGTAGGTGAAGCGCTCGGCCGAGCCCACGTGCCCGGAGACGGCCTCGCCCGCGGCGAGGCCGGCCACCACCTCCAGCGCCTCCTCGCCGCGCCTGGCGCGTTGCGCATTGAGGTGGTCGAGCCCGCGGAAGAGATCCTGCATCGCGCGGAAGGCGGCGCCGGCGGGATCGTCCAGGGGCTGGGGGGCGCCGAACACGGCCATCACGCCGTCGCCCCGGATGTTGTCGAGGAAGCCGTCGTGCTTGTGCACGGCCGCCACCGCCACGTCATGGAAGCGGTTGAGCAGTTGCATCGCCTGCGCGGGCGTCGCCTTGGCCGTGAAGGGCGTGGACCCGCGCAGGTCCGCGAAGAGGAAGGCGAGCGTCCGCGCCTGCGCGCGGTGGCCGGGCTCGATGCGCCCGGCGAGGATGCCCTCGAGCACGGGCGGGCTCACGTAGCCCCCGAACGCGCGCGTGAGTCGCAGGCGCTCGCGGCGATGCACGAGCGCATCGAGCGCGGCCCGCGCGCCCACCGCGAGCGCCACCGTGAAGAGCGGGCCCGCCACCGGCACGTGCAGGCCGCCATGGAGCGAATAGAGCGCGCCCGCGACCAGGGCGATCGCCGCGAGCAGCCCCGCGCCCAGCGCGAGGCGCCAGTCACGGATGGCGAGCAGCAGCGCGCAGCAGGAGAGCACGATCGCCATGCCCGCCGGGTTCGCGCGCTGGACGGGGCTGCCGTGCAGCGCGGTGCGAAGCGCCTGCGCGTGGGCGAGCACCCCGGGGGCGTCCGGCCCGCCGCCCGCCTCCCAGGCCGCGAGGTTCACCGGCTGCGCCAGGCGATCGGTGAAGCGCTGCGTCTCGCCGATGAGCACGATGCGGTTGGCGAAGAGCCGCTCCAGGCCCTTCGCGTCCTGCATCTGGAGCACGCGGGCGAGCGAGACGTACTTGTACGGCGCGCCGAGCGCGTAATCGATCATGCCGCCGCGGCACTCCTTCGAGAGCTTCGCGCACAGGCGCCCGACGAACGTGGGAAAGGAGCCGTCCTCCGTGGGCAGGGCGAGCGCGTAGTGGCGCGTGACGCCATCGGCATCGCGCCCCAGCAGGGCGAGGCCCATGCGCTTGTCGTCGATCACGGCGAGGAAGGGCAGGTGGATGGGCTTCGCCTCGCCCTTCGCATCCAGGCCCAGCGCGACCACGAACGGCTCCACGGCGCGGGCGGCGGCGAGCCCGTTGAGCAGGGCGCGGTCGAGCCCGGGGCGCAGGCTGTCGTACGAGCGCTCGGGCAGGGTGACGTCCAGCCCGATGGCGCGCGGCTTCGCCGCGGCGATCTTCGCGAGCGCCTCCCCGAGCGGGGCATGCCAGAGCGCAAGGGGCTCGCCGATGGCCCGCTCGGTGGCCTCGTCGATGCCCACGATCACGAAATCGTCGGGCGCGTGCCGGGGCCCGAGGGCCCGCAGGATGCCGAAGCCCTGGTCGAGGGCCATCAGGTCGAGGCGGTCGGCCAGGGGCGTCCAGGCGAAGGCGAGGCCCGCGAAGGCGAGGGCGGCGACGGACAGCCACGTCGAGGAGCCGGGGGAAGCGCGGGCGGTGGCGGTCGTGGGCGCGGGGGGCATGGGGTCGGCGTATCTTAACGCGCCGCCCCGTGGATGCTAGACTCGGCCCACCCCTGCCTGCACCCATCGGAGAAAGCACGCCCATGCATGGCGAGCCGCCCAGCCCTGCCCAGTTGTCCCTGATCAACGACGCGTTCGTCCGGGAACTCGCGATGCTCGGGCGCGTGCGTTCCTACCCGAAGAACACCGTCTTCATCACCGAGGGCGACTCGAGCGATTCCATCTTCGTGCTGCTCACCGGCAAGGTGAAGGCCTTCGTGTCCGATTCCGAGGGCCACGAGCTCATCCTGAACACGCAAAGCCCCGGCGACTACGTCGGGGAGATGGCCTTCGACGGCAAGCCCCGCTCGGCTTCCGTCGTGACGCTCGAGCCGACGACCTTCTCGGTGGTGCAGCGCGACCAGATGCGCGAGGCGATCCGGCGCAATCCCGATTTCGCGCTGGACATGATCTCGAAGGTGATCGACCGGGCGCGGGACGCGACCGACAACGTGAAGAACCTGGCGCTGCTGGACGTCTACGGGCGCGTGGCGCGTCTGCTGCTTAACATGTCGGTCGAGACCGACGGCAAGATGCGCATCCCGGAGAAGATCACCCAGCAGGAGATCGCCGAGCGCGTGGGCGCCTCGCGCGACATGGTGAGCCGCATCTTCCGGGACCTCACCGTGGGCGGCTACATCACGGTCGAGAACCGGTACATCACCATCAACAAGAAGCCGCCGGCGCGCTGGTAGGCGGCGCGCCCTGCGCTAGCCCTTCTTCTTCGGGCGCCGCCAGCCGGGCTTGGTGACCTGGGTCTTCTCGTTGAGCGTGAGCTCGCCGGCGGGCGCGTCGCGGTAGACCGTGGTGCCGGCGCCGATGGTCGCGCCCGGGCCGACCGTGACCGGCGCGACGAGCTGCACGTCCGAGCCGATCTGCACGTCGTCCCCGATCACCGTGCGGTGCTTGTTGGCGCCGTCGTAGTTGCAGGTGATCGTCCCCGCGCCGATGTTCACGCCCGCGCCCACCGTGGTGTCGCCGATGTAGGAGAGGTGGTTCGCCTTGCTCCCGCGCCCGACGCTGCTCGCCTTCACCTCGACGAAGTTGCCGATGTGCACGTCGTCGGCCAGCTCGGTGCCGGGGCGGATGCGGGCATAGGGCCCGATGCGGGCCTGGCTCCCGATCGCCGCTTCCTCGATGAGCGAGAAGGGACGGATCTCGGTGCCGCTGCCGACGGTGCAGTCGCGCAGGATGGACGTCGCGCCCGCAAGCCAGCTCGCCGCGCACGTCGATGCGGGCGGGGTCGGCCAGCGTCACGCCGGCATCGAGCAGGGACTGGGCGATGTCCATCTGGAGCAGCCTTTCGACCCGGGCGAGCTCGCGCTTGGAGTTCACGCCGAGGCACTCGACGGGCGACTGCGGGTGCCGCACGGCCACCGGGTAGCCCTCGGCGACCGCGGCCGCCACGATGTCGGTCAGATAGTACTCGCGTTGCGAGTTGGCGTTGGTGAGGCCGCCGAGCCAGCCGGCGAGCTTCGCGAAGGGTGCCGCGACGATGCCGGTGTTCACCTCGCGCACGGCACGCTCGGCTTCCGTGGCGTCGCGTTCCTCGACGATGCGCGCGACGCGCCCGGAGGGATCGCGGACGATGCGCCCATAGCCCTTCGGGTCGTCCACCTGCTGCGTGAGCAGGGCGAGCTGGCCCTGCGTCGCCGCATCGGCCAATGCCCGCAGGGTGCCGCTCGCGATCCGGGGCACGTCGCCGTACAGGACGAGCACCACGCCCTGCGGTTCGAGCCGGGGGAGGGCCTGGAGCACGGCGTGTCCGGTGCCCAGCTGTTCCTCCTGCACCGCCCAGGCGACATCGGGCGCGGACAGGCGGGCGCTCACGGCTTCGCCGCCATGGCCGATCACGACCGCGATGCGCGCGGGCGAAAGGCGCCGGGCGCCGTCGAGGACGTGCTCGAGCATCGGCCGCCCGCCCAGGGGATGCAGCACCTTCGGCAGGTCCGAGTGCATGCGCTTGCCCTGGCCGGCGGCCAGGACGACGACTTGGAGGATGTCGGTGGTCATTCTCGGGAGACGGGGCAAATAAAAAGGGCAGGATCGTGGGACCCTGCCCGAATGTGTTGCGCCTCTAAATCAAGGAGTTTCGTGATCTCCCCCCTCAACCAAGGCAACGGGCCGCTAAAGCCCCTTGCACCGGTCTCAGCCTCAACGACGAGACTGGCGTCATTTTAGCACACCGGTCGGGGTGTCCGGCGCGGCAGACACTACCGGAAACTGCGCAGCTTCTTGATGGCGGCGAGCTGGGCAACCGATTCGGCGAGGACGGCCTGCGCCTCGGCGATCTCCATGTCCCCGGTGCGGTTCACGATGGCTTCCTCGGCCAGGCGCTTGGCCTCGAGGGCCTTGGCCTCGTCGAGGTTCTCGGCGCGGATCGAGGTGTCGGCGAGCACCGTGACCACGTGGGGCTGCACCTCCATCATCCCGCCGGAGACGTAGATGATCTCTTCCTTGGCCTCGCCCGGGATCTTGATGCGCACGCTGCCGGGCTTGATGCGCGTGAGCAGGGCGGCGTGCTCGGGCAGGATGCCCAGCTCGCCCGCCTCGCCCGGGGCGACGATCATCTCGGCTTCGCCGGAGAAGATCGCCTGCTCGGCGCTCACGATGTCGACGTGGAGGGTCTTGGCCATGGTGGCTTACTGCAGCGTCTTGGCTTTTTCGAAGGCCTCTTCGATCGCGCCGACCATGTAGAAGGCCTGCTCGGGGAGGCTGTCGCACTCGCCGTTCACGATCATGTTGAAGCCCTTGATCGTGTCCTTGAGCGACACGTACTTGCCCGGCGAGCCCGTGAACACTTCCGCCACGGTGAACGGCTGCGACAGGAAGCGCTGGATCTTGCGCGCGCGCGCCACGGCCAGCTTGTCGTCCGGCGACAGCTCGTCCATCCCGAGGATCGCGATGATGTCGCGCAATTCCTTGTAGCGCTGCAGCGTCTGCTGGACGTTGCGCGTGCAGTTGTAGTGCTCCTCGCCGATCACGTGCGGGTCGATCTGGCGCGACGTCGAGTCGAGCGGGTCGACCGACGGGTAGATGCCGAGCGACGCGATGTCGCGCGACAGCACGACCGTGGCGTCGAGGTGGCCGAAGGTCGTGGCGGGCGACGGGTC
>JBGAOO010000227.1:0-5623 GCA_044221765.1 Usitatibacteraceae bacterium | reverse complement strand
CTACGCCGCCGTGCAGCAGGTGATGGCCCCGGGCGAATTCTGCGTGCGCGGGGGCCTGATCGACCTCTTCCCCACCGGCAGCGCGGTGCCTTACCGGATCGATCTCTTCGGCGAGGAGATCGAGACCATCCGCACCTTCGACGTCGACAGCCAGCGCTCGATCTACCCGGTGAACGAGGTGCGCCTGCTCCCGGCGCGCGAGTTCCCGCTCGACGAGGAAGGCCGGGGGCGCTTCCGCGCGGCCTTCCGCGAACGCTTCGAGGGCGATCCCTCGCGCAGCCGGGCCTACAAGGACGTCTCGAACGGCATCGCGCCGGCCGGCGTGGAGTGCTACCTGCCGCTCTTCTTCGAGGCGACGGCGACCGTCTTCGACTACCTGCCGGCGAACGCCACGTGCGTGCTGCACGAGGACGTCTCGGCGGGCGCCCTCGCCTTCTGGCGAGACCTGAAGAGCCGCTGGGACCTGCTGCGCGGCGACCGCGACCGGCCGCTCCTGCCACCCGACCAGCTCTACCTGCCCGTCGAGGATTTCTTCGTCGCGCTGCAATCGCTGCCGCGGCTCGACCTGAAGCGGGGCGAGGGTGGCGCGCTGGAGGGCGCACCGGTCTTCGCGGCAGTCGAGCTGCCGCCCGTGGGCGTCGACCGCCGCGCCGGCGAGCCGCTGCGCGCCCTCGCCGCCTTCCTCGCCTCGTTCGCCGGACGCGTGCTGCTGCTCGCGGACGGGCCGGGCCGGCGCGAGACGATCTTCCAGCTGCTCGCCGAACACGGCCTCGCCCCGGTCCTGTGCGAGGGCTGGAGCGGCTTCGCGGGTACCACGGACCGGTTCGCGCTCTCGCACGGGCCGCTCGCGGCGGGGTTCGTCGCGCCCGGCGAGGGCTTCGCGATCATCACCGAAGCCGAGCTCTACCCCTCGCAGGTGAAGCAGTCGCGCCGCCGCGACGCCCGCCTGAAGAGCTCCGCCGAGGGCATGCTGCGCGACCTGGCCGAGGTGCAGGAAGGCGACCCGGTCGTGCACAGCCAGCACGGCATCGGGCGCTACCGGGGCCTCGCCACGCTGGACCTGGGCGAGGGTCCCACGGAATTCCTGCTGCTCGAGTACGACGGCGGCGACAAGCTCTACGTGCCCGTCGCGCAGCTTCACGTCATCAGCCGGTACACCGGGGCCGCGGCCGAGGACGCGCCCGTGCACCGGCTGGGCAGCGGCCAGTGGGAGAAGGCCCGGCGCAAGGCCGCGCAGCAGGTGCGCGACACCGCCGCCGAGCTCCTGGATCTCTACGCCCGCCGCGCCGCGCGCCAGGGCTACGCCTTCCCGCTGAAGGCATCGGACTACGAGGCGTTCTCGGGCTCCTTCGAGTTCGAGGAGACGCCCGACCAGGCGCAGGCGATCCGCTGCGTCGTCGAGGACATGACCTCGGGCCGTCCGATGGACCGGCTGGTGTGCGGCGACGTGGGCTTCGGCAAGACCGAGGTCGCGATGCGCGCGGCCTTCGTCGCGGTGGCCGCCGGCAAGCAGGTGGCCATCCTCGTGCCCACCACGCTGCTCGCCGAGCAGCACTTCGAGAACTTCAGCGACCGGTTCGCCCCGTGGGCCGTGAAGCTCGCCGAGCTCTCGCGCTTTCGCAACGCGAAGGAGATCGCCGCGAGCGTGGCGGGCCTGGCCGACGGCACGATCGACATCGCGATCGGCACGCACAAGCTGATCCAGAAGGACGTCGTTTTCAGGAACCTGGGCCTGGTGATCATCGACGAGGAGCACCGCTTCGGCGTGCGCCAGAAGGAGCAGCTCAAGCTCCTTCGCGCGGAGGTGGACGTGCTCACGCTCACCGCCACGCCCATCCCGCGCACGCTCGCGATGTCGCTCGAGGGGCTGCGCGACTTCTCCGTCATCGCCACCGCGCCGCAGCGCCGGCTCGCGATCAAGACCTTCGTGAGCCGCCAGTCGGCCGGCATCGTGCGCGAGGCCGTGCTGCGGGAGCTCAAGCGCGGGGGCCAGGCCTACTACCTCTGGAACGAGGTCGACACGATCGAGAACCGGCGCGAGATCCTCGAGAAGCTCCTGCCCGAGGCGCGCATCGCGGTGGCCCACGGCCAGATGCGCGAGCGCGACCTCGAGCGCGTGATGCGCGACTTCTACCACCAGCGCGCCAACGTCCTGCTGTGCTCGACGATCATCGAGACGGGCATCGACGTGCCCACGGCGAACACGATCCTGATCGACCGCGCCGACCGCTTCGGCCTCGCCCAGCTTCACCAGCTGCGCGGGCGCGTGGGCCGCTCGCACCACCAGGCCTACGCCTACCTGCTCACCCCGCCGGAGGAAGCCCTCAACGCCAATGCGAAGAAGCGGCTGGAGGCCATCCAGATGATGGAGGACCTCGGGGCGGGCTTCTACCTGGCGATGCACGACCTGGAGATCCGCGGCGCGGGCGAGGTGCTGGGCGAGTCCCAGTCCGGCGGCATCCACGACGTGGGCTTCGCGCTCTACACCGAGATGCTCGAGCACGCCGTGAAGTCGCTGCGTGCCGGGCGCGAGCCGGACCTGGGGCGCCCGGTGGCCGTCGCGACCGAGGTGAACCTGCACGCCCCGGCACTGCTGCCCGAGGCCTACTGCGGCGACGTGCACGAGCGCCTGGTGCTCTACAAGCGGCTCGCGAACGCCGCGACCGAGGAGGCGCTGCAGGGGCTCACCGAGGAGCTCGTCGACCGCTTCGGCGAGCTGCCCGAGCCCGCGCGCGTGCTGCTCGAATGCCACCGCCTGCGCATCCTCGGCGCCCCGCTCGGCGTCGCGCGCATCGACGCGAGCCCGGGCGGCATCGTCGTCCAGTTCGTGCCCGATCCTCCCGTCGACGGCCGGCGCATCATCGCGCTCGTGCAGTCGAGCGGCCGCTACCGGCTGCCCGGACCCGACCGCGTTCGCATCGAGGCGAAGATCGAGGACCTGCGCGCGCGCGCGGCCGAGGTGCGGCAGTTCCTGAAGAAGCTCGCCGCGCCATGATGCCCACCGACCTCGTGATCCAGGGCGAGGACGTCGCCACGACCGACCTGAAGGCGCTCTGCCGGCTGGTGCGCGGAAGCGCGATCCGCCAGGGCGAGGCCGGCGCGTTCCGCATCGCCGGCGCCGATCCCGCCGAGCGCGAGGCGGTGCGCGCGCACTGCGAGGCCGCCCGCCTGGACTGGGGCTTCGTGCCCGCCGCCGCGCGCCTGGCGGACTTCGGCCTGCTCGCGATGGACATGGATTCCACCCTCATCACGGCCGAGTGCATCGACGAGATCGCGGATTTCGCCGGCCGCAAGGCCGAGGTCGCGGCAGTAACCGCGCGGGCCATGCGCGGGGAGATCGACTGGGCCGGGAGCCTGCACGAGCGCGTGGCCGCCCTGGCGGGCCTGGACGCCTCGGTGCTCGAGCGCGTCTGGCGCGAGCGCGTGTGCCTCACGCCCGGCGCCGAACGGCTCGCGGCCGCCGCCCGCGCAGCCGGCGTGCACACGCTGCTCGTTTCCGGCGGCTTCACCTATTTCACCGACCGCCTGCGCGAGAAGCTCGCGCTGGACGAGGCCCACTCGAACGAGCTGGTGATCGCCGATGGGCGCCTGGCCGGGCGCGTGACCGGCCCGCTGGTCGACGCGGCGGGGAAGGCGGCGCACGTGGCGCGCGCGCGCGAGGCGCTCGGCCTTCCCCGGTCGCGGGTGCTCGCGATCGGCGACGGCGCCAACGACCTGGCGATGATGGCCGAGGCCGGGACGAGCATCGCCTACCGCGCCAAGCCCGTGGTGCGCGAGCAGGCCACCTACCACCTGGGGCAGGTCGGCCTCGACGGCGTGCTGGGACTCTTCCCGCCCTAGGCCCCGGGCGGCTTCGGCGCGACCGGGCGCGGGAAGTAGGCGTAGGAGCCGGGCGCCACGCGGGCGGCCTCCCGCTCGCGCTGCAGCTCGAGATCCTGCGGCTTGTCCCACCACGTGGCGCGGTTGCGGCTGCGCAGCTCGCGCAGCTCGGGCTGGCGCTCCATCAGGTCGCGCAGGAACTTGGTGGCTTCGGATTCGTAGGCCATGGCGGGCGGGCTCGAGGAACGGGAGGGAAGCGCTCGGGGGTCGCGGCCGGCAGGATAGCACGCGCCAGGGCGGGCCCGGTTTGCCTCGGGCTCGGCGCGCGGGGGATAATCGGCCTCACCCTTCACCGGCCCACGCGATGCGCCTTTCGTACCCGCGCTCGTTCCTGTCGCTGCTGATCATCGGATTCACGATCGTCGCGGCACCGCTCGTCTTCGCGCTCTTCTCGAATGCCGTGGGCTTCGAGAAGCTCGCCGCGCTGTCCGAGCAGGCCGTGCTCTCCGCCGTGAAGGTGACGCAGGCGAGCCGCACGCTCACCGCCAACGTCGTCACGCTCGAGCGCACGGCTCGCCAGTACGCCGTGGCGGGCGAGGCGACCTTCCTCGAGGCCTACCGCGCCAACCGCGCCGCCTTCCAGGCGACGATGCGCTCGCTCGACGAGATGCCACTGTCGGAATCGCAGCGCCTGCAGGCCGGGGCCATCGCGAAGCTGGAGGAGGACATCCAGGCGATGCTCGCGAACGCCCCGCCCTCGCCCGACCTGTCCATGCGCCTCGCCACGGATGAAGTCGCGCAGCAGCGTCTTCTGGCTGATGGTCGCGCTCGTGCCCACCGCCATCCTGCTCATCGCGAGCTTCACCTACCTCATCGCGCGGCCGATCAACCAGGTGAGCGCGGGCATCCGGCGCCTGGGCGACGGCGAGTTCGCGCGCCCCATCGTGATCGAGGGGCCGGGCGACATGGTCCGCCTGGGCGAGCAGCTCGACTGGCTGCGCCAGCGCCTGGTGACGCTCGAGGCGCAGAAGACGCGCTTCCTGCAGCACATCTCGCACGAGCTCAAGACGCCGCTCACGGCGCTTCGCGAGGGCTCGGACCTGCTCTCCTCCGGCGTGGTGGGGAACCTGAACGCCGAGCAGCGCGAGATCGCGGTGATCCTGCGCGAGAACTCCATCGAGCTGAGGAAGCTCATCGAGGGGCTGCTCAACTACAGCGCCGTGCACGCCCAGGCCTCCTACCTGGACGCGAAGATCGTCCAGCTGCGCGACGTGGTGAAGCGCGTGGTGAACGACCGCAAGCTCGCCATGGTCGCCAAGGGCATCCGCATCGACTTCAACTGCGAGACGGTGACCGCGTACTGCGACGAGGAGAAGGTGCGCGTCATGCTCGACAACCTGCTTTCCAATGCCGTGAAGTATTCGCCCGAGCGAGGACTCATTTCCGTGAAGCTCTACAAGGACCATGCCGACGCCGTCTTCGAGGTGGCGGACCAGGGGCCCGGCATTCCCGAGCCGGAGCACGACAAGGTGTTCGAGGCTTTCTACAAGGGCACCGACGCGCCCGTGTCCGCGATCAAGGGCAGCGGCCTGGGCCTGTCGATCGTCAAGGAGTACGTGCAGCTGCACAAGGGCCGCGTCGAGATCCTGGACGGCCCCGGCGCGCATTTCCGCATCCGCATCCCGCGCAAGCGCGAGATGGAAGGAGCGGCGGCATGAGCACCGGACGCCACGCACCTGCCATCCTCCTCGCCCTCGCGCTCTCGGGATGTGCGCTGGCACCCGTGCCGGTGGCGAAGCCGGCC
>JBGAOO010000226.1:0-5655 GCA_044221765.1 Usitatibacteraceae bacterium | reverse complement strand
CCCCGAGGCCCTCGAGATGCTCGAGGGCAACAAGGACGAGGCCTTCGCCGCGCTCGCCGCCGACCTGCGCGGGGACGTGCTCTTCGCGCAGGGCCGCTCCGACGAGGCGCGCGCCGCCTACAAGTTGGCGGTGGAGAAGGCCGACCCGCGCAACCCGATGCGCGCGGTCACCGAGCTCAAGCTGGGCGCCCTGGGAGGCGCGCAATGAGGCTCGCGCCCCTCGCGCTCGCCGCCGGCGCGGCCGTCCTGGTCGGCGGCTGCAGCTACATCCCCTTCATGGGCGACAGCGCGAAGAAGCCCGCGCCGCTCGTGGAGATCCAGGCCAAGGTCGCGCCGGTCACGGTGTGGAGCGCATCGGTGGGCAAGGCGGGCGGCATGCGCTTCGTGCCCGAGGCGGACGGCGCGCGCGTCTTCGCCGCCGCCGCGGACGGCACGATCTCCATCCTGGAGCAGGAGACCGGCCGCCTCGTCACGCGCCTGGACGCGCAGAAGAAGCTCTCCTCCGGCGCGGTGGCCGAGGGCAGCACGATCCTCGTGGGCACGATCAAGGGCGAGGTGCTCGCCTTCGACGTGGCCGGCAAGCCGCTGTGGACGGCCAGCGTCGGCGGCGAGGTGCTCGCGCCCGCCACCATCACGCGCCAGGGCGTGCTCGTGCGCACCGCCGACGGCCGCATCTACTCGCTCGCGCTCTCCACGGGCAAGCGCAACTGGGTCTACCAGCGCGCCAATCCCGCGCTGCTGCTTCGCTCGGAGTCCGGCGTGGTCGTGACCCCCACGAACGTCGTGGCCGGCTACCCGGGCGGCAAGCTGATCGCGCTGGACCTGGACGACGGCAAGCTCACGTGGGAGGTGACGGTCAGCCTGCCGCGCGGCTCGACGGAGCTCGAGCGCGTGGCGGACGTGGCCGGGCTGCCGGTCATCGAGTCCGGGCGCATCTGCGCGGCGGCCTTCCAGGGCAAGGTGGCCTGCTTCGAGATCCAGGGCGGCAGCCCCGTGTGGTCGCGCGACCTGTCGAGCGCCACCGGGCTCGTGCTCGACGAGAAGAACGTCTACCTGTCCGACGACGCGGACAGCGTGCACGCGCTCGACAAGAACACCGGCGCCTCGCGCTGGAAGCAGGACAAGCTGCTGCGCAGGAAGCTCACCGTCCCGGTCGTCTCCAACGGCAAGGTGATCGTGGGCGACTCGCTCGGCTACCTGCACGTGCTCTCGCCCGACGACGGCGCCTTCATCGGCCGGATCGGCACCGACGGCACGGCGGTGAACGCGCTCGTCGTCACGAAATCGGGCGTCCTGGTGCAGACGGCGGGCGGCACGCTCTCGCTCGTCCGTTTCTAGCCCGGCCCCCCCGGGACCCGGGCAGCGGCCATGAAGACCACCCTCGCGCTCGTCGGCCGCCCGAACGTCGGCAAGTCCACGCTCTTCAACCGGCTCACGCGCACGCGCGACGCGATCGTGCACGACATGCCCGGCCTCACGCGCGACCGCCAGTACGGCCGCGGTCGCGTGGGCGACAAGCCCTTCATCGTCATCGACACCGGCGGCTTCGAGCCGGTGGCGAAGGACGGCATCCTCTCCGAGATGGCGCGGCAGGCGCGCGAGGCGATCGCCGAGGCCGACGTCATCGTCTTCGTCGTCGACGGCCGGGCCGGGCTCACGCCGCACGACAAGCGCATCGCCAACCTGCTGCGCGAGCGCGGCGCGCCCGTCTGGCTCGCGGTCAACAAGACCGAGGGGATGCAGTACGCCCTCGTGACGGCCGAGTTCCACGAGCTGGGCATCGGCACGCCCCACGCGATCTCCGCGGCCCACGGCGAGGGGGTGCGCGAGCTGCTCGAGGAGGCCCTCGCGCCCTTCCCGGAGGAGCCCCCGGAGCAGGAGGAGCCGGACCACCCGCGCATCGCCATCGTCGGCCGGCCGAACGTGGGCAAGTCCACGCTCGTGAACCGGGTGCTCGGCGAGGAGCGGGTGATCGCCTTCGACCAGCCCGGCACCACGCGCGATGCCATCGAGGTCGAGGCGACCTTCCACGGCAAGCCCTACACGATCGTCGACACGGCGGGCATCCGCCGCAAGGGCAAGGTGTTCGAGTCCGTCGAGAAGTTCTCGGTGGTGAAGACGCTCCAGGCGATCGAGCGCGCCAACGTGGTGATCCTGGTCGTGGACGTGGTCCAGGACATCTCCGAGCAGGACGCGCACATCGCCGGCTACATCCTGGAGGCGGGCCGGGCGCTCGTGGTCGCGGTGAACAAGTGGGACGCGATCGACGAGATCAAGAAGAAGGAGGCCAAGAGCGACCTGGAGAGGAAGCTCTTCTTCCTGGACTTCGCCGAGTTCCAGACCGTCTCCGCGCTCAAGGGCACCGGGCTCAAGGCCCTGTTCGAGGCCGCCGACCGCGCCTTCGCCGCCGCGATGGCCAAGCTCTCGACCCCGAAGCTCACGCGCGCGCTGATGGCGGCCGTCGAGAAGCAGCAGCCCCCGCTCGCCGGCAAGGTGCGGCCCAAGCTGCGCTACGCCCACCAGGGCGGATCGAACCCGCCCGTGGTCGTGATCCACGGCACCTCGGTCGCCGCGATCAAGGACGGCTACCGCCGCTACCTCGAGAACACCTTCGTCAAGGTGTTCAAGCTGAAGGGCACGCCGCTCCGGGTCGAGCTGCGCCAGGGCGTGAATCCCTACGAGAACCGCAAGCGCTCGCTCCTCACCCCGCGCCAGGAGGCCAAGAAGCGCCGCCTGAAGCGCCTGCAGAAGAAGGCCTACGGCTAGGACGCCGGGGAACTTCCGGCACGGGCGGGCTGTCCCTTCCTCGGTGGATAAAACCACCGCTTTGCAGTAGAGTCGGGAAGGAAGCGATCCACCGGCCCGTGGCAAGCGGTTGAGTGACCCGGCGGGACCGGAAAAAAACCCGTAACTAAAAGGGGCATAACAATGAGCAACAAAGGTCAATTGCTTCAGGATCCTTTCCTGAACGTCCTGCGCAAGGAACACGTGCCGGTCTCCATCTACCTGGTGAACGGCATCAAGCTGCAGGGGCAGATCGAGTCTTTCGACCAGTACGTCGTGCTGCTGAAGAACACCGTGACGCAGATGGTCTACAAGCACGCCATCTCGACGGTGGTGCCGGCCCGTCCGGTTTCCGTGCCTTCCGAACATTCCCCAGAATCCTGATCCTTCCGCCCCGGGGCGGGAACGCGCCATCCTCGTCTGCCTGGACATCGGCAAGCGGGGCGTGGCCGACCACGCCGATCGCGCGGAGGAGGCCTCGAGCCTCGTCTCGAGCGCCGGGGCCGATGTCGCCGAGGTGATCGCCGGTCGGCGCGACCGCCCCGACGCGGCCACCTTCGCCGGCAGCGGCAAGGTCGAGGAGATCCAGGCCGCCTGCCGCCTGCACCGGGCGAAGGCCGTGGTCTTCGACCACGCCCTCACCGCCGCCCAGATCCGAAACCTCGAGAAGGCCGTCTCGGAAGGCGGTGCGCCGGTGCGCGTCTACGACCGCACCGACCTCATCCTGGAGATCTTCGCCCAGCGCGCGCGCAGCCACGAGGGCAAGCTGCAGGTCGAGCTCGCGCAGCTCGAGCACCTGTCCACGCGCCTGGTGCGCGGCTGGACGCACCTGGAGCGCCAGCGCGGCGGCCTGGGCAAGACCGGCGGGCCGGGCGAGAAGCAGATCGAGCTGGACCGGCGCCTCATCGGCGAGAAGGTGAAGAAGCTCAAGGAGCGGCTGAAGAAGGTCGCCCGCACCCGCGACACCCAGCGCGCGGCGCGCGCGCGCTCGGGCCTGCTGCGCGTGTCCGTGGTCGGCTACACGAACGCGGGCAAGTCCACGCTCTTCAACCGCCTCACGCGCGCCCAGGCCTACGTCGCCGACAAGCTCTTCGCCACCCTCGATCCCACCACGCGCCGCGTGCACCTGGGCGAGGGCGTGAACGCCGCGCTTTCGGACACCGTGGGCTTCGTGCGCGACCTGCCGCACGGGCTGGTGGCCGCCTTCCGTGCCACGCTCGAGGAGACGGTGCAGGCCGACGTGCTGCTGCACGTGGTCGACGCCTCCAACCCCCGCCACGACGAGCAGGTGGATGCGGTGAACGTCGTGCTCGCCGAGATCGGGGCGGCCGACATCCCGCAGATCATGGTCTGGAACAAGATCGACCGGATCCCGGGCGCCGTCGCGGAAGTGGTGCGCGATCCTTGTGGTAAGATCTTGAATATCAAGGCGAGTGCGGTAACCGGCGCCGGCGTGGACGCGATCCGCGCCGCCCTGGCCGAAGTGGCCCTGGAAGCCGGCAATCGCACGCTCGCCCCGGCCGCCTGATCGTCGGCGCCCGGGATTGAAACCGGACCGCTAGGCCCGCATCTTCTCCCGTCCTCCCTGCCCCCACCGACACCCGCATGCCTCCCAACGATCCCCAGTGGGGAAAACGTAACAACGAAGGTCCGCCGGACCTCGACGAGATCCTGAAGAAGCTCAACCAGAAGCTCGCCGGGCTCTTCGGCCGGCGACCGGGCGGGCCGCAGTCGCCCACGCCCCCGTCGGGCCCGAGCGGCGCGTTCTTCGGCGGCTCGATCGCGTTCATCGTCCTGCTCATGGCGGGCGTGTGGCTCGCGAGCGGCTTCTACATCGTCGACGAGGGCCGCAAGGGCGTGGTGCTGCGCCTGGGCAAGTACCTCGAGACGACCGCGCCCGGCCCGCGCTGGCACATCCCGTTCCCCATCGAGTCCGTCGAGGTGGTGAACGTGTCGCAGGTGCGCACCGTCGAGGTGGGCTACCGCGGCAACCCGAAGAACAAGCAGCCCCAGGAGGCGCTCATGCTCACCGACGACGAGAACATCGTCGACGTGCAGTTCGCCATCCAGTACACCCTCAAGAGCCCCGAGGACTACCTCTTCAACAACCGCAACCCGGACGACAACGTCCTGCAGGCGGGCGAGACGTCCATCCGCGAGATCGTCGGCAAGAGCAAGATGGACTTCGTGCTGAACCAGGGCCGCAGCGAGATCGCCGCGCGCGTGAAGCAGCTCATGCAGCACATCCTCGACCGCTACAAGACCGGCATCAACGTGACCACCGTGAGCCTGCAGGGCGTGCAGCCGCCCGAGCAGGTGCAGGCCTCGTTCGACGACGCCGTGCGCGCCAACCAGGACCGCGAGCGCTTCAAGAACGAGGGCCAGGCCTACGCCAACAGCGTGGTGCCCAACGCGCGCGGGGTATCCGCGCGCCTCATCGAGGAGGCCAACGGCTACAAGCAGTCCGCCGTCGCCGCCGCGCAGGGCGACGCCTCGCGCTTCCGCCAGGTGCTCGCCGAGTACGAGAAGGCGCCGCAGGTCACGCGCGAGCGCCTGTACCTCGAGGCCATGCAGCAGGTCCTGTCCAACACCACCAAGGTGATCGTCGACCAGAAGGGCGGGCAGAACCTGCTCTACCTGCCGCTCGACCGCCTGATCCAGATGAGCTCGCAGCAGGCGCCGACCGTCGCCGCCCAGGGCACCGACGTGCCGCTGCCGCGCGCCGCCGCCGCGCCCGAGAACGTGCCGGCGGCCCCCGCCGCGCCCGATCCCCGCGCGCGCGAGACGCTGCGCTCGCGCGAAAGGGAGGGCCGCTGATGAACCGCTCCGCCGCCGCCGTCGTCCTCGCGGTCGTCGTCTCGCTCCTCGTCC
>JBGAOO010000225.1:0-5656 GCA_044221765.1 Usitatibacteraceae bacterium | reverse complement strand
GCTGCTGCTCCTGCCACGCGCGATGCCCGAGGCGGTTCCCGCCCGCTCGCACGGAAACGTGATCGACGGCCAGTTCCGCCGGGAACGCTGAGCCGCCCCGTTGCGGTAAAATCGCCGGGTTTTGGCGGCGGCGAGCGCTGCCCGCCGTCCTTCCGCATACCCGAAAGAAATCCCGTGCCCGAATCCCCTGCCCCGGCCCCGCGCCAGGTGCGCCTCGAACCCAGCGGGCGCACGTTCACGGTCCAGCCGGGCGAGACCGTCCTCGAGGCGGCGCTTCGCGAAGGCGTGGGCCTGCCCTACGGCTGCCGCAACGGCGCCTGCGGCGCCTGCAAGGGCCAGTTGCGCAGCGGCGAGCTCGCCTACGGCGAGCACCAGGAGCGCGCGATCAGCGCGGCCGAGAAGGCCGCCGGCAAGGCGCTCACCTGCTGCACGCGGCCGCTCACCGACCTCGTCCTCGAGGTGCGCGAGCTCTCGGGCCTGCGCGACCTGGCCATCCGCACGCTGCCGGCGCGCATCGAGCGGATCGAGAAGCCCGCGGAGGACGTGGCGATCCTCTACCTCAAGCTGCCCGCGTCCGAGCGCCTGCAGTTCCTCGCCGGCCAGTACGTCGACATCCTCATGAAGGACGGCAAGCGGCGCAGCTACTCGATGGCCAATGCGCCACACGACGACCAGCACCTGCAGCTGCACGTGCGCCGCACGCCCGGCGGCGCGTTCTCGCAGTTCGTGTTCGAGCAGCTCAAGGAGCGCGCCATCATCCGCTTCGAGGGCCCGCTCGGCTCCTTCTACCTGCGCGAGGATTCCGACAAGCCGATGATCCTCGTGGCGGGCGGCACGGGCTTCGCGCCCGTGAAGGCGGTGGTGGAGCACGCCTTCCACCAGGGCATCGATCGCCCGATGGTGCTCTACTGGGGCGCGCGCACCAGGCGCGACCTGTACATGCCCGAGCTGCCCGTCCAGTGGGAGCGCGAGCATCCGAACTTCACCTTCGTCCCGGTGCTCTCCGACCCGCTCGAATCCGACGCGTGGCACGGCCGCACCGGGCTGGTCCACCAGGCGGTGCTCGACGACTTCCCGAGCCTGGCCGGCTACCAGGTGTACGCGTGCGGCGCGCCGGCGATGACCGACGTCGCGAAGCAGACCTTCGTCGGCCAGCGCGGGCTGCCCGAGGACGAGTTCTACTGCGACGCGTTCACGTATTCCACGCCCGCCCCCGCGCCGGCCTAGTCCTTCCCCGCCACCCGCGCCGCCTCGCGCTCGCGCAGCAGCCGCCGCTGGATCTTGCCCGTGGTGGTCATGGGCAGCTGCGCGACGAACTCGATGAGCCGCGGCTGCTGCCAGGGCGCCAGGTGCGCCTTCACGTGCTCGCGCAGCGCCTGCTCGAGCGCCGGCGAGGCGCTCGCCCCCGGCGCGAGCAGCACGAAGGCCTTCACGACGGCCCCGCGCGTCGGGTCCGGGCTCGGCACGACGGCGGCGTTGGCCACGGCCTCGTGCTTCACCAGGCAGTTCTCGATCTCGGCGGGGCCGATGCGATAGCCCGCGCTCTTGAACATGTCGTCGGCCCGGCCCTGGTACCAGAGATAGCCGTCCTCGTCGCGAAGCGCCTCGTCGCCCGTGCGGCACCACCCGCCCGTGAACTTGCGCGCGGTGGCCTGCGGGTCGTTCCAGTACCCGAGGAAGAACACGGGGTCGGGCGTGCCGTCCGTGCCGAGCCGGTGCACCGCGACATCGCCCGCCGCGCCCGCCGGCACCTCGTTTCCCGCCTCGTCGATCACCGCGACGCGGTGGCCGGGATAAGGCCGGCCCATCGAGCCGGGCTTCACGGGCCAGTGGCGGTGCGAATTGCCGACGATGTAGTTCATCTCGGTCTGGCCGAAGATCTCGTTCACGGTGACGCCCAGTTCCTCCCGGCACCACTCGAACAGCGCGCCTCCCACGGGCTCGCCCCCGCTCATCATCGAGCGCAGGCGCAGGTCGAAGCGCCCGCGGGGCCGGTCCACCGCCTTGCGCATCATCTTGAGCGCCGTGGGAAAGAGGAAGGCGTTCCTCACGCCGTGCTTCTCGATCAGGTGGAAGGCCCGCTCCGGGTCGAAGCGGCCGCGATAGCCCAGGATCGTGCGGCCGTGGTGCAGCGTGGGCATGAGCGCATCCCAGAGCCCACCCGTCCAGGCCCAGTCCGCCGGCGACCAGAAGAGATCGCCCGGCTGCGGGAAGTCGTCGTGCGAGTGCTCGAAGCCCGGCAGGTTGCCCAGCAGCGTCGAGTGCGGCATGAGCGCGCCCTTGGGCGGGCCCGTGGTGCCGCTCGTGTAGATGATCACGGCGGGATCGCGCGGGCCGGTGTCCGCGGGCTCGAAGCCCTCGCTCGCGCGCTCGAGCAGCCGCTCCCACGCCTGCACGCCGCTCTCCCGGGCGCCGTCCACGCCGATCACGTGCGCGAGCGCGGGCAGCCTGGCGCGCACCGCCCACAGGCCCGGCAGCGTGTCGCGGTCGACGATCGCCGCCTTCGCGCCGCTGTCGGCCAGCCGGTACTCGAGCGCATCCGGGCCGAAGAGGTGGGAGAGCGGCACGGCGATGGCGCCCATCTGGAAGCACGCGAGATAGGCGATCGCGGTCTCGGGGCGCTGCGGCAGCAGGATCGCCACGCGCTCGCCGCGCGCGATGCCCAGGGCCGCGAGCGCGTGGCTCAGGCGATCGGCTTGCGCCTGCAGGCGGGCGAAGGTGTAACGCTCGCTCGCGCCCGACTCGTCCTCCCAGAGGAGCGCCAGGCGCCCGGCATCGGCCGCCCAGCGCCGGCAGGCGGTCCCGGCGATGTTGCACGCCGCCGGCACGTTCCAGCGGAACGCGCGCACCCGGTCGGCATGGCGGTCGATCAACGCGCGAGCGCCGCCTCGATCTCGGCGAAGCTGCGCGCCACGCCGATCGTCTCGAGGTCCACGCCGAGCTGGCGCGCGATGCGCTGCGTCGAGAAGACGCCGCAGATGCTCTGGCCGCCGTCGTCCGAGGCGAGCACGTGCTGCCGGCGCACGGCCTTGAGGGTGGCCACGATGTGCCCCACGCGCATCCCCTTCACCGCCGAGATCGAGACGGCCTCCAGCTCGGCGGCCGGGGTCATCATGTCGCCCACGAGCACGTCCCCCCGGGTGAGGCCGCGTTCCTGCATGAAGTGCATGGGCCGCTCGCCGAGCAGGTCGGTCAGGGTGACGACGCCGGCGACCGCCCGGTTGTCGTCGAGCACGAAGAGCAGCCGCACCCCGCGCCCGAGCATCACCGCGTGCGCCTCGTCGATCTTGCGATCGGGCGTGATGGTGGCCGCGCGGTACTCGCGCAGGTCCGTCATCACGGCGATCGCCGGGTCGTCGAGCCCCACGCGCGCGGGCGGCGCCAGTTCGGCCAGGCGCGCGGTGGCGGCGAGCTTCGACAGGGTGAGGGTGGCGTAGTCGCGGGGCATGGGCGTCTCCGGGAGGGCCGACGGGAACCGCCCGTCGCGGGGAAAATCAGCCGCCGAGCTCGGCGCTGCGGCGGAAGTGGCGGTCGGCTTCCTGCGGCTTGCCGAGCTTCTCCAGCAAGGCGGCGAGGGTCATGTGCCCCTCGTGCGTGGGCTCGAGGGCGAGGCTCGCCTCGATGTAGCTCTGCGCCTTGCCCCACAGGCCCTGGCGCATGCACAGCTTGCCCAGCGCGAGCAGCAGGGCCGGGTCGCGCGCATGGGAACGCAGCCACTTCTCCGCGCGCTCGATCTGGGGCAGCGCGACGGGGCCGGCGCAATCGGCGTAGAGCGCGACGAGCCCGGCGTCCCACGCGTGCTCGAGCGCGTTCTCCAC
Source organism: Usitatibacteraceae bacterium (assembly GCA_044221765.1). GTDB lineage: Bacteria > Pseudomonadota > Gammaproteobacteria > Burkholderiales > Usitatibacteraceae > FEB-7. Next base: position 1,838 of record JBGAOO010000225.1, on the reverse strand, counting down.
GATGGCCTGCGCCTCCTGCGTGCCGCCCAGGGCCAGGTGGTAGCGCGCGGCCGTCATGGCGATGGTCGCGTCCACGCGCAGCTCGGAAGGCAGCTGCTTCCAGTACGCGGCGAGCGCCGGGGCGTCGTGGGCCTTGCGGTTCAGGTTGCCCAGGTGCGCCAGGCGGCGCGAGGCCGCCGCCTCGGCGGCGGACAGTCCGCCCAGCTTGGCGAGCGTGGTCGCCGTGACGAGCACGTCGTCCCACTTGCGCAGCGCCGTCTCGGCGGCATGGCGCATGCGCAGCAGGCGCAGGTTGCGCGCGTCGCGGCCGGAGAGGTCGCGCAGCACCCCGAGCGCCTCCTCGTGCCGGCCCTGGGAGAGCAGCAGGTCGGCCAGGGTCGTGAGGCGGGCCTGGTCGACCTCGGGCGCGGCGCCCTTGGCCTGGTCGAGGAACTGCTCGCGCTCGGTGAACCGGCCGAGCTCGTGCGCGCTGCGCGCCGCGATGATCGCCGCGACGCCCTTGGTCTCGTCGTTCTCGATGGCGGCGGAGGCGGACTTCTCGGCGCTCGCGAAGCGGCCCTGGAAGAAGGCGAGGAGCGCGTCGTTGAGCGCGAGCCGCGAGCGGTTGCGCGCGCGGTCCGCGCGGTAGGCGCGCACGCGCCCCGGGATCGCGACGAGCGTCTCCACCAGGCGCGCCAGGAGGTGGAAGGCGAGGTAGCCGGCGAACACCAGAACCACGAGCAGGTTGAGGGAGAGCTCCACGCGCCAGGGCGCCGCGACGATGACCACGTAGCCGTCGGACTGCCGGAAGGCGAGCGCGATGCCCACCGCGGCGACCGCGAGGACCACGGACCAGAGCGCGAAGCGCATGGCCTAGCGCTTCTCGCGCGCCGCGCGGGCGGCGCGGGCGGCCGCGAGGCTCGCGTTGATGTCGGGCGCGGCGATGGAGACCGGGCTCTCGGCGAGCTGCTTGAGGGTGGCGAGCGCGTTCACGTTCGCGCGCGCCTTGGCGTCGAAGTACTTGCCCACCCAGGCCTGCGAGGCGCGGATGTCGTCGCGGAAGGAGCTCTCGTCGCGCGCGAGCAGCGCCACGCGGGCGGCCAGCAGGCGCAGCTTCAGGTTCTCGCGCAGGAAGTAGCTCTGCGCGGGCGAGAGCAGCACGGCCTCGTTGGCGGCGATCTCGCGGATGCGCACCAGCCCCTTCATCTCCTCCCAGAAGTCGCGCGCGGCCTGCGCGTAGCCGGGCTGCTCGAGCTGGCGCGCGCGCGTGGCCGCGCGGGCCGGCGCGCCCGTCTCGGACACGATGAGCGGCAGGGTGTCGGCCTGCTGCACGAGCGCGTCGAGCTTCACCGCGATGCCGACGGTGTCCACCAGGGGCAGGGCCTTCAGCCGGTCCATGTCCTGGTTGAGGGCGCGGCGCAGGTTGCCCACCTGCAGCTTGTCCGCGCGCGAGAGGCGCTGGTCCGCGGCCTGCAGCGCGATGAGCGCGCCCTTCACGTTGCCGGCGAGCTGCAGCTGCTGGCTCGCCAGGATGAGCAGCTGCTCCACCTCCGCGAGCATGCGGTCGTCCGCGCTGCGCGAGAGCTCGCGGTACATCTCCTCGACGGCCACGCGGTTCTCCTGCGCGTCGGCCAGGCGCGATTCCAGCTCTGCCAGGCGCGCCTGCGCCTCCTTCTGGGCGACGAGCGCCTGCGCGAGCGAAGTCTTGGCGGCGGCGACCTCGGCGCCCAGCTCGGCCAGCTTGCCGCCGGCCGACTGGCTCAGGGAAGAGAGCGAATCGCGCGCGCTCCAGGCGAAGGCGAGCGCGAGGGCCGCGATGGCGAGCGAGGCGCCCACGGCCCAGCGGGCCAGGGGATCGG
>JBGAOO010000224.1:0-5671 GCA_044221765.1 Usitatibacteraceae bacterium | reverse complement strand
CCTCCACCTCGAAGTCGTAGCGGCCGCGCAGCTGCTCGAGCGCGGCCGCCATCTCGTGGCAGAGGTGGCAGTACTCCCGGGATAGCAGGGTGAGCCGCGGGCTCACTCCTCGGCCCGCACCGTCACGAACCGGGTGCCGTTCTCGTCGCGGATGAGCAGGGCCACGGGCTTCTTCGGGTCGAGCTTGGCGATGGCCTCGTTGTAGGACTTCACGTCCTTGATCTCGGCGTTGTTCACGCGCAGCACGACGTCGCCGGGCTGGATGCCCGCGGCGAGGGACACGCCGTCCACCGCCTCGACCGCGACCCCGCCGGAGACCTTGAGCGCCTTCCTCTGCTCGGGGCTCACCTCGGTGACCGCCAGGCCGAGCTTGCCCGGCTTGCCGGCCTCGCCCTTCTTGCCGCGGGCGGCGGTCTTGGTGGCGTCCTCTTCCTTGAACTCGCCCACCGTGACGACGATGTCGCGGATCTTGCCCACGCGCGAGACCGAGAGCGTGACCTTCTGGCCGGGGCGCACGGCCCGGATGGTGCGCGAGAGGTCCGGGGAGCCCTCGACGGTCTTGCCGTCGATCTTGAGCACCACGTCGCCCGCCTCCAGGCCCGCCTTGGCGGCCGGGGAATCCTCCTCGACGCGGCCCACGACGGCGCCCTCGACCTTCGCGAGGCCCAGGGAGTCGGCCAGCTCGCGGGTGATGGAGGTGATCTCCACGCCGATGCGCCCGCGCGTCACGCGGCCGGTGCGCTTGAGCTGCTCGACCACGTTCATCGCGTAGTCGATGGGGATGGCGAAGGAGATGCCCGCGAAGCTGCCGGTGCGGGAGAAGATCTGGGAGTTGATGCCCACCACCTCGCCCTTCAGGTTGAACAGCGGGCCGCCCGAGTTGCCCGGGTTCACCGCGGCGTCGGTCTGCAGGAAGGGGACGGCGTCGGAATCACGGTCGGCGGGCAAATCGCGGCTCTTGGCCGAGAGGATGCCGGCGGTCACCGTGTTGGCGAAGCCGTAGGGCGAGCCGATGGCGAGGACCCATTCGCCCACGCGCAGCGAGTCGGAATTGCCGGTGCGCACGAAGGGCAGGCCCGTCGCGTCGACCTTGATCAGGGCCACGTCGGTGCGCTTGTCGGCGCCGATGACCTTCGCCTTCATCTCGCGCTTGTCGGTGAAGCGCACGTTGATCTCCTCGGCGTTGTCGATCACGTGCGCGTTGGTGACGATGTAGCCGTCGGCGGAGATCACGAAGCCCGAGCCCAGGCCGAAGGGGCGCAGGGGCTCGCGCGGCGCATCGCCCTTGCCGTTCTTGTCGTTGCGGTCGTTGCGCCCGCGCGGGCCGGGACGCTGGTCCGGCGGCGCGAAGCGGCGGAAGAACTCGTAGAAGGGGTCGTCCTCGGACAGGCCCGGGATCTGCTGGCGCTGGGCCCGCGCCTTGGTGCTGATGTTCACGACGGCCGGCCCGTGCTTCTCGACCAGGTCGGAGAAGTTGGGCAGCTGCGCCTGGGCGGGCGCTTCGGCGACGAATCCCACGGCGAGCGCGGCCGCGAGGAAAAAGGCTTTCAGGCTGTGCATGGCGATTGTTCCTTCGTACGGGTCACCGGCTGGAACCGGATCCCGGCATTGTGTGGTCGGGCGATGGAGAAAGGTATGGGAAGTCTTGCGGGGTTCAGGGTCGGCGCTGGACGCTCCGGCCCACCTGCAGCGCGGCCGCGGGCGGCACCTCGCCGATCACGGTGACCAGGCTGTCGCCCATGGGGCGGGCGAAGATCGACAGGTCGGCCTCGCCCTCGAGCGACTCGGCCGAGCGCGGCGGCGTGGGCATGGGCTCGACGAAGACGCTCATGGTCGCGAGGCCATCCGAGTACATGAGCTGAGAGACCGGGTGCGGCCGGTTGGGGAACTTGCGCAGCATCTCGCCCACGAGCGTGAATCCCGAGGGAAGCCTCTCCACGCCCCAGCCGGTGGGCACGGCCCGCGCGTCGGCGAGCGACTGGTTGTCGCGGCGCCAGTCCTTGCTCTGGGCCTGGAAGGTGCTCCGGAGCTCCGAGCGGGCGACCTGGGGGCCCAGGCGCACGTCGGTGAAGGTGTACTGCTCGAGCGTCTCGCCCTTCGTGCCGAGGGTGCGCGCCCGGAGCAGCAGCCCCGTGGCGATCTCCGCGCACAAGCGCTGGGCGTAGCGAAGCATGTCGCGCGGGTCGAGGAGGATCCACTGGCATTCCTGGCCCGCCACGCGCTCGACCTTGCCCAGCGTGAGCTTGTAGTTCTCGGCGATGGCCGCGGGCGTGCCGGTGAGCAGCGACGGGAAGAAGCGCGCGGTGACGCGCTTGTCCATGCGGATGGTCTTCTCGTCGGGGTAGAGGCACTGCAGCTCGTCGCCCCGGCGCAGGACCTCGCGCCGCGGCCCGTCGAGCCACTCGATGCGCTCGTGCTCCACGCCGCCGATGAACAGGTGCGTCACGCGCGTGGCGCTGGCGCGATCGCCGGCCAGGTGCAGCACGGTGCCCGCGTACGTGGTCTGGCGGGCGGAATTGGCCACCTTCTCGAGCAGCGCGAGGGCGGCCTCCTTGCCCCCCCGTTCCTCGGCGTTGTTCGCGGCGGCCGGCAGGCAGGCGCCCAGCAAGAGCGCCGGCAGGACGGCCGCGAGGGCCCTCATCGGCCGGCAGCGGCCGTGTTGGACGCCGCCCGGTAGAAGTCCGCGTTCGGCACCTGGCGGTGCACGACGACGTAATCCTGGTGCGAGTTCTGCCGTACCGTGAGGGTGGCCGCGACGGGGGTGGCCTGGACCGCGGGGGCATTGCGCGCGATCGTGGCGCCCTGCCCTTCGGCCGGGCCTCGGCCCTGCACGCCGATCCAGCCGACCACCGCCACCGTGGCCACCGAGGCGGCGGCGGCGAAGGCGATGCGCCCGGCGTGGGCCGGCATGCGCCGCGGGGGGGCGAGCACGGTGGGCTCCTGCTGGATCGCTTCCATGATCCGGCGGGTGGAGGCGCTGCGGCAGGGGCCGTCGCCGCGCAGGGCCTCGCCGATCAGGTGGTACGCCTGCCACTTCTGCTTGAGTTCCTCGTTGCCGCAACAGCTGCGGATGGCCCGCTCGGCCTCCTGGGCCTGCAACTCGCCGTCCATCAGCGAAGAGAGTTCCTGCGTCATGGTTCTGTCCCGAAAGTGTCCGGTCGGCGCCGGGTGGGCCCCGCGTCCGCCGGATGAAGCATTGCCGCCCTGCTGCATGTCGTTATCGTCATCGTACTGCCTACCATCTCTGGTCCTTGGCCGTGCCCAGCTGGGGGCGCAGCCTGTCGGCCACCGCCTCCCGTGCCCGGAAGATACGCGATCGGACGGTGCCTATGGGGCAATCCATGATCTTCGCGATTTCCTCGTAGGACAACCCGTCGATCTCCCGGAGCGTGATCGCGGTGCGCAACTCCTCGGGCAGCGCGTCGATCGCGTCGTTCACGGTCTTGCCGATCTGTTTAGACATCAACAGCGCCTCGGGCGTGTTGATGTCCCTCAAGCCGGAGGCGTCCTCGAACCCCTCGGCCTCCTCGCTGTCGTATTCCGTCGAGGTGGGCGCGCGCCGGCCCTGGGCGATGAGGTAGTTCTTCGCCGTGTTGATGCCGATGCGGTAGAGCCAGGTGTAGAAGGCGCTGTCGCCCCGGAAGTTGGGCAGGGCGCGGTAGGCCTTCACGAAGGCCTCCTGCGCGACGTCCTCGATCTCGCCGGGATCGCGAATGATGCGCGATAGCAGGCGCTCGAGCTTGCGCTGGTATTTGATCACCAGCAGCTCGAAAGCCCGCTTCTCGCCCCGCTGGGCGCGCTCGACCAGCTGCTGGTCGATTTCCCGGTCGCTCATCCGTCCCTGGATTGGAAATAGTGTGGCGCCGGAAACGACCGAACAGGCCGCGCCGGCGGGCTGGGGCGCCACCAAAGGTTTGCCAGCCTCCTGCGGTATTATAAACGTCAGGTTTTTCATTACCTTGCCACGCGAGGAATCGCGACCATGGCCAACAGACTGCCGCCCCGCCAAATAGTTCCTGCCTGAAGCCCCCCGGCGGCACCCACCGGAACCCGGAATGACTCCATACGACGTCCTCGTCATCGGCAGCGGCCTCGCCGGCGTTTCCGCCGCCCTGCGCCTCGCCCCCACCTGCAAGGTCGCCCTCGTCACCAAGCACGAGCTGCTCGATGGCGCCTCCGCCTGGGCCCAGGGGGGCATCGCCGCCGTCCTGGACAGCGCCGACTCCCTCGAGAACCACGCCCGCGACACCCACGTGGCCGGCGCCGGGCTCTGCCATGACGAGACGGTGCGCGTCGTGGTCGAGGGCGGCCGCAAGGCCATCGAATGGCTGGTCGCCCAGGGCGTGCCCTTCACGCGCGAGGCGGGCGGGGCCGAGGAGCTGCACCTGCACCGGGAGGGCGGCCACAGCCACCGGCGCATCGTCCACGCGGCCGACGCCACCGGCAACGCCGTGCAGCGCACCCTGGTCGAGCAGGTGAAGCTGCACCCCAACATCGACATCCTCGAGTGGCACATCGGCATCGACCTCATCACCGGCCGCAAGCTGGGCCTCGCCGACAACCGCTGCTACGGGGCCTATGTCCTGGACCTGAAGGCCGGGCGCGTGAAGACGATCGGCGCGCGCTCCACCGTCCTCGCCTCGGGCGGGGCGGGCAAGGTCTACCTCTACACGACCAACCCCGACACCGCCACCGGCGACGGCATCGCCATGGGCTGGCGCGCCGGCTGCACGGTGTCGAACATGGAGTTCATCCAGTTCCACCCGACCTGCCTGTACCACCCGAACGCGAAGAGCTTCCTCATCTCGGAGGCCGTGCGCGGCGAGGGCGGGCTGCTCAAGCTCCCGAACGGCGAGCGCTTCATGCCCCGCCACGACGCGCGCGCCGAGCTCGCCCCGCGCGACGTGGTGGCCCGCGCCATCGACTTCGAGATGAAGAAGCGCGGCCTGGACTGCGTCTACCTGGACATCGCCCACAAGGGCGAGGCGTTCATCAAGGCGCACTTCCCCACCATCCACGCGCGCTGCCTGGAGTACGGCATCGACATCACCCGCGAGCCGATCCCGGTGGTGCCGGCGGCGCACTACACGTGCGGCGGCCTCACCGTGGACCTGAAGGGCCGCACGCCCGTGGCGGGCCTGTATGCCCTGGGCGAGGTGGCCTGCACCGGGCTGCATGGCGCCAACCGCCTCGCCTCCAACTCGCTGCTCGAGTGCCTGGTGTTCTCCGAGGCCGCCGCGGCCGACATCCTCGCGCAGGCGCCGGCCGCGCTGCCCGCCCTGCCCGACTGGGACGAGAGCCGCGTCACCGACGCCGACGAGGAAGTGGTCATCGCCCACAACTGGGACGAGCTGCGCCGGTCGATGTGGAGCTACGTGGGCATCGTGCGCACGACCAAGCGCCTGGAGCGAGCGCTGCACCGCATCCGGCTGCTGCAGGCGGAGATCGAGGAGTTCTACTCGAACTTCCGCGTCTCGAACGACCTGATCGAGCTGCGCAACCTCGTGGTCACCGCCGAGCTGATCGTGCGCTCCGCGCTCGCGCGCAAGGAAAGCCGCGGCCTGCACTACAGCAGCGACTATCCCGAGACGCTCCCGCAGGCGAAGGACACCATCCTCGTGCCCTCGGCCGACCCGGCCCCCGCCCCCGCGATCCCGCGCGCGGCCCTGCT
>JBGAOO010000223.1:0-5721 GCA_044221765.1 Usitatibacteraceae bacterium | reverse complement strand
CGCGTGGTGCGCCTGTCGGTGGACCTCGCCGGGCGCGTGGAGGTCGAGCGCGCCGACGGCTCGCGCGCCGCCGGGCGCCTGCAGCCGGGTTCCTTCGTCGCGCCCTTCCTCACGATCGTGCGCTGGCGGCCGGAGGGCGCGCGCCTCTCCCGCGCGCTGCTCCTCGCGCCCGATGCCGTGCCCGCCGCGGGTTTCCGGCGCCTGCGCGTGCTGCTGCGCTGGCGGTGAAAGCGCCCCGCGCGGGCCTCGCCCCGGGGCGGCTTGGCCCCTGGTGCGCTGCGGTATAATTCGCCCATGAATTCGCATGACGCGTCCGCGCAGCCCCTGCTCACGCTGCCCGGCAGCGTCGCCCTCTCCCCTTTCCGCATCGAGAAGCTGGTGGCCGGCTTCCCTCCCGGCCTGCGCGAGGCGGTGGCGGTCGACACGCGCTTCGTGCACTTCGCGCTCCTGCACGAGCCGCTCACCGCGGCCGAGTCGGACATCCTCGCGAAGATCCTCGTGTACGGCACCGCGGCCGCGGCCGCGCCGCAGGGCGAGCTGCGCCTGGTGCTGCCGCGCCTGGGCACCGTCTCGCCGTGGTCCTCGAAGGCGACCGACATCGCGCGCAACTGCGGCCTGGCGAAGGTCGCGCGCCTGGAGCGCGGCCTCGCGTACCACTTCCGCATGAAGGACGGGCTGCCCATCCGCGAGAAGGCGGACGAGGCGCTGCGCGCCGCGATCCACGACCGCATGACGGAGACGGTGGTCGACTCGCTCGAGGAGGCCGCCAGGCTCTTCACGCACGAGGCGCCACGGCCGCTCGCGAGCGTGGGCCTGCAGCGCGGCGGCCGCCGGGCGCTCGAGGAGGCGAACGCCTCGCTCGGCCTCGCCCTCGCGCCCGACGAGATCGACTACCTCGCCGAGCACTTCGGGAAGACCGGGCGCGATCCCACGGACGTCGAGCTGATGATGTTCGCGCAGGCGAACAGCGAGCACTGCCGCCACAAGATCTTCAACGCGTCCTGGACGATCGACGGGAAGGCGATGGACCACTCGCTCTTCCAGATGATCAAGAACACGCACCGCACGAGCCCGCGCGGCACCGTCGTCGCGTACTCGGACAACTCCGCGATCATGGAAGGCGCGCGCATCGAGCGCTTCCATCCCGGTGCCGGGGGCGCGTGGGCCTTCCACGAGGACCTCACGCACATCCTCATGAAGGTCGAGACGCACAACCACCCGACGGCGATCGCGCCGCATCCGGGCGCCGGCACGGGCGCGGGCGGCGAGATCCGCGACGAGGGCGCGACGGGCACGGGCGCCAAGCCCAAGGCGGGCCTCACGGGCTTCTCGGTCTCGAACCTGCGCCTGCCCGGGCAGCCCGAGCCCTGGGAGGCCGACTACGGCAAGCCCGGCCGCATCGCCTCCGCGCTCGCGATCATGGTCGAGGGCCCCATCGGCGGCGCGGCCTTCAACAACGAGTTCGGCCGGCCCAACCTCGCGGGCTACTTCCGCACCTTCGAGCTCGCGGCCTCGGGCGAGGTGCGCGGCTACCACAAGCCCATCATGCTCGCCGGCGGCCTGGGCAACCTGTCGGCCGGCCACGTGACCAAGCACGCGTTCGACGCGGACACCGTCTTCGTCCAGCTGGGCGGCCCGGGCTTCCTCATCGGGCTGGGGGGCGGCGCCGCCTCCTCGATGGCGAGCGGCACCAACACCGAGGCGCTCGACTTCGACTCGGTGCAGCGCGCGAACGCGGAGCTCGAGCGCCGTTGCCAGGAAGTGATCGACGCCTGCTGGCAGCTGGGCGGCGCCAATCCCATCCTCTCGATCCACGACGTGGGCGCGGGCGGGCTCTCGAACGCCTTCCCCGAGCTGGCGCATGCCGGCGGCGTGGGCGCCACCTTCGACCTGCGCGCGGTGCCCAGCGAGGAACCGGGCATGTCGCCCATGCAGATCTGGTCGAACGAATCGCAGGAGCGCTACGTGATCGCGCTGCCTGCCGCGCGGCTCGCCGACTTCGCGCGCCTGTGCGAGCGCGAGCGCTGCCCGTACGCGGTCGTGGGCCGTGCGCGCGCCGATGACCGGCTCGTCGTCGAGGACCCGCTCTTCGGCAACACGCCGGTGGACATGCCGATGGAGGTGCTGCTCGGCAAGCCCCCGCGCATGCACCGCGACGTGAAGCGCCTGGCGCGCCCGCTCGCGCCGCTCGCCACCGCGGGCATCGACCTCGTCGAGGCCGCGTACCGCGTGCTGCGCCTGCCGACCGTCGCCGACAAGACCTTCCTCGTCACCATCGGCGACCGTTCCGTGGGCGGGATGTGCGCGCGCGACCAGATGGTGGGCCCGTGGCAGGTGCCCGTGGCCGACTGCGCGGTGACCACCATGGGCTACAACACGTACCTGGGCGAGGCGATGGCGATCGGCGAGCGCACGCCGCTCGCGCTCATCGACGCGCCCGCCTCGGGCCGCATGGCCGTGGGCGAGGCGATCACCAACATCGCGGCCGCGCCGATCGCGGCGCTGGGCCAGGTGAAGCTCTCGGCCAACTGGATGTGCGCGGCCGGCCACCCGGGCGAGGACGCGGCCCTCTTCGACACGGTGAAGGCCGTGGGGATGGAGCTGTGCCCCGCGCTGGGCGTGTCGATCCCGGTGGGCAAGGACTCCATGTCGATGAAGACGACCTGGCAGGATGCGCAGACGGGCGAGGCGAAGGCCGTCACCGCGCCGCTCTCGCTCATCGTCTCCGCCTTCGCGCCGGTCACCGACGCGCGGCGCGTGCTCACGCCGCAGCTTCGCACGGACCGGGGCGAGACCGAGCTGGTGCTGATCGACCTGGGCGCCGGCCGCAACCGCCTGGGCGGCTCCGCGCTCGCGCAGGTGCACGGCCAGCTGGGCGACTCGGCGCCCGACCTCGACGAGCCGGTGAAGCTCGCCGCGTTCTTCGGCGCGATCCAGGCGCTGAACGACGCCGGGCACCTGCTCGCCTACCACGACCGCTCCGACGGCGGCCTCTGGGCGGTCCTGTGCGAGATGGCGTTCGCCGGGCGCACGGGCGTCACCGTCTACCTGGACAACCTCGCGCTCGACCCGAAGCAGCTGGACGTGGACGGCCACGAGCGCCAGACGGACGTGCTCGCCGGCCACCTCGCCGACCGCGTCCTCGCCACGCTCTTCTGCGAGGAGCTGGGCGCGGTGATCCAGGTGCGCAAGGAAGACCGCGCCGAGGTGATGCAGCGGCTGCGCCAGGCGGGCCTGTCGCGCGAGTCGCAGGTCGTCGGGCACCTGAACGAGCAGGACCAGGTGCGCGTCATCCTGAACGGCAAGGCGGTGCTCGCCGAGTCGCGCATCGACCTGCACCGCGCCTGGTCGTCGGTGACGCACGCGATCCAGCGCCTGCGCGACAACCCGGCCTGCGCCGACCAGGAATACGACCGCATCCTCGACGCGCGCGACCCGGGCCTGCATGCCCGGCTCACCTTCGACCCGGCGCAGGACATCGCCGCCCCGTTCATCGCGACGGGCGCGCGCCCGCGCATCGCGATCCTGCGCGAGCAGGGCGTGAACGGGCAGATGGAGATGGCCGCCGCGTTCGACCGCGCGGGCTTCGCGGCCTTCGACGTGCACATGAGCGACATCCTCGCCGGGCGCGTGCGGCTCGCCGACTTCAAGGGCTTCGCCGCCTGCGGCGGCTTCAGCTACGGCGACACCCTCGGCGCGGGCGAGGGCTGGGCCAAGTCCATCCTCTTCAACCCGCGCGCACGGGACGAGTTCGAGGCCTTCTTCGGGCGCGCCGATTCGTTCGCGCTGGGCGCGTGCAACGGCTGCCAGATGGTGTCGAACCTGAAGGGCATCATCCCGGGCGCGCAGGACTGGCCGCATTTCGAGCGCAACCTCTCCGAGCAGTACGAGGCGCGCTTCACGCTGGTGGAGGTGCAGAAGTCGCCCTCGATCCTCTTCGCGGGGATGGAAGGCAGCCGCATCCCGATCGTCACCGCGCACGGCGAGGGCAAGGCCACGTTCCGCGACGCGAGGACGCTCGAGGCCTGCCAGTACCTGGTGGCCGCGCGCTTCGTGGACCACCGCGGCCGGCCGACCGAGACCTATCCGTACAACGCGAACGGCTCGCCGGGCGGCCTCACCGCCGTCACCACGCCCGACGGTCGCTTCACGATCATGATGCCGCACCCGGAACGCGTGTTCCGCACCGTGCTGATGTCCTGGCACCCCGAGGGCTGGGGCGAGGACTCGCCCTGGATGCGCATGTTCCGCAACGCACGCGCGTGGCTCGGATGACGGCCGCCGGTGCCGGCCCCTACGTCGTGATCTGGCGCTACCGCGTCGATCCCGATCACGAGGCGAAATTCGTGAAGGCCTACGGCCCGAAGGGCGAGTGGGCGAAGTTCTTCTCCGGCTCGAAGGCGTACCTGGGCACGGAGCTGCTCGCCGACGACGAGCGCCCGGGCGAGTACGTGACCATCGACCGCTGGGAGAGCGAGGAGGCGTACAGCACCTACCTCGGCGAGCACGAGGCGGAGTACGGCCGCATCGACCGGCGCTGCGAGGCGCTCACCCTCTCGGAATCGCGCGTGGGCGCCTACGGCGTCGCCGGCGCGAAGTGAGCGCGCTCGCCTTCGCCCGCATGGGCGAAGCCGACCGCGAGGAGGCCTTCGGGCTCTTCCTCGCCTTCCTGCAGGCCGATCCCCACTACCTCGACGTGGCGGCCGCGTACGGCGACGGCGGGCCGCAGGCCCTGCGCCGCGCGCTGGACCTCTTCGTCGCGCGTCCCGAGCTCGGCTTCGTGTGGATGGCGCGCGAGGATGGCCGCGTGGTCGGCTGCTGCGTGGCCTGCTTCGCCATCTCCACCTCGCGCGGCACCCTGGTCGCGAAGCTCGACGACGTGAACGTGCGCCCCGGCCTGGAAGGGAAGGGCATCGGGTCCGCGATGCTCGCGTCGTTGAAGGAGGAGCTGCGCGGGGCCGGCGCCACGCGCATCGACACCGCCTCGCACGTGGACAACCCCGGGGCGCGCCGCTTCTACGAGCGGCACGGCTTCGCTTCCCTGCGGGAGGAGCGGCTCTCCTGCCTGCTCTAGCGCCCGGTCAGGGGCGCTCCACCTTGCGGCGCCACTCCTCGCTCAGCCGGTAGTCCGGATGGGCGCGGCGGAAGTCGGCCAGCGCCTTGTCGGCTTCCTCGTGCCGGCCCTTCGCGCGCAGCTCCGCGATGCGGGCGAGCTGCTGCTCCGGGGGCAACGGCGATTGCGCTGCCTGCTTCGCGATCGAGTCCTGCCGCTCCAGCGAGCCCTGCGCCACTACCGCGGCATCGCGCGCCGGCGCGGCCTCGGACTTCGCCCGCGGCATCGCCTGCGGTGCCGCGACGCCCGGCGCCGCGGGTGAAGCAAGACGGCCAGGGCCGGCGCCAGCCGTGGCCCGGTTGGCGGCATCGGAAGCCGCGGAAGGCGCGGGCGGCGCGAGCGTCGCCGGCTTGGCGGCCATCGCCGCTTCGGGCAGGGCCGGCGCGGACGATGCCGGCGGCGCGGCGGGGGCGCGTGGCGGGGGGGGTGTCGGTGCGGGGGCCAATGCAGGTGCGGCAGGCGTTGCCGGCGCAGGAGCGGGCACGGGGGCAGGCGCGGGAACGAGCGCCGGTGCCGGCATCGCATCCGGTTTCGCGACGGCCGATTTCTTCTCGGGCATCGGCGCGGCGAGTTCCTTGGCACGTGCGCGTTCTTCCGGCGGCGCCGCC
>JBGAOO010000001.1:0-40301 GCA_044221765.1 Usitatibacteraceae bacterium | reverse complement strand
CCCGCCCGGGCCGCCCATGCCCATGCCCTTTCGCATCGGACCCTCGGGGGGCGCCACGTCCGGATCGCGTCCCGGCCGCGGGCGGACGGCGGCGAACACGGGGCGGTCGTCGCCCAGGGCCGATTGCAGCATGGCCGAGAACATCTGCGCGCGCGCGCTGCCGCCCGGATCGGGCGGCGGGGCCGCCGGCGCGCGGTCCAGCGACACGACGAGCGGCGGCACGCTCAGGATGCGCACGATCCGCTCGCGCTCGGCGGGGCCGAGGGAGTCGAGCAGCTTCACGATGTCGGCGATGCGCTGCGCCGGCTGCATGCCGCTCGCGCGGGCGAGCACCGAGTCGCGCTCGAGCAGGTGCAGCGCCGCGCTGAGCAGCTGCGCGAGGACGAGCCCGCCCGCCAGCACCAGCATCAGCTGCCCGAAGAGGGAGCGGGGCAGGTAGCGCCTCATGGCTCCGCGGCGACCTCCGCCGACAGCACGTAGCCCTCGCCGCGCACGGTCTTGATGAGGCGCGGCTCGCGCGGGTCGTCGCCCAGCCGGTGGCGCAGGCGGCTCACCTGCACGTCGATGCTGCGGTCGAGCGGGTCCGCCTCGCGCCCCTGCGTGAGGTCCACCAGCTGGTCGCGGTTGAGCACCCGGTTCGGGTGCGAGAGGAAGATGCGCAGCAGGCGGTACTCGGCGCCCGAGAGCGGCGTCACCACGCCTTCCGGCGAGCGCAGCTGCCGGTGCACCGTGTCGAGCAGCCAGCCGGCGAAGCGCAGGTGGCGCGCGTTGTCCGGCCGCAGGTTCGCCGGCAGGCTGCGCGCGCGGCGCAGGATCGTCTTCACGCGCGCGAGCAGCTCGCGGGCGCTGAAGGGCTTCGCGAGGTAGTCGTCGGCGCCCATCTCCAGGCCCACGATGCGGTCGGTCTCCTCGCCGCGCGCGGTGAGCATGAGGATGGGGATCTCCGACCGGGCGCGCAGGTTGCGGCACAGGGTGAGGCCGTCGTCGCCCGGGAGCATCACGTCGAGCACGACCAGGTCGATCCGCGCCGCCTCGAGCGCCTGCCACATGGCCCGCCCGTCGGCGACCGCCGTCGCCCGCAGCCCGTTCCTCACCAGGTACTCGGTGAGCAGGCTGCGGATCTCGGCGTCGTCGTCGACGACGAGGATGTGGTCGGGGGCGTCCATGGCGGGATTCTGCGGGGGTGGCGCCGGGCTCGGAAGGGAGAAAAGTAACGCAGTGTGTCGGCCGGCCGGCTTGTCGCAGTGCGCTACCAAATCGGCCTTGCGTGACATCGCGCGCTTACACCGCGGTGCTCAAATCATAACCGTTGCGAGGCGCCTTCCCCGGATGCGGGGCGGACCCTCGAACGGACATCCCACCCACATCACTGGAGACGCACCATGAATCGACATCACAAGGCAGTGGCCGGGCTCGTCGCCGGCGTGGCATTGGCTTTCTCGGCGCTCGCGCAGGCGCAACCCGCGGGCGGCCCCGGCCATGGCATGGGTCCCGGGCAGGGCATGGGCATGGGTCCCGGGCACGGCATGGGCATGGGACCGGGGCACGGCCCGGGCGCCGGTCGCGGCATGGGCCCGGGGCACGGCCCGATGGCCGACGTGGATCCCGCCGCCCGCGCGGAAGCCCACCTGGTCATCCTGAAATCCCGGCTGAAGATCACCGCCGACCAGGAAGGCGCCTGGAAGAAGTTCGCGGACGCGACGAAATCGCAGGCGGGCGCCCTGCATCCCGCGCGTGCCAAGGCGCAGGAAGGCGCGGCGGTGCCGACGGCACCCGAGCGCATGGCGCAGCACGCGGCGCAGATGCAGCAGCGCGGCGCGGCGATGGCGTCGATGGCGAAGTCCCTGGGCGAGCTCTACGGTTCGCTCACGAAGGAGCAGAAGGCGATCATCGACCAGCGGGGCGGGATGCATGGCCCGGGCGCGATGGGCGGCATGGGCGCGGGGATGGGCCGCGGCCGGCACCACGACTGAGCGGGACCGCCGGCGTCGTGGCCGGCTCCCGCGCCGCTACATGTGGCCGGGCAGCCAGGTCACGATGCCGGGGAAGTAGTAGAGCAGCAGCACCGCGACCATCATGAGCAGGAAGAGCGGGAAGGACACGCGGCCCAGCCACGTGATCTGCTTCTTCGTCATGCCCTGCAGCACGAAGAGGTTGAAGCCCACCGGCGGGGTGATCTGCGCCATCTCCACCACGAGCACGATGAAGATGCCGAACCAGATGAGGTCCACGCCCGCCTTCTGGATGGTGGGCAGGATGACGCCCATGGTGAGCACGACCATGGAGATGCCGTCCAGGAAGCAGCCCAGGATGATGTAGAACACCATCAGCCAGAAGAGCAGCCAGAACTGCGACAGGCCCAGCCCCGTGATGTACTCGGCCAGGTGCCGCGGCAGGCCGATGTAGCCCATCGAGAGCGTGAGGAAGGCCGCGCCCGCCAGGATCATCGCGATCATGCAGTAAAGGCGCGTGGCGCCCATGAGGCTCTCGACGAACACCTTCCGGCTCATCGAGCCCTGCAGCCAGGAGATGGCGAGGGCGCCCACCACGCCCAGGGCGGCGGCTTCCGTTGCCGTGGCGATGCCCACGTAGATCGAGCCGAGCACGAGCCCGATGAGGCCCACCACCGGGATGAGGTGGCGCGAGGCGTAGAGCTTCTGGCCGAAGCCCAGGTGCTCCTTCTCCTCCGGGATCCTGCCGGGGTTGAGCAGGGCCCAGATGATCGTGTAGCCCATGAAGAGCCCGGCGAGCATGAGCCCGGGCAGCACGCCGGCGATGAACAGGCGCGTGATCGACACCTCCGCCGTCACGCCGTAGACGATCATGATGATCGAGGGCGGGATGAGCAGCCCGAGGGTGCCCGCGCCCGCGAGGGTGCCGATCGTCATCTCCTCGGGATAGCCGCGCTTCTGGAGCTCGGGCAGCGTCATCTTGCCGATGGTCGCGCACGTGGCCGCGCTCGAGCCCGAGACGGCCGCGAAGATCGTGCAGCCGATGATGTTCGTGTGCAGCAGCCGCCCGGGGATCTTCGTGAGCCAGGGCGCCAGGCCCTTGAACATGTCCTCGGACAGGCGCGTGCGGAAGAGGATCTCGCCCATCCACAGGAAGAGCGGCAGCGCGGTGAGCGTCCAGCTCGACATCGAGCCCCAGATGGTGACGGCCATGGCGTCGCCCACCGGGCGCGTGGTGAACAGCTCCATGCCGATCCACGCCACGCCCAGCAGCGAGAGCGCGATCCACAGGCCGCTGCCCAGCAGCAGGAAGAGCAGGGCGATGAGCGCGGCGGTGATGAGCAGGTCCATGGCCGCGCTATTCCATCAGCTTCAGGTCCTGGTCCGCCGTGGCGCGCTGCTTCGCGCGGTGCCGGGCGTGCAGGACGAGGTCGTCGACCATGGCCACGAGCAGGATGCACGCCCCCACCGCCATGCTCAGCTGCGGGACCCACAGCGGCGTGGCGTCGTTGCCCTGAGAGATGTCGTTGAAGGCGTACGACTGCCAGGCGAGGCGCACGCTGTACCAGGCGAGGGCGGCGCAGAAGAAGGTGCCGCCCGCGTGGCACCACAGCTCCATCAGGTGCGTGACCCGGGCGCCGAAGCGCTCGAGCAGCAGCGTCACGCGGATGTGCTCGCCGCGCTTGAGCGTGTGCGCGGCGGCGAGGAAGGCCGCGGCCGCCATCGAGTAGCCGGCGTAGGCGTCGGAGCCGCGCAGGTTGAAGTCGAGCAGGCGCCCGAGCACGCTCGCGAGCACCATGAGCAGCACGCCCACCATGAAGAAGGCCGCGGCCCAGGCCGCGCCGTCATAGAGGGCGTCGAGCGCGCGGCGCATGGGAGGGCCGTCCTGTGCGCCGCGGCCGGGGGGCTACTTGCGGAAGGCGTCGACGATCGCCTGGCCGTCGGCGCCGGCGCTCTTGAGCCACTCCGCCGTCATCGTGTCGCCGATCTTCTTGAAGTCGGCCTTGAGCTGGGCCGAGGGCGGCTGCACGTTCATGCCGTTCTTCTTCAGCTCGCCCGTGTAGAAGCCGGTCTTCTCCTCGGAGATCTTCCAGCCGCGCGTCTCCGCCTCGGCCGCGGCCTTGAGCACCGCCGCCTGCGCGGGCTTGTCCAGCGCGTCGAACGCCTTCCTGTTCACGAACACGACGTTCTTGGGCAGCCAGGCCTGCGTGTCGTAGTAGTTCTTCACCACCTCCCAGGCCTTGGTGTCGTAACCCGTGGCGCCGGAGGTGATGTTCGCGTTCACCGCGCCCGTGGCCATGGCCTGCGCGAGCTCGGCGGCCTGGATGGTGACCGGCTGCGCGCCGGCGAGCTCGGCGATGCGCGAGGTGGCCGGGTTGTAGGTGCGCATCTTGAGGCCCTTCATGTCCGCCACCGAGTTGATCGGCTTGGTGGTGTAGATGCCCTGCGGCGGCCACGGCACGGCGTAGAGGACCATCATCCCCTGCTTGGCGAAGCGGTCCTCGACCGCCTTCTTCGAGACCTTCCAGAGCTTGGCGGACTCGGCGTAGCTCGTGGCGAGGAAGGGCACCGAGTCGGTGCCGAAGATCGGGTCCTCGTTGGAGTAGCCCGAGAGCAGGATCTCGCCGATCTGCGCCTGGCCGCCCTGCACCGCGCGCTTGATCTCGTTCGCCTTGAAGAGCGAGGCGTTCGAGTGCACGGTGATCTTGAGCTTGCCCCCGGTCGCCTTGTCGACGTCCGCGGCGAACTGGACCACGTTCTCCGTGTGGAAGTTGGTGGCGGCGTAGGGCGTGGGCATGTCCCACTTCGTTTGCGCACTGGCGGCGGTGACGAGGCCGGCGGCAAGCAGCGCGACGAGGCCATGCAGGCGTTTCATGATCGGCTCTCCTGGGGGTGGTGGGGAAGTTCGGGGGTCCGGGGGTGGCGGGCAGCCGGGCGCCCGTCGGGCGGGCGCGGCACACCCCGGAAACTAGCAAGCGCGTCCCCCCGTGTCAAAATGTTGTCGCGCGCCGGGCGGCCTGCTTCGGGCCCGCGCGTGCCACCGCCCCTCGCGTCCCCCGGGAGAATCGTCTTGCGAACCGCCCTTGCCCTCGCGTTCATCGCCGTTTCCGCCAGCGCGTGCGCGCACCACCCGGCGCAGGAATGGGCCATCGCGAACGAGTATCCCGCGACATCGCTCACCGCCGAGGGCGACGCGTACTTCGCCAGGCGGGTGGGCGAGCGCCTGCACGGCAAGCTCGCGGTCATCGCCATGCCCGACGCGAAGCTCGGGTGGAAGTCGCGCGAGCAGGTGGCGGCGGTGGCCGAGGGCAAGGTCGCGATGGCCGACACCTTCGGCGGCGCGCTCGGGGCGGACATCCCGCTGCTGGGCCTTTCCTCGCTGCCGTTCCTCGCGGCCGACGTGGGCGAGGCGCGCGCCCTCTACGACCTGGCGCGGCCCGCGTACGAGCGCCTCTTCGCCGCGCGCCGGCAGAAGCTGCTCTACGCCACGCCCTGGCCCGCCGCGGGCGTGTGGGCCAAGGCGCCGGCCGACACCGTGGCCGCGGTCTCGCGGCTGAGGATCCGCACCTACGACGGCACCGGCACCGCCCTCTTCGCGCGGCTCGGGGCGAAGGCGAGCGTGGTGTCCTTCTCCGACCTGCCGGCCAGGCTCGCGAGCGGGGAGATCGACGCGGTGCTCTCCTCGGGCGATGGCGGCGCCGGCCGCAAGCTCTGGGAGCACCTGCCGCACTTCACCGAGATCGGCTACGCGGTGCCGCTCAGTTTCGCCACCGTGGGCCTGGAGCGCTTCGAGGCGCTGGACGAGGCCTCGCGCCGGGCGGTCCTCGAGATCGCGGCCGAGACCGAGGCGCGGCAGTGGCAGGCGATGCAGGGGCGCGTGGCCGCCAACCATGCCCGCATGAAGGAGAACGGCATGACGATCACGCCGGCCATCGCGCCGGCGCTCCGGGCACGCCTGGCCGAGGCGGCGCGCGAGGCCATCGAGGAGTGGGAGAAGCGCGCCGGGCCCGAGGGACGCGAGCTGCTCGAGCGCTTCCGCGCGCGGGGCGCGCGATGACGGCCGCGGCGCCTGGCTGGCAGTTCTGGATCGACCGCGGCGGCACCTTCACCGACGTCGTCGCCCGCAAGCCCGACGGCGGCATCGCCACGCACAAGCTGCTCTCCGAGAATCCCGAGCAGTATCCCGACGCCGCGCTCGCCGCGATCCGCCACTTCCTGGGCGTCGCGCCCGGCGAACCCATCCCCGTCGAGCGGATCGAGGCCGTGAAGATGGGCACCACGGTGGCCACCAACGCGCTGCTGGAGAGGAAGGGCGAGCCCACGGTGCTCGCGGTGACGCGCGGCTTGCGCGACCAGCTGCGCATCGCCTACCAGAACCGCCCGCGCATCTTCGACCGCCACATCCGCCTGCCCGAGCTGCTCTACAAGCACGTGATCGAGGTGGACGAGCGCGTCGGGGCGCGCGGCGAGGTGGTGACCCCCCTGGACGAGGAGGCCGCGCGGCGCGATCTCGAGGCCGCGTACGCGCAGGGCTATCGCGCCCTCGCCGTCGTGTTCATGCACGGCTACCGCTTTCCCGCGCACGAGGCGCGCGTGGCCGCGCTCGCCCGCGAGATCGGCTTCACGCAGGTGTCGGCCTCCCACGTCGCGAGCCCGCTCATGAAGATCGTCTCGCGCGGGGACACCACGGTCGTCGACGCGTACCTCTCGCCCATCCTGCGCCGGTACGTGGACCAGGTGGCCGGCGAGCTGCCCGGCGCGCGCCTGCTGTTCATGCAGTCCTCGGGCGGGCTCACGGACGCGCACCGCTTCCAGGGCAAGGACTCGATCCTCTCCGGGCCGGCGGGCGGCATCGTGGGCATGGTGAAGACCTCGGAGCTCGCCGGCTTCGCGAAGGTGATCGGCTTCGACATGGGCGGCACCTCCACCGACGTGTCGCACTACGCGGGCGAGCTCGAGCGCGAGTTCGACACGCAGGTGGCCGGGGTGCGCATGCGCGCGCCGATGATGTCGATCCACACCATCGCCGCCGGCGGCGGGTCGATCCTGCATTTCGACGGCCAGCGCCAGCGCGTGGGGCCCGACTCGGCGGGCGCCAATCCCGGGCCGGCCTGCTACCGGCGCGGCGGCCCGCTCGCCGTGACCGACTGCAACGTGATGCTCGGGCGCATCCAGCCCGCGTACTTCCCGAAGGTGTTCGGCCCGAAGGGAGGCGAGGCGCTCGACGCCCGGGCGGTGAAGGCGAAGTTCGCCGGCCTCGCGGACGAGATCGCCGCGGCCACCGGCCAGCCGCAGTCGGCCGAGCAGGTGGCGGAGGGGTTCCTGCGCATCGCCGTGGCGAACATGGCGAACGCGATCAAGTTCATCAGCGTGCAGCGCGGCCACGACGTGACGCAGTACACGCTCGCGTGCTTCGGCGGCGCGGGCGGGCAGCACGCTTGCCTGGTGGCCGACGAGCTGGGCATGACGCAGGTCTACATCCACCCGCTCGCCGGCGTGCTCTCGGCCTACGGCATGGGCCTCGCGCAGGTGCGCGCGCTGCGCGAGGAGGCGGTGGAGCGCCGGCTCGAGCAGGCGGCCATGGCCGAGATCGGCGAGCGCGCCGGGCGCCTGGGCGAGGCCTGCGCGAAGGAGCTGGCGGGGCAGGGCGTCCCGCTCGAGCGCCTCGAGCGGCGCGCGCACCTGAAGTACGAGGGCACGGACACGGCCCTGGCGGTGCCCCTGGGCGAGCCGGCGGCGATGCGCGAGGCCTTCGAGCGGCTGTACCGCGCGCGCTTCAGCTTCCTCATGCCCGAGCGCACGCTCATCGTCGAGGCGGTGTCGGTCGAGGCGATCGGCCGCTCCGATGCGCCGGCGGAGGGCGCGCAGGCGCGGGCCGGGCGCGCCCCGGGCGAGCCGCTCGAGCGCGTGCGCATGGTGAGCGGGGGCGAGGCGCACGACACGCCGGTCCTGCGCCGCGAGCACCTGGTGCCCGGGCAGCGCCTGGCCGGCCCGGCGATCATCGCGGAGCAGAACTCGACGACGGTGGTCGAACCCGGCTGGGAGGCCGAGGTCACCGCGCTCGACCACCTCGTGCTGCGCCGCGTCCGGCCGCGCGCCGTGCGCTACGCCGCGGGCACGAAGGCCGACCCGGTGATGCTCGAGGTGTTCAACAACCTCTTCATGTCCATCGCGGAGCAGATGGGCGTGCGCCTGGCGCAGACCGCCTACTCCGTGAACATCAAGGAGCGCCTGGACTTCTCCTGCGCGCTCTTCGACAGCGGCGGCCAGCTCATCGCCAACGCGCCGCACATGCCCGTGCACCTGGGCTCGATGGGCGAGTCCATCAAGACCGTCATCGCGAAGAACGCGGGGAAGATGAGGCCGGGCGACGTCTACGTCCTGAACGATCCCTACAACGGGGGCACGCACCTGCCGGACGTGACGGTCATCACCCCCGTCTTTCTCGACGACACCGCAGGCGCTCGGCAAGGGGACGGTCCCCAAGAGGCGGGGACAGTCCCCTCGCCCGGTGAATCGCCACGGGAAATCCGTCCTGGTCCGTGTCCATCCGTGTCCCCGCTTTTCTACGTGGGGTCCCGGGGACACCACGCCGACATCGGCGGCATCACGCCCGGCTCCATGCCGCCCTTCTCGAAGACGGTGGAGGAGGAAGGCGTGCTCCTGGACAACGTGAAGCTCGTCGAGGACGGCCGCCTGCTCGAGGCCGAGATGCGCGCCCTGCTCGCCGGCGCGAGGTACCCCGCCCGCAACCCCGACCAGAACATCGCCGACCTGCGCGCGCAGGTGGCCGCCAACGAGAAGGGCGTGCAGGAGCTGCGCCGCATGGTGGCCCACTTCGGCCTGGACGTCGTGAAGGCCTACATGGGCCACGTGCAGGACAACGCCGAGGAATGCGTGCGGCGCGTGATCGGCGTGCTCAAGGACGGCGAGTTCGCCTGCGAGATGGACAACGGCGCGGTGATCCGCGTGAAGATCACCATCGGCGCCGACCGCCGCAGCGCCGTGATCGACTTCGCCGGCACCAGCGCGCAGCTCGCGAGCAACTTCAACGCGCCCTCGGCGGTGGTCTACGCGGCCGTCCTCTATGTCTTCCGCACGCTGGTGGACGACGACATCCCGCTGAACGCCGGGTGCCTGAAGCCCCTCGAGGTGCGCATCCCCGAGGGCTCGATGCTCAACCCGCGCCCGCCCGCCGCCACGGTGGCCGGCAACGTGGAGACCTCGCAGTGCATCACCGACGCGCTCTACGGCGCGCTCGGCAACCAGGCGGCGTCCTACGGGACGATGAACAACTTCACCTTCGGCAACGACACCTACCAGTACTACGAGACCATCTCCGGCGGCACCGGCGCCGGGCCGGGCTACCCCGGCACCGACACCGTGCAGGCGCACATGACGAACTCGCGCCTCACCGACCCGGAGGTCCTCGAGTGGCGCTACCCGGTGCGCGTGGACGCGCACGGGATCCGCGCGGGCAGCGGCGGGAAGGGCCGGTGGAACGGCGGCAACGGCGCCACGCGGCGCATCCGCTTCCTCGAGCCGATGACCGCCGCAATCCTCGCGGGCCATCGCCGCGTGCCGCCCTACGGGATGGCGGGCGGGCTGCCGGGCGCGCTCGGCGCCAACTGGGTCGAGCGCGCCGACGGCACGCGCACCGACCTGGGCTTCGCCGACGAGACGGCCGTGGCCGCGGGCGATGTCTTCGTCATCGAGACGCCCGGCGGCGGCGGCTACGGCGCCCCGGACTAGCGGCGCGCGAAATATGGCGGATGCTCCCCGCGCGCCGCGGCGAAAAATGGCGGGCGCGGCGATCGATCGGCCGTCCCGGGTGAAGTAGAGTGGCTTCCGACCGGCGCCTCGGCTCCCGTGCGGCGAGCCGACGCGGCGCCGGCTCGCGCGGTCCGTCGAAGCGCCGCCGGCGCGGGCCGTTCCCGCAGGCGTACGCGCTTCGTCCACCCTGGGGAATGCCATGCAGACCGGAACCGCCCTGTTGTCCGCCGCCCTCGCCCTCTTCCTGCTCGAGGCGGCCCCCGCTCGCGCAGCCGGTGGAGCAGGCGCAGCACGCCATCCTGCAGAACCAGGTGAACCTGCTGGAGGCGCGCGTGCCGCCGCGGGGCACGACGGAGATCATCCTCAAGGAGATCGCGGACCTCAGGAAGGACAACGTCCGGTTGCAGACGAACCTGAACGAGACGAACGCGCGCGTGCTCGACCTGCAGAACCGGGTGCGCACGCTCGAGGCCAAGGTCTTCGAATCCCCGACGCCGCCGCCGCCCGGGCGCAACCCGGCGCCGACGCCGCCGCCCGCGGCGCAACCGTCCACCTTGCGCGCGCCGTTCGTCGTGCAGGATGCCGCGGGACGCGTCCTCTTCCGCGTCGATGCCGGTGGCGCGGCGGGCGCGGCGCGCGCCGTCGTCGGCAATCCGGAAGCTGGCCGCGTGGAGATGGGCCCCGGCGCGGGCGGCTCGTCGTCGGTCCAGCTCTTCGATGCGTCCGGCGCGTTGCTGTCCTCGCTGGTGGCCAATCCCTCGGGCAGCTTCCTGCGCGTGAAGGACAACGAACAGTCCGCCATGCTCGGGCACCGGGCCGAAGACGGGCTCGGCCTCTACCTGCGCAAGGGCACGGCGGAGTTCATCACGCTCACGGCGACCAAGTCCGGCGAGGGCACCGTGAAGGTGTTCGGTCCCGGGGCGAAGGCCGTCGCGGGGCTGATGGCCGATCCCGATGGCGGGCGGATGGTGCTCACCGGCGCGGCGGGCGGCAACTCGGTCGTGTCCGTCTCCTCGACCCCGGCCGGTGGGGTCGTTCGCGTCTTCGGCCCGAAAGGCGGCAAGGCGCGCGCCGAACTGGCGAGCGACGGCAACGCGGGCATGGTGAACGTCTTCGATGCCGAAGGCACCGCGCAGGTCACGCTCGCCACCGGGGCCGAATCCGGGGCCGGGCGGCTCGTGATCAGCAACGGCAAGGGCAGCGTGGTCGTGCAGGCCGGGTCCGACCAGAGCGGGCGTGGCCTGGTGAAGACCGGTCCGTTCGAGGGCGGCGTGGCCGGGACCATGGGTGGCGGGCTGTCCGCGGCTTCCTCCCTGGTCGGGAACCTGAGCGGCAAGAAGCAGTGAGGCGCGGCGCGCCGGGCGCTGCGCGGCGGGAGGCACCGCGCCGAGCCGGTGCCGCGGTCGGACGCGTGCGAGCCGCCATCGCGCGAGCGCTCGCGCGCGGCTAGCGCGGATTCGAGGAATCCGGCGCAACCGCCGGACGCGCATCGGATTTTCGCCGCGAGGCGCCGCGCCCTTCCCGTGCGCATTCCGGACCGGCGCGCACGTTGCTTGACTTCGCGCAGGAAGTCTCCCGCTTGCGACACGCAAGATTCAAAAAAATGTTTGTCGCGGGAAGGGCTGCGTATAAAATAGGCGCCTTTTCCGCGGCTCCCAGAGCGACTACAAACGCCGTGAAGATCGGCTCCATCACCCTCCGGAACAACCTCGTCGTCGCGCCCATGGCGGGCGTGACGGACCGGCCATTCCGCCAGCTCTGCAAGAAGATGGGAGCGGGGATGGCGGTGTCGGAGATGGTCGCCTCCAATTCGCTGCTCTGGGGTTCCGAGAAGACGATCCGCCGTGGCAACCACGAGGGCGAGGTCGAGCCCAGGGTCATCCAGATCGCCGGCTCCGACCCCGCGATGATGGCCGAGGCGGCGCGGTACAACGTGGACAAGGGCGCCCAGATCATCGACATCAACATGGGCTGCCCGGCCAAGAAGATCTGCAACGTGGCCGCCGGCTCGGCGCTGCTGAAGGACGAGCCGCTCGTGCGCGCCATCGTCGAGGCGGTGGTGCGCGCGGTCGAGGTGCCCGTCACCCTCAAGTTCCGCACCGGCTGGAACCTCGAGAACCGCAACGCGCTCTCCATCGCCCGCATCGCCGAGGACAGCGGCATCGCCGCCCTCGCCCTGCACGGGCGCACGCGGGCCTGCATGTACACGGGCGAGGCGGAGTACGACACCATCCGGGCGGTGAAGGCCTCGGTGCGCATCCCCGTCATGGCCAACGGCGACATCGATTCGCCCGAGAAGGCGAAGCACGTGCTCGCCTACACCGGCGCCGACGCCGTGATGATCGGCCGCGCGGCCCAGGGCCGCCCCTGGATCTTCCGCGAGATCGCGCACTACCTCGCCACGGGCGAGAAGCTCCCGCCGCCGGAGACCGCGGAGATCCGCGAGGTCCTGCTCGCGCACCTGGACGACCTCTACGCCTTCTACGGCGAGCAGCGCGGCTCGCGCATGGCCCGCAAGCACATCGCCTGGTACACGCGGGGGCTCAGCCACTCCGCCGTGTTCCGCGCGCGCATGAACACCCTGGAAACCGCCCGCGAGCAGGTCGACGCGGTCCGTGCCTTCTTCGACGGCCTGTGCACGCACTCGCAGCGCCTGGAATACCTGGACGAGGTGGCCCTTGCAGCCTAGAAGCCAGTCCCGCGCCGCCGCCGCGAGGGCGGAAGCCGCCGAAAGGGAGAGCGACCTCTCCTCCACCGTGCGCAAGATGATGAAGCAGTACTTCAAGGATCTCGACGGCGAGAAGGCCTCGGGCATCTACAACATGGTCGTGAACTGCGTCGAGAAGCCGCTGCTCGAGGTGGTCATGTACCACGCGCAGGGCAACCAGACCCGCGCGGCCGAGCTCCTCGGCATCAACCGCAACACGCTCCGCAAGAAGCTCCAGGAACACGGCCTGGACTGACGGGGCCCACGGGAAATTCCGCTCATGGCGCACGACCAGATCAAGATCCAGCGGGCGCTCATCAGCGTCTCCGACAAGACCGGCCTCGTCGATTTCGCGAAGGCCCTCGCCGCGCAGGGCGTGGAGATCCTCTCCACCGGCGGCACCGCGAAGGCCCTGGCCGCCGCGGGCCTGCCCGTCATCGAGGTCGGCGACTACACCGGCTTCCCCGAGATGATGGAAGGGCGCGTGAAGACGCTGCACCCGAAGGTGCACGGCGGCATCCTCGCCCGCCGCGACAGGCCCGACCACGTGGCGGCCATGAAGGCCCACGGCATCCCGCCCATCGACCTGGTGGTGGTAAACCTCTACCCGTTCGCGCAGGCCGTGGCGAAGCCCGGCTGCTCGATGGAGGAGGCCATCGAGAACATCGACATCGGCGGCCCGGCCATGGTGCGCGCCGCGGCGAAGAACCACGCCTTCGTCGCGATCGTGACCGACCCGGCCGACTACTCGCTCCTCGCGCAGAAGCTCGCGGCCACCGGCGGCCGGCTCTCCCTCGCCACGCGCTACGCCCTCGCGGCCAAGGCCTACAGCCACACGGCCGAGTACGACGGCATGATCTCCAGCTGGCTCACCGCGCGCGCCGAGACGGGCGCGGCGCGGGCCTTCCCCGACCGGCTGAACCTGCAGTTCACCCTGGCGCAGACGCTGCGCTACGGCGAGAACCCGCACCAGGGCGCGGCCTTCTACGTCGAGCGCGATCCGCCCGCGGGCACGCTGGCGGGGTTCAGCCAGGTGCAGGGCAAGGAGCTCAGCTACAACAACATCGCCGACGCCGACGCGGCCTGGGAATGCTGCCGGACGTTCGAGGTGCCCGCCTGCGTGATCGTGAAGCACGCCAATCCCTGCGGCGTCGCCGTCGCCGCCTCGCCCCTGGAGGCCTACCAGCGGGCGCTGCTCACCGACCCCACCTCGGCCTTCGGCGGCATCATCGCCTTCAACCGTGCCGTCGACGGCGCCACGGCCGAGGCGGTGGCGAAGCAGTTCGTGGAGGTGGTGATCGCCCCGGCCTACGACCGGGACGCGCTCGCCGCCTTCGGCGCCAAGAAGAACGTGCGCCTGCTGGTGATCGACGTGGCGCGCGCGCAGAACCGGCTCGACATGAAGCGCGTGGGCGGGGGCCTGCTGGTGCAGACGCCCGACGATTTCGACGTGTCCGAGCTTCGCGTGGTCACCCGGCGCAAGCCCACCGAGGCGGAGCTGAACGACCTGGTCTTCGCCTTCCGCGTGGCCAAGTTCGTGAAGTCGAACGCCATCGTGTTCTGCGGCGGCGGAATGACCCTGGGCGTGGGCGCGGGCCAGATGAGCCGCGTGGATTCCACCCGCATCGCGGCCATCAAGGCGAAGAACGCGGGCCTGAGCCTGAAGGGCTCGGTCGCCGCCTCCGACGCCTTCTTCCCCTTCCGCGACGGCCTGGACGTGATCGCGAACGCGGGCGCGCGCGCCGTGATCCAGCCCGGCGGCAGCCTGCGCGACGACGAGGTGATCGCCGCCGCGAACGGGCACGGCATGGCCATGGTCTTCACCGGCATGCGCCACTTCCGCCACTAGCGGGGACCCGCATGAAACTCCTGGTCATCGGCTCGGGCGGGCGCGAGCACGCCCTCGCGTGGAAGCTCGCGCAATCGCCCCGCGTCTCGCGGGTGCTGGTCGCCCCCGGCAACGCCGGCACCGCGCGCGAGGACGGCCTGCTCAACGTGGAGGCGAGCACCCCGGCCGAGCTCGTGAAGCTCGCCCGCGACGAGGACGTGCACCTCACCGTCGTGGGGCCCGAGGCCCCGCTCGCCGCCGGCATCGTCGACCTCTTCCGCGCCGAGGGCCTCGCGATCTTCGGGCCCACGAAGGCCGCCGCGCAGCTCGAGTCGTCCAAGGATTTCGCCAAGCGCTTCATGGTGCGCCACGGCATTCCCACCGCGCACTACGCGACCTTCACCGACGCGAAGGCCGCGCATGCGCACGTGGACCTGAAAGGCGCGCCCATCGTGATCAAGGCCGATGGCCTCGCCGCCGGCAAGGGCGTGGTGGTGGCGACCACGCCGGCGGAGGCGCACGAGGCCATCGACCAGATGCTCTCGGGCGGTGCGATGGGCGAGGCCGGCCACCGCGTCGTGATCGAGGAGTTCATGGCGGGCGAGGAGGCGAGCTTCATCGTGATGGCCGACGGCAAGCACGCGCTCGCCTTCGCCTCCTCCCAGGACCACAAGCGGATCTTCGACGGCGACCGGGGCCCGAACACCGGCGGGATGGGCGCGTACTCGCCCGCGCCGGTGGTCACGCCCGAGGTGCACGCGCGCGTGATGCGCGAGGTGATCCTGCCCACGCTGCGCGGCATGGAGGCCGACGGCATCCCCTACACGGGCTTCCTCTACGCCGGCCTCATGATCGACGAGGCGGGCGCCCCCCGGGTCGTCGAGTTCAACTGCCGCATGGGCGACCCGGAGACGCAGCCCATCATGATGCGGCTCAAGAGCGATTTCCTGGAGCTCCTCGAGCACGCCGTGGCGGGCACGCTCGACCGGGCCGAGGCCCAGTGGGACCGGCGCGCCGCGCTGGGCGTGGTGCTCGCGGCCGCCGGCTACCCCGATGCCCCGCGCAAGGGCGACCCCATCGAGGGCCTCGCCAGGGACCCGGACGACGTCCACGTCTTCCATGCCGGCACCGCGATGCGCGAGGGCAGGCCCGTCACCAGCGGCGGGCGCGTGCTTTGCGTCACCGCGCTCGGCGACAAGGTGAAGATCGCCGCAGACCGCGCCTACGAGGCCGTCGCGAGGATCCGCTTCGAGGGCATGCAGTACCGCCGCGACATCGGCCACCGCGCCATCCACCGCCGGACGTAGAATCGCGGGTTCCCGCCTTCGTGGAACCCGCATGGACATCACCGCCGTCAGGCAATACCTCACGGGCCTTCAGGACCGGATCGTCGAGCATTTCGGCGCCCTGGACGGCAAGGCCTTCCTGCGCGACGAATGGCAGCGCCCCGAGGGCGGCGGCGGCCTCTCGCGCCTGGTGGAGGAAGGCAACCTGCTCGAGCGCGGCGGGGTCGGCTTCTCCCACGTGACCGGGACCCGGCTGCCGCCCTCGGCCTCGGCGCACCGGCCGGAGATCGCCGGCCGCCCCTGGGAGGCGATGGGCGTCTCGCTCGTCTTCCACCCGCGCAACCCCTACGTGCCCACGGTGCACATGAACGTGCGCTTCTTCGCGGCCAAGAGCCCGGACGGCGACGCGGCGAAGGCCGTGTGGTGGTTCGGCGGCGGGATGGACCTCACGCCCTACTACGGCTTCGAGGAGGACTGCGCGCACTTCCACCGCGCGAACAAGGCGGCGCTCGACGCCGTCGACCCGGGCCTGCACCCGCGCTTCAAGGCCTGGTGCGACGAGTACTTCTACAACCGCCACCGCCAGGAGCCGCGCGGCATCGGCGGCACCTTCTTCGACGATTTCAACGAGCTCGGCTTCGACCGGAGCTTCGCGGTGATGCGCGCGGTGGGCGAGGCGTTCATCCCGGCCTACGCGCCGATCGTGGAGCGCCGGCGCGGCATCGCCTACGGCGAGCGCGAGCGCGATTTCCAGGCGTACCGGCGCGGACGCTATGTCGAGTTCAACCTGGTCTGGGACCGCGGCACGCACTTCGGCCTCCAGTCGGGCGGGCGCACGGAATCCATCCTCATGTCGCTGCCGCCGGTCGTGAAGTGGCGCTACGCCTGGAAGCCCGAGGACGGCACGCCCGAGGCGAGGCTCTACACGGATTTCCTCGTGCCGAAGGACTGGGCGTGAAGCCGCCCGCGCCGCCGATCACGGGCGGCCGGAAAAAACCATTGGTAATCAGGGCTCTTTCCGGTATAGTGCCGGTTGTGCGGTGCAGCAACCCCTGTTTTTCACCGCTTTCGGTTCATCGTCCCTGACCTCCCCGGAAGAGAATTCCTCTCTTCCTGCAGCAGTTCCCCCGCGGAAGTTTCCTCGAGGATTGCGAGTCGGTTGGTGCCGGTGTCTTGGCCTGCCGGCTTCGCTCGCCCGCCGCTTCAGCGGCGGATCGCGATTCCCCGTTTCCGACGACGGACGGCATGCCTTTCTCGCAATCGCCGTACGCTCGCGCGCCCACCGGAATGGCCGCGCCGGAAGAACATCCAATGGCTTTCAATGCCCTGGGCCTCGTGCCCTCGCTGTGCGAGGCTGTCGCCGCCGCCGGCTACACCGCCCCCACGCCCGTCCAGCTGCGCGTGATCCCCGAGGCCCTCACCGGGCGCGACCTCATGGTCTCGTCGCAGACGGGCTCGGGCAAGACCGCCGCCTTCATGCTGCCGGCGCTGCAGCTGCTCGCCGAGCCGCATGCGCGCGCCGGCCGCGGCCCGCGCGTGCTGGTGCTCGTGCCCACGCGCGAGCTGTCCATGCAGGTCACCAAGGCCGCCGAGACCTACGGCCGCCGGATGCGCGTGCGCATCGTCTCCATCGTGGGCGGCATGCCCTACCCGGTGCAGAACCGCCTGCTGCAGAACGGCGTGGACATCCTCGTCGCGACGCCCGGCCGGCTGCTCGACCAGATGCAGTCGGGCCGCGTCGACCTCTCGCGCCTGCAGCTGCTGGTGCTGGACGAGGCCGACCGCATGCTCGACATGGGCTTCAAGGACGACCTCGAGGCGATCGTCGCCAAGGCGCCCGCCGAGCGCCAGACGCTGCTCTTCTCGGCGACGCTGGAATCGAACATCGCCCACCTGGCCCGCGCGCTCATGAAGGACCCGGCGCGCGTGGAGATCGACGCCGCCCAGGCGCGCAACGTGAACATCGAGCAGCGCATGCACCTGGCGGACGACCAGGGCCACAAGAACCGCCTGCTCGACCACCTGCTGCGCGACGTCTCGATGAACCAGGCCATCGTCTTCACCGCGACCAAGCGCGCGGCGGACGAGCTGGCGCTCAACCTGCACTCCAAGGGCTTCGCGGCCGCGGCGCTGCACGGCGACATGAACCAGGGCGCGCGCAACCGCACCATCCAGTCGCTGCACGTGGGACGGCTGCGCGTCCTCGTCGCCACCGACGTGGCCGCGCGCGGCATCGACGTGCACGGCATCTCGCACGTGATCAACTACGACCTGCCGCGCCAGGCCGAGGACTACGTGCACCGCATCGGCCGCACCGGCCGCGCGGGCCGCTCGGGCATCGCGATCAGCCTGGTGAACACCGGCGACCACCCGCAGGTGCGCACGATCGAGCGCTTCACCGCCCAGCGCATTCCCGTGTCGGTGATCGAGGGCCTGGAGCCGAAGGTGCGCATGCCCTCGCGCGCGCCCTCGGGCGCGCGTCCCTCGGGCAAGCCCGGCGGCGCCGGGAAGTCCTTCCGCAAGCCCGCCTGGCGCGGCCGCTGACAGACCGGACTGACCGGCCGGCATCCTGAAGGGAAGAAGGGGACAAACACCTCGGTGTCTGTCCCCTTCGCGTCTGTCCCCTCCGGAACTCAGCCGGGGAAGCCCTCGAGCAGCAGCAGGCGCCCGTGGCTGGAGGCGCGCCGCAGGGCCTTGGGCTTCTCGTACTCGGGCGAATCCCACCAGAGCCGGGCGGCCTCCATCGAGGCGAATTCCAGCAGCACGCGCCGGCGCTGCGGCCATTCGCCCTCGAGCACCTCGGCCGCGCCGCCGCGCACCAGGAAGCGGCCGCCGTACTGCGCGATCGTCGCGGGCACCATCGTCGTGTATTCCTTGTAGCCTTCGGGGTCGTCGATCTCGATCTCGGCAAGGACGTAGGCGCTCATGCTCTAGGCTCTCCGGTAGGCGTCGCGGACGGGATCGGCGCCGTGGATCTTCTCCAGGCGCCGGACGATGAAGTGCCCCCGGGCCATGTCCTGGTAGTGCCCGATGAACACCGTGTTCACCATCGCGCCGCCGGCGGCGCCCAGGATCGGGATCGCCTGCACCGCGGCCTTCTCCGAGACGACCACGCCGAAGCGCGCGCCGATGGTGGTGACCAGCCGCACCAGGGCGGGCGCCCCCGACTTCGCGAGGCCCTTCTTCGCCAGGTGCGCCGAGGCCTCCGAGACGGCGGAGGCGAGCGCCGCGCGCGCGGCGAAGTAGCCCGACTCGCCCGCGTCGTCGCGCTTGTCCTTCGTCGACCCGAGCGCGAACACCGTGAGGCAGGCGAGCTTGGTGTCCAGGTGGCGCGGGTTCTCGCCCTCGCTCGCGGCCACGTCGGCGATCGAGCGCAGCATGAGGGTGGTGGAGACCGGCAACTCGACCGAGAGGGCCATGAGCCCGAAGGCGCCGCCCACCGCGCCCGAGGCCGCCGCGGCCATGCGGTGGAAGCCGTCCTGGGACTTCAGGCGCGGGCGCTCGCCCAGCGAGGTCACCGCCACGTCGAGCGCCTTCATGAGCGCCGCCTCCGTCGCCTTGTGCACGCCCTTCTGCCACGAGGCCGGCAGCAGCTTCATGCCCTTTTCCACGGGCGTGCCCAGCATCGCCGAGAGCTTCGCGGCGAGGCCGGGGTTCTCCAGCAGCGCCTTGGCGCGCTTGAGGTCGGCGAGGTCGTCCTTGGTGAGGGTCGTCATGGGGCGGTCCGGGAGGGGAAGGCCGCGGGCGGCGCCTTCGCTCAGGCGCGGGAGAACAGGCGGTCGGGCAGCGAGCGGATGCGCTCGAAGAGCTTGGCGCCCCAGAGCGAGGTCTTGGCCTGCAGGCTGTCGACCACGGCGTGCCCGCGCACCAGGTCGGGCCGCTGCTTGAAGGCGCGGTACTTCTCGAGCGCCGCCTCCACGTGGCCGCGCATCTGGCGCACGTTGATGGGCTTGTTCAGGAAACGGAAGATCTGCGCCTGGTTGATGAGCTCGATGACGAGCTCCGAATCCGAGGATTCCGTCACCAGGATGGAGAGGATCTCGGGGTGGCGCGCCTTCAGCAGCTTGAAGAGCGTGGTGAGGCCCTCCTGGCCCACGCCCAGGTCGGCGACGATGAGCGCGACCTCCTCGGCCTCGAGCACCTTGAGCGCGTCGTCGGGCGAGGCCACGGCGCGGATGGGCGCGATGTTGCCCAGCACGCTCTTCAGGCCGTCCACCAGGTCCGCGCCCGAATCCACCACGAGGATCGAGGCCTCGATCTTCTCCAGGGGCGTGGCGGCCACGGCCGGGGCGCTCGCCAGCTCCATCGCGATCGCCACGGCGTCGGCGACGGTCTTCTGGATCTCGGCGTTGTCCCAGGGCTTCTTCACGAAGCGGAACACCTCGCCCTCGTTGATCGAGCCCACGATGGAGGCGAGGTCGGAGTAGCCCGTGAGCAGCATGCGCACGGAATTGGGCGAGAGCTCCTTCACCTGCTTGAGCAGCTCCGTGCCGAGCATGTTGGGCATGCGCTGGTCGCTCACCACCACGTGGATGCCGAAGCGCTTCACGAACTCCAGGGCGAGCGGGCCGTTCTCCGCCGTGAACACGTGGTACTGGCCGCGGAAGAGCGTGCGCAGGGCGTTCAGGATGCGCTCCTCGTCGTCGACGAAGAGCACGCGGGCCTTCTTCGCGTCGCCGCCGGCGGCGAAGGTGGCGGGGGCGGAAGCGGTCTCGGCCGCCTCGCCCATCACGCCGGCATCCTTGGCGCCGGCGATGAGGCGCGCCTTGTCGAGCAGGTTGGCCACGGGGGACTTGGGCCCGGAATTGGTGACCGCCGGCACGGCGAGCGGCACGCCCATGCTCTCCTCGAGGGCGCCCTTGAGCGCCTCGGCGAACTCGCGCGAGGAGGCGAACCGTTCCTTCGGGTCCTTCGCGATGGCCTTCTGCACCACCCAGTCGAGCTGCCAGGTGACCGTGGGGTTGTGCGTGGAGGGGTTCGCCGGGCGGTCGTTCATCACGCGCCGCAGGATCTCGACGTTGTTGCCGGTGAACGGCCGCTGCCCGGTGAGCAGCTCGTAGAGGATGACGCCGACCTGGTAGAGGTCGGTGGCCGGGGTGGCCTCCAGGCCGCTGAACTGCTCGGGCGCCATGTAGTGGGGGGTGCCCACGATGTCGCCCATCACGGTGAGGGTCGAGGTGTCGATGCGCGCGACGCCGAAGTCCGTGATCTTGATGCGCCCGTCGTCGTTGATCAGGATGTTGCCGGGCTTCATGTCGCGGTGGATGACGCCCTGGCCGTGCGAGTAGGCGAGGCCGTCGAGCACCTGGCGGATGATGTCCCAGGTGTCGCGGAAGCCGTACTTGGTGACTTCCTTCAGGTGGTGCGCGAGGCTCTTGCCGTTCACCAGCTCCATCACGATGCAGGCGAGGTCCTCGGTCTCGATGAAGTCGTAGATCGCCGCGATGCGCGGGTGCGTGAGGCGCCCGACCGCCTCCGCCTCGTGGCGGAAGCGCTTGATCACGTAGTCGACGTCGGCCGGGTCGAGCTGGTCCTTGGCGATGACCTTGAGGGCCACCGGCCGCTTGATGCCGGGGTCGAAGCCGCGGTAGACCAGCCCGGTCGCCCCCTTGCCCAGGATGCCCTGGACGCTGTACTTGCCGATCTTCTCGGGGATTTCCATGGGTCAGGGAAGCGAGTCGGCCAGGTCGGCGGGCGGGTGGACGGGCAGCACGACCGTGAAGAGGGTCCCCTCGCCCACCACCGATTTTACGTCGATCCGGCCGCCGTGCTGCGAGACGATCTTGTAGACGATGGACAGGCCCAGGCCCGTGCCCTTGCCGATCTCCTTGGTGGTGAAGAAGGGGTCGAAGATCTTGGGCAGCACCTCCGGGGCGATCCCCTTGCCGTTGTCGGCCACCTCGATGGCCACGGCTTCGGCGCCCTCGCGGCGGGTGGTGATCCGGATGCGCTTGTCCGGCCGCTCGATGGCCTGCGCGGCATTGGTGACCAGGTTCAGGAACACCTGGTTCACCTGGGACGGGGAGCAGGTGATCGAGGGGATCTCGCCGAACCGGCGGTCGATCTCGATCCCGCGCAGCTGCGGCCGGGCGATGAGCAGGGTGGCCGACAGGCCCTCGTTCACGTTGAAGCTCGCCACCTTGCTGCGGTCCAGGCGCGAGAAGTTCTTGAGGTTGCCCACCAGGTCCGAGATCTGCTCGATGCCGTGCAGGCCGTCCTTCGAGAGCGACTCCAGGTCGCCGATCACCTGGTGGTCGCGGATCTGCGCCAGGCGCGTGGCGGTGGCGGCGAAGGCATCCTGCAGGTCCTTCGGGTCGGCCGCCTCCGCCTGCAGCAGCGACATGAGCCGCTCGGACTGCATCACCGCGTCCTTGAGCTCGGGCAGGCGCTCGCACACGGTGGCGACGCTGTTCTTCACGTAGGCGAGCGGCGTGTTGATCTCGTGGGCGACGCCGGCGACCATCTGGCCCAGCGAGGACATCTTCTCGCTCTGCACGAGCTGCGCCTCGGATTCCTTCAGCCGCGTGAGCGTCTCGGACAGCTCCCGCGTGCGCTCGGAGACGCGCCTCTCCAGGCCCTCGTTCGCGGCCTTGAGGGCCTCCTGCGCGGCCACCACGCGCGCGACCAGGTAGCCCACCCCGATCAGCAGGGCGGCGGCATAGAAGACCAGGTAGACGCGCCAGCGCTCCTTTTCCTCGAGCGCGGCCTGCACGGAGCGGGAGATGGTCTGCGCCAGCAGGTCCACGCGCGCGCCGACGGTGAGGAAGGCGAACTTCTCGGCGGCCTCGCGCTCGGCCGCGCGCGCGGCGAGGAAGGCGCGCACGGCCTCGTCGGCGCGGTCGGCCGGCGGGGAGAGGGCGTAGTCCGTGGCGGCGGCCGCGTCCTTGAGCGTGGCGAGGCGAGTGTCGAAGGCCGGGCGGCCCGCGCCCGCGTCCTCGTTGCCGGCGGTGCGGGCCCCGGAGGCGAGCACGGCGACCTCGGCGGCGAAGGCCGAGGCGCGCTCGGCGCGCTTGGGGTCGCGCAGGCGGACGGCGCCGGCCTCGGCGGCGAGCGCCGCAAGCGCCTCGTCCGAGGCCTTGAGCGCCTGCGCCGAGGCGCCGTGGCGCGCCTTGAGGGCTTCCCAGGCCTTGCCCTTGTCCGACATGCCCTGCGTGATCTCCGGCAGGGCGGCGACGAGTTCCGGGCGGCCCCGCGCGCGCTCGAGCTCGCGCAGGATGCGCTGGAGCGTGGGCGTGCGGTCGGCGGGCACGGCGGCGGTCGGGCTCGCGGCCAGGCGGGCCGCGTCGGCATCCCAGCGGGTGTCCAGGTCCTTCAGCTCGCGCAGCAGCGTGAGCGCCTCGGCGTCGCGCTTGAAGTCGATGCCTTCGGTGCGCCAGTACAGGAACGCGAGCGTGCCCAGCAGCACGATCGCGGCCAGGCCGAGAAGGACGCCGCGCGCGGCGCGATTCGAAGTCATGGGATTCCCTGTCCTAGCGGGCGGCGAACCGGGCACGCCACCGTTCTCGTTATTGTCGCGGCCCCCCCATCGGGCCGTCTGTGCTTCCCGTCACGCGCAGGTTACATTGGTAAGGCCGTTCGCGCATCACTCCCCGAGGTAGGCGCTGCGCACCTGCGGGTCGTGCAGGAGGTCGGCCGCCGCGCCCGAGAGGGTGACCAGGCCGCTCTCGAGCACGTACGCGCGCCGGCTCGCCTCCAGCGCGAGGCGCGCGTTCTGCTCGACCAGCAGCATCGTGACGCCCTCGGAGGCGATGAGGCGGATCACCTCGAAGATGCGCTCGACCATGATGGGCGCGAGGCCCATGCTCGGCTCGTCGAGCAGCAGCAGGCGCGGCCGGCCCATGAGCGCCCGGCCGATCGCGAGCATCTGCTGCTCGCCGCCGGACATCGTGCCCGCCGTCTGCCGGCGCCGCTCCTTGAGCCGCGGGAAGAGGTGGAACACGCGCTCGGTGTCGGCGGCGATGCCCGCCTTGTCGCCGCGCGCGTAGGCACCCATCGCGAGGTTCTCGTCGATCGTGAGCTGCGGGAAGACGCCGCGGCCCTCGGGCACGAGGGCGAGGCCCTTGCGGGCGATCTGGTGCGGCTTCAGGCCCGCGATGTCCTCGCCGTCGTAGACGATGCGCCCGCTCGCGTGGGCGAGGCCCGTGATGGCGCGCAGCGTGGTCGTCTTGCCCGCGCCGTTGGCGCCGATGAGGCACACCAGCTCGCCCTGCTCCACGTACAGGTCGATGCCCTTCACGGCGCGGATGCCGCCGTAGTGGACCTCGACGCTTTCCAGTTTCAGCATGGGCATGGGGGAGTGACGCTACCCAAAGGCCGGGACATGCGGGGAGTGACGCGACCCAAAGGCAAGGACACTGCGGGGAGGACGCGACCCAAAGGCAAGGACACGGATGAACACGGATGAACACGGATGGATTCTGAAATTGCGATGGCCAATCCGGTCCGCACGGCATTCAGTGGCTCATGAGCGGTCGAACAGCACGCAACAGCGATCGGTTCGTGGCGCTCCATTCGATTTTGATCCGTGTTCATCCGTGTTCATCCGTGTCCTTGCCTTTGGGTAGCGTCACTCGACATCGGTCGCGGCATGTTGCGCGCCGAGGTAAGCCTCGATCACCTTCGGATCGCGCCGCACGTCGGCGGGGACGCCCTCGGCGATGCGCTTGCCGTAGTCGAGCACGAGCACGCGGTCGCACAGGCCCAGCACCAGGCGCATGTCGTGCTCGATGATGAGGATGGTGGTGCCGTCGCGGCGGATGGATTCCAGGAGCACGCGCAGCTCCTGCTTCTCCGTGGCGTTCATGCCCGCCGCGGGCTCGTCGAGGGCGATGAGGCGCGGGTCCGTGGCAAGGGCGCGGGCGATCTCCAGGCGGCGCTGGTCCCCGTAGGGCAGGTGGCGGGCGAGCTCGTTGCCGCGCGCGCCGATGCCCACGTAGTCGAGCAGCTCGTGGGCGCGTCGGTTGATCGCGGCCTCCTCGGCGCGCGTGCGCGGATCGCGCAGGATGGCGCCCAGCACGCCGGCCTTCGTGCGCACGTGCCGGCCGATCATCACGTTCTCCAGCGCGGAGAGGTTCGCGAACAGGCGGATGTTCTGGAAGGTGCGGGCGATGCCGAGCGCGGCGATGCGGTCCGGCGTCGCGTCCTGCAGCGCCGCGCCCTCGAAGCGGAACTGGCCCTCGTCGTGGCGGTACAGGCCGGTGAGCACGTTGAAGAGCGTGGTCTTGCCCGCGCCGTTGGGGCCGATGAGGCCGTAGATCTCGCCGCGGCGGATGGAGAAGCTCACCCCGGAGAGCGCGGTGAGCCCGCCGAAGCGCTTGGTGACGTGCTCGATCTCGAGGATGGGCGCGGCGGCGCTCATTCGTCGTCGTCCCCGCGCGCGAGCTCGCGCTTCCTCACCGCCGAGGGGAAGAGGCCGGCCGGGCGCACCAGCATCATCACCACCATCGCCAGGCCGAAGAGCAGCATGCGGATCACCTCGGGGTCGATGATCGAGCGGCCGAAGAGCCAGAGCTGCGCCGGCTGCACGGTGTAGCGCAGGATCTCCGGCACGAAGGAGAGCAGCACCGCGCCCAGGATCACGCCCCAGATGTTGCCCATCCCGCCCAGCACGACCATGGCGAGCACCATGACGCTCTCGGTGAGGATGAAGCTCTCGGGGCTGATGAAGCCCTGGATCGCGGAGAACATGCCCCCGGCGATGCCGCCGAAGGAGGCACCCATCGCGAAGGCGAGCAGCTTCATGCGCGTGGTGTTGATGCCCATGGCGCGGGCGGCCATCTCGTCCTCGCGGATCGCCTCCCACGCGCGGCCGATGCGCGAATCCTGCAGGCGCAGGTTCACGACGATCACCACGAGCAGCACCGCGAGCAGGAAGTAGTAGTACTTGACCGTCTCCGTGGCCACGAGCGGGCCCAGGGGCGAGGCCACGCCGAAGTCGATGCCCAGGAAGCGCACCGGGTCGATGGTGGCGATGCCCTTCGGGCCGTTGGTGAGGTTGAAGGGCTCGGAGAGGTTGTTCAGGAAGATGCGGATGATCTCGCCGAAGCCCAGCGTCACGATGGCGAGGTAGTCCCCGCGCAGCTTGAGCGTGGGCGTGCCCAGCAGCACGCCGAACAGGCAGGCCACCGCCGCGCCGATGGGCAGGATGGCCCACCACGGCAGGTGCAGGCCGAAGTGCGGCGAGGCGAGGAGCGCGTACACGTAGGCGCCCACGGCATAGAAGGCGATGTAGCCCAGGTCGAGCAGCCCGGCGAAGCCCACGACGATGTTCAGGCCCAGCGACAGGAGCACGAAGAGGATGGCGAGGTTCGTGATGCGCACCCACGCGGTGCCCGCCATCGCGAGCGCGAAGGGCAGGGCCACGAGCGCGATCGCGATGAGGGCGATCCCGGCCCATTTCAGGCGGGGATCCTCGCGAAGCGCGGACAGGGTGCCCATGGTCACTTGGCGGTAGTGGCCGGGCTATCGGCGGGGAGTGACGCCGCCCCGAAGGCGGGGACACGGATGAACACGGATGAGTCGAGGGATCGCTCAGGACAGGATGCGGTGGATTTCGAGGCGTGGCCGGCCGAAGTTGATGACCAAGCCGGTATCGAGGCCCGATGCCCTGAGGGAATTGAGACATTGCGCCTTGTGACCGGCGGACAGGGATTCGGCCACCTTGAGCTCGACGATGAGGCAGCGGTCGACCACGAGGTCCGCGTGGTAGATGCCGACGATCTCGCATCGGTATCGCACGTCGACCGTGCGTTGCTGCTCGACTTCATGGCCGGCAAGGCGTAGCTCGATCGCAAGTGCGTTCTCATAGACCTTTTCCAGGAACCCGACACCAAGGGAGTTCGCTACCCGAAACGCTGCACCGATGACACTTCGGGAAACGTGAAACGTCCGCTTGCCCCTTCAATCCAATATCCGTGTCCATCCGTGTTCATCCGTGTCCCCACCTCTGGGTGGCGTAACTCACTAACGCCAAGCTACGCCCGGTCGCCGACACGCTCGCCCAGCAGCCCCGAGGGCCGGAAGACGAGCACCAGGATCAGCACGATGAACGCATAGACATCCTCGTAGTTGGAGCCGAAGAGGCTCGACTCGGGGCTCGCCGCGCAGACCTCCGCGAATCCGGGCAGGAACGCATCGAGCGTGCACACGTTGGTGAAGTCGCCCACGTAGCCCGCGCCGAGCGACTCGATGAGCCCCATGAGGATGCCCCCGAGCACCGCGCCCGCGAGGTTGCCGATGCCCCCGAGCACCGCGGCGCTGAAGGCCTTGAGGCCCAGGAGGAAGCCCATCTGGTAGTGCGCGATGCCGTAGTAGCTGCCGACCATGACGCCCGCCATCGCGCCCAGGGCCGCGCCGATCACGAACGTCGCGGAGATGACCCGGTTGATGTCCACGCCCATGAGGCCCGCCACCACCGGGTTCTGCGAGGTGGCGCGCATCGCGATGCCGAGCTTCGTGCGGTACACGAGCGCGAGCAGGCCCCCCATCATCGCGAAGGAGGTGAGGATGATCGCGATCTGGATGTTGGAGATGGCCGCGCTCGTCTCGCTGGTGCCCAGGTGCACGAGCTTCAGCTCGATGATCTGGGGGAAGGCGATGATGTTGCGGCTCCACACGAGCAGGGCCAGGTGCTGCAGCACGATCGACACGCCGATCGCGGTGATGAGCGGGGCGAGGCGCGGGGCGGTGCGCAGGGGCCGGTACGCCACGCGCTCGACCACGTAGCCGACCGCCATGCAGGCGGGCACGGCCACGAGGATGCCCGCGCCCACGATCAAGAGCGGGGGCAGGCCCGTCGGCGCGAGCGCGACGATGACGGAGAAGGCCACCATGCAGCCGATCATCACCACCTCGCCGTGCGCGAAGTTGATGAGCTGGATGATCCCGTACACCATCGTGTAGCCCAGGGCGACGACCGCGTACACGCTGCCGAGCGTGAGGCCGTTCACCACCTGCTGCAGGAAGGTATCCAGGGCGGCACTCCTCGTTGGCGATGGGCCGATTCTACGCAGTCCCAAAAAAAACGGCACCGTCGCCGGTGCCGTTCTCCCGTGGGGCGAGGGCTACTTCTTCTTTTCCTCGGCCTTCTTCTCGGCGGGCTTCGCGGGCTCGTCCTTCTTCGCCTCGGCGGCCGGGGCGGCGACGGGCGCCGCCGGCTGCGCGAAGGGCGAGGACACGCCGTTCTTCACGATCGCCACCGGGGCGATCTTGCCGTCCTTGCCCATGCGGAAGATGGTCATCTCCGCGTCCTTGCGGTCGCCCTTGGCGTCGAACTCGACCTTGCCCGTGGCGCCCTGGAAGCTCACCTCGAAGATCTTCGGGGCGAACTTGGCGGGGTCGGCGGAATCGGCCTTCTTCATGGCCTCGATCATCGCCATGGCGCCGTCGTAGAAGTACGGGGCGTACTGCTTGATCTCGCCGAACTTGGCCTTGAACGCGTCCTGGAACTCCTTGCTCGCCGCGACGGCGGGCAGGCCGGCCTGCGAGCAGGCGAAGCCCTCGGAGGCCGCGCCGGCCAGCTTGGACATCTCGTCCGTGCAGGCGCCGTCGCCGAAGGCGAAGACGGCCTTGATGCCCAGTTCCCGGGCCTGCTTGAGCATCGGGCCGCCGGTGGCGTCCATGCCGCCGTGGAAGACGACGTCCGGGTTCTTGCCCTTGATCTTCGTGAGCACGGCCTTGAAGTCGGTTTCCTTGTCCGTGGTGCGCTCGCGCGTGACGATGGTGACCTTGGCCGCCTTCAGGGCCTTCTCCACCTCGTTCGCGAGGCCCTCGCCGTACGCGGTCTTGTCGTCGACCAGGGCGACCTTCTTGCCCTTCAGCTCGCCGGCGATGTAGGCGGCGATGGCCGGGCCCTGCTGGTCGTCGCGGCCGACGGTGCGGAAGACGGTCTTCAGGCCGCGCTCGGTGAGGGTCGGGTTGGTGGCCGAGCCCGAGATCACCGGGATGCCGGCCTTGTTGTAGATCTCGGAGGCGGGGATGGTCACGCCCGAGTTCAGGTGGCCCACGACGGCGGCGACCTTCGCGTCCACGAGCTTCTGCGCGACGGTGGTGCCCACCTTCGGGTCGGCCTGGTCGTCCTCGCTCACCATCTTGAACGTGACGGGCTTGCCGCCCAGGCTGATCTTCTTCTCGTTGGCGTGCATCACGGCGAGCGCGACGCCGTTCTCGTCGTCCTTGCCCAGGTGGGCGATGGAGCCGGTGAGCGGACCCGCGTGCGCGATCGTGACGGTGATGCCGGCCGGGGCCGCATCGGCCTTCGGGGCGGGCTTGGCTTCTTCCTTGGAGCCGCAGGCGACGACGCCGAGGGCGAGCAGCACGGCGAGGCCCAGCTGGGTGGGACGATTCATCGAGATCTCCTGGTGGGAAAGTGTTGGGGCCGGATGGGCCTGGCGACGCGGGGAAAACAGGCGGGAGATTATGGGAGTGCCCCCCGGACGTGTCAATTTGGCCCAAGGCCCTTCCCAGAATGGAAAAAGCCGACGCGAGGTCGGCTTTTTCGCGTAAGCGTGCGCTTACCTTACTTCTTGGCGGGCGCGCCGGCGAGGACCCACTTCACGAGGGTCTTCACGTCTTCGTCCTTCACGGCGGCGTTCGGGGGCATCGGGACCTGGCCCCACACGCCCACGCCGCCCTTCTTGACCTTCTCGATGAGCATCGCCTCGGCCTTGGCATTGCCCTTGTACTTGGCGGCGACCTCCTGGTAGGCGGGGCCGACCAGCTTCTTGTCGACCTGGTGGCAGGCGGTGCAGGCGCTCTTGGTGGCGAGCTCGAGGCTGGCCATGGCAGGAGCGGCGGCAAAGGCGGCGCCGAGTGCGGCGATGATGAGTGCGGACTTCTTCATGCTATCTCCTCGCGGATCGTGGGGGTCGTTAGGGTGCAACAGGACGCGCGATTCTCGGGGGTTTCAGGATTTCGCGCAATTCCCCGCGATCCCGGACGGGGGCAAGGCATGTAACGCCCTCGCAGACCCAGGCGTTGACAGCCGGTCCCGCGGGCTTGGCGAGCGCCGGCGGCAGGCCGCCGGTCCCGGCGGGAATGAAGAGCACGCACGCATCGGGCAGGTAGGCGGTGCGAAGTGCCTCGCGCCAAGGCGCCAGGTCGACCGCGGGACCGGTGACGATCACGGTGCGGGGCGGCCGCAGGGTCTCCTCGAGGGCCGCTAGGAGGCTCGCATAGCCCGCCGGCTGGCGCGCGATCGCCGGCCAGAAGAGCGCCAGGGTGCGCTCGGCGGCCTGCTGGAAGCGCGTCTCGCCGGTGAGGAAGGCCAGGCGGTTCAGCGCGCGCGCGGCCACGCCGTTGCCCGAGGGCGTGGCGTTGTCGTGGCCGGGCTTGGGCCGGTGGATGAGCTTCTCGTGGTCGTGCGCGGTGAAGAAGAAGCCGCCCGCGGCCGGATCCTCGAACGATTCGAGCAGCGCATCGCCGAGCTCCGCCGCCCACGCGAGGTCGTCCGCCCGGAAGTCCGCCTGCAGCACCTCGAGCAGCGCGGCGAGCAGGAAGGCGTGGTCGTCGAGGTAGGCGGGCAGGTGCGCGCGGCCGTCCCTGGCGGTGGCGAGCAGGCGATCGTCCTTCCACAGGGTGCCGCGCAGGAAATCGAGCGCGCGCCGGCTCGAGGCGAGCCAGTCCTCGCGACCGAAGACCCGCGCCGCATGCGCGAGGCCGCC
Source organism: Usitatibacteraceae bacterium (assembly GCA_044221765.1). GTDB lineage: Bacteria > Pseudomonadota > Gammaproteobacteria > Burkholderiales > Usitatibacteraceae > FEB-7. The sequence goes on along the minus strand of JBGAOO010000001.1, from coordinate 10,095 downwards.
GACCATGAGCGCGTTCCACGAGGTGAGGATCTTGTCGTCGCGGCCGGGCCGCACGCGCCGCTCGCGCGCGGCGAGGAGCTTCGCCTGCGCGCCGGCCAGGCACGCCTGCGCTCGGGCCTCGTCGATCCCCAGGTCCGCCGCCACCTGCGCCAGGGGCCGCGCGACGACCGGGTTCCACGCCTTTCCCTCGAAATTGGGCGGCCGGTCGAGACCGTAGTGCGGCTTCACCAGCGCGAATTCCGCCGGGGAGAGCGTGGCCGCGACCTGTTCCGGCGTCCAGACGTAGAACTTGCCTTCCTCGCCCTCGGCATCCGCATCGAGCGAGGAGCAATAGCCGCCCTCGGGCGATTGCATCTCGCGCATCACCCAGTCCGCGGTGCGCTCGGCCGTGCGGGCGAAGAGCGGCTCGCCGGTGAGCGCCCAGGCATCGGCGTACAGGGCGAGGAGCTGGGCGTTGTCGTAGAGCATCTTCTCGAAATGCGGGATCGCCCAGTCCGCGTCGACGCTGTAGCGCGCGAAGCCCCCGCCCACCTGGTCGAAGAGGCCGCCCTCGGCCATCCGCGCGAGCGTCACGGTGGCCATGCGCAGCGAGCTCTCGCGGCCGCTCGCGGCGAAGTGGCGCAGGCAGGCCTCGATCGAGTCGGGGTGCGGGAACTTCGGCGCCGCGCCGAAGCCCCCGCGCTCGGCGTCGAAGGCGCCCTCCAGGTGGCCGATGAACGCGGCGAGGGGCTTCGCGTCGAAGTCGGCCGGGTGCGCCCCGCCGCGCGGGTTGGTGCGCGAGAGCGCGGCGGCCAGCTCGCCGTTCTGCGACTCGATGGCCGCCTTCTCCCGGTCGTGGAACTCGCGCACGCGCCTCAGGAGGTCCGCGAAGCCCGGCAGCCCGTAGCGCGCGGTGGGCGGGAAATAGGTGCCCCCGAAGAAGGGCAGCTGCGCGGGCGTGAGGAACATCGTGAGCGGCCAGCCGCCCGTGCGCTGCGTGAGCATCTGCTGCGCCGCCTGGTAGATCTGGTCGATGTCCGGGCGTTCCTCGCGGTCGACCTTGATGTTCACGAACAGCTCGTTCATCAGCGCCGCCACGGCCGGGTCCTCGAAGGACTCGTGCGCCATCACGTGGCACCAGTGGCACGCGGAGTAGCCCACCGACAGGAGGATGGGCTTGCCCGATTCCCTTGCCACCCGCAGGGCTTCTTCTCCCCAGGGGTACCAGTCGACGGGGTTGTCCGCGTGCTGGAGGAGGTAGGGGCTGGTCTCTTGCGCGAGGCGGTTGGGCATGGCGACATGCTAAACAGTTTCGAGTGACGCTACCCAAGAGCTAGGACACGGATGAACACGGATGAACACGGATTGATTCGTGATAGGCGGCATTCAGCCCGCTTCGTCGAACCGTGGTGGCTTGCAATCGATGCCCGCAATTCTCACGGCGGAGAAACAGCCCCGGACACATTCGCCCTTATCCGTGTTCATCCGTGTTCATCCGTGTCCTAGCTCTTGGGCAGCGTCACTCCCCGCCGCCCCGGCAATCGCATCAGCCCCAGCGCGAGAGCACACCCCGCCAGCACGATCGCGCACCCCGCCACCCGCCCCGGCGTGAGGGGATCGCCCAGGAAGAGCACGCCCCAGAGGATGCCGAACACGGGCACGAGCAGCGTCACCGTGAGCGCCTTCACGGGCCCGAGCTCGCGGATGAGGCGATAGTAGAGGATGAACGCGTAGCCGGTGCACACCACGCCGAGCGCTAGCACGGCGAGCCAGGCGCCCGCGGGCACGGGAGAGGCGAGCACCTCCCACGGCGTGAAGGGCGCCATCGCGAGGGCCGCCACGAGGCAGCTGGCCGCCGAGAGGGCCGCCGAGGGCGCGTCCTTCATGTGCACCTTCGTGAACACCGCGATGAATCCGTAGCAGGCGCAGGCCGTGAGCGACATCGCGCATGCGAGCAGCTCCGCGTGCGTCATCGGCCTGGGCGTCCAGCCCACGAGCACCGCGATGCCCGCGATCGAGAGCGCGATGCCCGCGACCTTCTCCGCCGTGAGGCGCTCGCGGATCCAGATCGCGGCGACGATCGCCGAGAAGATGGGCGAGGTGGCGTTCAGGATCGCGGCCGTCGAGGCGTCGATGGTCTTCACCGCGGTGCCGATCAGCCAGAAGGGCGCCGCGACGCCCACCACGCCCATCACGAGGTAGCCGCGCCAGTGCCTCGCCAGGCCCGAGCCGCGCTGCGTGGCGACGAGGAAGGCGGCCATCACGAGGCCGCCGGCGAGCGTGCGCCCTTCGACGAGCCAGGCCGCGCCCACGTGGGGCACGGCGATGCGCATGAAGAGATACGAGCCGCCCCAGATCGCCGCGAGCGCGACGAGGCGGACGAGATCGGCCGCCCTCAAGCGGCGATATCCGCGCTCGCGGCGCCGCGGGCCGGTGCGGCGGGCCGGAACGCCGCCTCGACGGGACCCTTCTCCAGCGCGAGCAGCTTCACCTTGCGCCCGAGCCCGCCCGCGTAGCCGGTGAGCGCGCCATCGCCCGCGACGATGCGATGGCACGGGATGACGATCGCGAGGGGATTGCGGCCGGTGGCGGCTCCCGCCGCGCGCGCGGAGCCGGGGGCGCCCGCCCGCGCCGCGAGCTCGCCATAGGCGATCGTCTCGCCGTAGGGCACGCGCGAGATCTCGCGCCACACGGCCTGCTGGAAGGCGGTCCCGCGCGGGGCGAGCGGCAGGTCGAAACGGCCGCGCTCGCCGGCGAAGTACTCGGCCAGCTGTGCGGCGCACGCCCGCAGCACGTCGGTTCGCGGAGCCTCGATCCACGAAGCCTCGATCCGCACGGCGTACTTGGCGTCGGTGAAGTCCAGGCCGCGCAGCCGGCCCTCCTCCTCGAGCGCGATCATCGGTCCCAGGGGCGTGGCGAGGCGGGCGTAGCGGATCATCGTGTCTTCTCCTTCGGGGGCGCTTCGAGGGACTTCCACAGGTGCAGCACGGCGTAGGAACGCCAGGGGCGCCAGGCCTCGGCGCGCGCGAGCGCGCGCTTGCCGTCCGCCTCGCCCATCGCCTTGAGCACCGCGACGTCCGGATGCGGGAAGGCATCGGGCCAGGCGAGCGCGCGCATGGCGATGTAGTGCGCGGTCCACGGGTCGATGCCGGGCAGGGCCTGCAGCGCGGCGAGCGTCGGTTCGACCGGCGCCGCGGGATCGAGTTGCACGGTGCCCGCCGCGAGCGCCCGGGCCAGCGCGTGGATGGCACGGGCGCGGCTCGCGATGATGCCGAGCGCCGCGATGTCGGTCGGGGCCTTCGCGGCGATGGCCTCCGCCGTCGGGAACAGGCAGTCGAGCCCGGCCTGCGGGGTCTCGATCGTCTCCCCGAAGGCGCGCGCGAACCGGCCGGCGATCGTCGTCGCGGCCTTCACCGTGACCTGCTGGCCCAGGATCGCGCGCACGGCGATCTCGAAGCCGTCCATCGCGCCCGGCAGGCGAAGGCCGGGATGCGTCCTCGCGAGCGGGCCGAGCGCCGCGGCGATCTCCTCCGGGTGGCACGCCAGGTCGAGCAGCTGCTTCACGCGCGCGATCAGCAGGGGCAGGGCGCCGGCGAGCGAGGCGCTGGCCGTGAGGCGCAGGGCCGAGCGCCGCGGCGAGGGCGCGATCTCGATCCAGCCCGCGTGCGTGCGGCCGCCGCGTTCCAGGCGCACGGTGCGGCGGTAGCGCCTCGCGTCGGAGGCCTCGACGCCCGCGACGGCGCGCGTGCCGAGGAAGGCGAGCAGCGCGGGCCAGTCGTAGGGCGGTCGATAGCCCAGGTCGAACGAGAGCCGGTCGGCCTGGGTGGGCGCGGCGGCGCGCTTGCGCAGCCCGCCCGGCGTGAGGCGGTAGCGCGTGCGGAAGAGGTCGTTGAAGCGGCGCAGGCTCGCGAAGCCGCTCGCCATCGCGACCTCGAGGACGGGGAGCGCCGTGTCGGTGAGCAGGCGCTTGGCGAGCAGCAGGCGCTGCGTCTGCGCGTAGGCCACCGGCGTCACGCCGAATTCCTGCCGGAACACGCGGCGCAGGTGCCGGTCGGTGACGCCGAGCGCCGCGGCGAGGTCCGCGAGGCTCGCGTCCTCCAGCCGCCCGTCCTCGATGCGCGTGGCCGCCGACTGCGCCAGGCGCCGGTTGGCATCGACCGCGGCATAGCCCGGGGCGAGCTCGGGCCGGCAGCGCAGGCAGGGCCGGTAGCCCTCCGACTCCGCCGCCGCCGCGCTCGGGAAATAGCGGCAGTTGCGCGCGAGCGGCGTCTTCGCCGTGCAGACGGGCCGGCAGTAGATGCGCGTGGTGCCCACGCCCACGAAGAAGCGGCCGTCGAAGCGGGCGTCGTGGGTGAGCAGCGCGCGGTAGCACTGGGCGGGGTCGAGGTGCATGGCGCCATTATCCGCCGGGGCCGCCGGCCTGCTCGCCGTTTTCGGACCTGGGATTGCGGGCCGCCGGCGCGCTTCAGCCGTAACCAAGGAGCGCCCGAAAGCGCGTAGATTCCGCATCAGGAATCGCGCGGCGCATGCCCGCCGGACAGGAATCGCCACCATGCTGAAGCCTTTCGCCCTGCTCGTCGCCCTCGCGCTGCCGGCGGCCGCCTCCGGGCAGCAGCTCTTCAAGTGCATCGACGCCAAGGGCCGCGTCACGTACCAGGAAGTGCCCTGCGCCTTCGACAAGGCGCAGAAGCGCGTCGACACCTCGCACGCGGGCCAGCCCGACGCCGAGCGCATCGCCGACGAGGCCATCGCCCGGCGCACGCTCGAGGCGCGCGAGGAAGCCGACCTGCGCGACAAGCGCTACCGCCAGGAGCAGCGCGAGCGCCAGGAGAAGATCCGCAAGGAGCTCGAGCAGCGGCCGAAGGTGGAGGAGCCGTGGAACCCGCCGTGGGGCTTCCCCGCGCGACCCGGCCAGGCGCGCAAGCCGGACCCGGACGGCGAGTCCAAGCCGAAACCGGACACGCCCAGGTAGGCGCGGCGCGCGCGAGCCGCCTGCCGATGGCGATGCGCAGCGAGTACGTCGAGCACGTCCTGGAGACGATGCGCGCCTTCGGGCCCGTCGAGGCGAAGGCGATGTTCGGCGGCTGGGGCCTCTACCACCACGGCGCCTTCTTGGCGCTCGTCGCGCAGGACGTGCTCTACCTCAAGGTGGACGACGGGAACCGCGCCGCGTTCGAGGCGCAGGGGCTCGAGCCCTTCGAGTTCGTCTCGAAGGGCGGGAAGGCGACCTCGATGTCGTACCGTCGCGCGCCGGACGAGGCCCTCGAGAGCCCGGCGGAGATGGCCCGGTGGGCGCGCCTGGGCTTCGAGGCGGCGCTGCGGGCGGCCGCGCGCAAGGCCGCGCCGGGGGCTCGCGCAAGGAAGGCGCCGCCCGGGGCCCGCTAGCCCTCGACCACTTCCGGGGCGTGCTCGACCGGGAAGTTCACCGAGTTCGCCATGAAGCAGTGCGCATGCGCCTTCTCGTGCATCGCCTGCGCGTCGGCCAGGTCCGTGCCGCGCGCCACCGTCACCTTCGGCCGCAGCAGCACCTTCACCATCTGCATCTTCCCCGACGGCCCCTTGCCCAGCGTGCCGGTGGCCCGGTCCTCGTAGGCGAGCACCGCCACGCGCTTCTTCGCCGCGAGGGCGAGGTAGGTGAGCATGTGGCACTCGGAGAGCGACAGCGTCATCAGTTCCTCGGGGTTGTAGCGCGCGCCTTCGCCGCCCAGGGGCACCGGCGAGGAGCCGTCGATGGCCGCGTGGCCCGCGGCGCCCATCGTGCTGTTGCGCGAGAACGCGGGCTCGGGCGGCTTCGGCTGCGCCGGGTCGGCGGGCCAGGCGAGGGTGGTCTCGAAAAGGTGCTCGTCGCTCATCATCGGGGCTCCGGTGGGGTGTTCAGGCGGGCACGGCCGCTCGCCTGCGATGCGCGAGCCAGAGCGCGGCGAGACCGGCGATCGCGAGGAAGGGCAGCGCCACGTAGTTGAGGGTGTTCCAGCCGGCGGTGTTCACGAGCACGCCGGAGGCGAAGGACGAGGTGGCCGTGGTGCAGAAGACCAGGATCTCGTTCGCCCCCTGCGCCTTGGCCTTCTCGGCGGGACGGTAGGACTCGGTGAGGAGCGTCGTGCCGCCCACGAACATGAAGTTCCAGCCCAGGCCCAGCAGCACCAGCGAGAGCCAGAACTGCGTCACCTGCTGGCCCGAGAGCGCGATCCCCACGCACGCGAACATGAGCGCCACGCCCGCGAGCATCACGTTCACGACGCCGAAGCGCTGGATGAGCGAGCCGGTGAAGAAGGAGGGGCCGAACATCGCGATCACGTGCGCGCTGATCACGCTCGCGGCCGCGGCGTACGGGTGCCCGCAGAAGCCCATCGCGAGCGGCGTGGAGGTCATGAGCAGGTTCATCACGCCGTAGCCGATGGCGCCCACCACGACCGCGACGATGAACGCCGGCTGGGCCATGATCTCCGGCAGCGGGCGCGTTTCGCCGTGCACCTCCTCGCCCTTGGGGTCGGGGATGCGCAGGCCGGCGAGGATCGCCATCGTGGCGAGGCACAGGCCGATGAGCGAGGCGTAGGAGGCGAGGAAGGTCGGCTGCGCCAGGTCGCGCGTCCACTTGCTCATCTCCGGGCCGACGATGCCGCCCACGAGCCCGCCGGCCATCACGAGGGAGATCGCCTTCGCCCGCCAGGCGACGGGGGCCGCGTCGGCCGCGGCGAACCGGTAGTACTGTCCGAACGCGTTGTAGGTGCCCAGCACGAGCGTGCCGGCGACCAGCGTCCAGAAGCTCGACAGGTAGATGCCCAGCGTCGCGAGGGACCCGCCCGCCAGGCCGAAGACCGTGCCCGTGTAGAAGCCCGCGCGCCGGCCCACGCGCTTCATCCACAGGGAGGCGAAGTAGGTGGACATCGCCGCGCCCACCACGTAGCCCGTCACCGGCAGCGTCGCCAGGGCCTTGTTGTCGGCCAGCGCGAATCCCGCCAGCCCGTTCAGCGCGATCAGCGTGACGTTGTTGGTGAAGAGGAGCGCCTGGCAGCAGGCGAGCAGGAAGACGTTGCGGCGGGCGTGGTCCATCAGCGCATTCTAATACGCGCTCCCGGCCCGCCTTCCCGCGCTAGAGCGCCCTGCGCCGGAAGGAGAGGACCTCGTGCCGCACCGTGCCGTCCCTGCTGCGGATGGCGAGGCGCACCTCGAGCGCGTCCGCGGCCTTGCGCTCGAACTCGATGCGGCCGAACACGGCCTCGCCGGCGGACACCTTCGACAGGCGCACGCGGAAGGCCTTGTCCTTCTCCTCCCAGCCGACCCAGTCGGGATGGAAGTGCTTCACGACGAACTCGAGCGTGCCTTCCACCTCCTCGATCGCGAAGAGCTCGTAGAAGCCGCGCGTGCCGTCCTTCTTCTCCAGGCGGAAGGCGCCCAGCATCACGCCGGCCTTGGGGGGCATCCACACGTCCTCGAGGATGCCGCCCAGGCCCTCGCCGACCCAGTAGCCCTGCAGCCACGCGACATCGGCGAGGGTGGCCCGGGGCGCGGGGGCGGAGGCCGCCGGTGCCGGTGCCGGTGAAGGCGACGGCGACGGCGTGGGGGACGGATACTGCGCGAAGGCGGCGAAGGCGAGGGCGGAGCAGGCGGCGGCGATCAGGCGGCGCATGGGGCTCTCCTGCGTGGGGTGCCCCGATTCTGGCGGCCGACGGAAGGCCGTTACGCTTTGTGACCCGCTGCCCCCTTCAGAGCCAGAGGTCCCAGCGCCCGAAGCCGAGGACGCTCGCGGCGATGAGCGCGTTGGCGGTCATGTGCGCGACGACGGCGTCGGACAGGCGGCCGCGGTGCAGGGCGGCCAGCGCGAAGGCCGCGCCCGCCAGCGTGCCGGCGATCCAGCCGTGGTGCAGCAGGCCGAAGAGCACGGAGGAGGCGACGAAGGAGAGCGCCGTGAAGCGCAGCGGCGCGGCCGGGTCGAACTCGCCGCCCGCGAGCTTTCGCATCAGGTAGCCGCGGAAGGCGAGCTCCTCCGCGATCGGCACGGTGAGCACGGAGCCGGCCACGCGAAAGGCGATCCAGGCCGCGGCGAGCGTGGGGGGCAGGCCGGCCCAGGGCGGGGCGGCGGCGCCCGAGACGCCGACCGCCTGTTCCTGCAGCGCCATCCAGAGCGCGAACACGGCGATCCCGATGGCGACGGCGACGACGGGGCGGTCGAGCCGCACGGGCCACAGCGCGGCGCGGTAGCGGAACAGGGCGAGCGCGGTGACGAGCACGCCCGCGGGGTAGAGCGCGTCGAAGCCGTCCGTGAAGGCGGCGGTGACCATCGACGTCGCGAGCAGGGCGATGAGCGGCACGAGGTAGGGCGCGGCCGGATTGGCCGCCGGCTCGCCGCCGGGCTTCATCACGAGGCCCAGCCGGTGCGAGGCGGCGATGAGGCCGAGCGCGATCAGCGTGAAGGCGATCCACCCCGCCTGCGAGTGGAAGCCGCCCACCGCGATGTCCGGCGAGATCGAGGTGCCCACCGCGACCAGGGCCGCGATGCGCAGCACGTTGGCGGCCCACATCGCCGCGAGGCCCACGGGCAGCAGCCACAGGGCGCGCGGGAACGCGAGCCGCGAGCGGAACAGCCAGAGATAGACGGCGACGAAGACGCTCACCAGCGCCATGCCTTCGTATCCGGAACATTGGGGCGCGATCTCCAGCACCAGGCGCGAGGTGCCCACGGTGCCCGCCACGGGGTCGTAGGCCACCTCCGGGTAGGCCTCGCGCAGGATCCCGTGCGCGAGGTAGAGCGTCCACTGCGCCATCGGGCGCCAGAACACCTGCGTGGCCAGGCCGAAGAGCCAGGCCGCCAGGCCCGCGGCGAGGCTCGCGAGCAGGGCCGGGCGCTCGCGCGCCAGGAACTGCCACCACGCGCGCCAGGGTGCCAGCGCGAGGGCCCAGGCGCCCAGGACGGCAAGGCAGAGCAGCAACCAGCCCGCCACGGACCAGGCGCCGCTTCCGCCGCCCCGGAAGAGGTGGTCGGTCTGCTGGAACAGGGCCGAGAAGGCGGCCACCTGCACCAGCACCCAGGCCACCCGGTTGGGCTGCGCGTGGCCGTCGAAATGCCCGATCACGTCCGCGTACCGCGGGCTGAGGACCAGCAGCAGGGTCGCCGCCATGGCGATGGCGATGCGCAGGAACGTCGAGGAGTGGGCGAGGAGCGAGGCCGACCAGGCGGGCAGGTTCCCCAGTCTCGAGGGCTCGAAGCTGAGCGTGAGCAGGACGATCTCGGCGGCCAGCAGCGCGCCGAAGGCCGCGAAGCGCCAGGGCGTGAGGGGTGAGGCGTGGATGTCAGCCAAGGAAGCGTTGCCTGCCCGTTGCTCGAACGGGCCCTGAAGTCAACGCGGCGCCCCCGGAACCGGGAACGCCGCGCGTCTTGAAGCGGGAGCGGAAAGCCGGCAGCCGGACTCTAGCGGCGGCGGCGCAGCGCTTCACCGGCGAGCAGCAGGCCGCCGACGAGGACCGCCAGGGCCTTCGTGCCGGAGGTGGCGTCGATCTCGGGCGCGGCCACGCGCCGGGGGCGGTTGGGGTCCTGCGGCGGCCAGATGTCGCCCAGGGCGAAGGCGGGCGCGCAAGGCAGCAGGAGCGCGAGGAAGAGGCCGGCGAGGGCAGCGAGTTTTTTCATGGCGTGTGCACCGCGAGTGTTATGGTTTTGCCTGCTTGTGTTACATCGGTAATCCGTTAATTCGTTGCGACCGGAGACCTTGCAAACAGACTAATCCCCGGATGCCCGCGCGTCAACGGATTCACGCACGGATGCGTCCCTTTCGGCCCCTGGCGACGGCGTGCCGCCGCACCCGTCGCGAGGGGCGCGCCCGAATCCGGGATAATGGGCGCCCGATTCCCCTCCCGGCGAAAGACACCATGAACTACCGACGCCTCGGCCGTGCCGGCCTCAAGGTGAGCGAGCTCTCCTTCGGCTCCTGGGTGACCTACGGCAACCAGGTCGACACGCGGCTCGCCACCGAGTGCATGGCCGCCGCGTACGACGCGGGCGTGAACTTCTTCGACAACGCGGAGGTGTACGCCGCCGGCGAGAGCGAACGCATCATGGGCGAGGTGCTGAAGAAGCTCGCCTGGCCGCGCCTGCGGTACGTCGTCTCCACCAAGTTCTTC
>JBGAOO010000222.1:0-5727 GCA_044221765.1 Usitatibacteraceae bacterium | reverse complement strand
CCGGGCAGGTCCTCGTCCTGCAGGGGCCGGCCGGCCCAGTCGGTGAAGTGCCACCCGGCCGCGACGGCCTCGCCCAGGTTGGCGGGCAGGGACGCCGTATCGAACAGGTCCCGGATGGCGCGGTTGGCGAAGATCACCTGGCCCGTCGCGTCGAGCATGTACACCCCGCTCGGCAGGATGTCGGAGATCGTCTTCAGGCGCCCCGCCTGCGACTGGCTGTCGGCCTCGATACGCGCCAGGCGCGCGAACTGCCGCCGCAGCACCCAGGCGAGGAAGCCGGCGGTCACCACGATGAAGCCCAGGCCCTTGGCGATGCCCAGGAAGACGCTCGGCTTGCCCTCGCCCACGAGCTTGGCGAGCAGCAGGTCCGACCAGAGGATCCACAGCACCGAGGCGACGATGTAGACGCCCACGATGCGCAGGATCGACTGCTTGTGCGACTTGCCGAGCGGTTGGCTGTTCACGGTGTGGGGCGGCGCGCCGGGCCGGGTTGGACGGCGCCTGCCCGATGAATGTACCTTGGCGTCCAACGAGGGGGAAGGGGAATCATCAAATGTTCGAGTCCGCGGAGATCGGCCACAAGCTGGCCAAGACGGAATACAGGCGCGAGGAGCCGCTGCTTCGCCAGCGCCTGCTCGCGGCGCAGTACCGGCTGCTCGAGAAGGCGAGCTTCCCCGTCCTCGTCCTGGTGAACGGCGTGGACGGCGCCGGCAAGGGCGAGACGGTGAACCTGCTGAACGAGTGGATGGACCCCCGGCACATCCACACCCACGCGTTCGGCCCCCCCACCGACGACGAGCGCGAGCGGCCCGAGATGTGGCGCTTCTGGCGGGCGCTGCCGCCGCGGGGGCGCATCGGCATCCACTTCGGCTCCTGGTACACGGACCCGATCCTCTCGCGCGTGATGGGCCACGACAAGCGCGCGGCCTTCGCGCAGCGCCTGGAGCGCATCCGCCACTTCGAGCGGATGCTGGCCGCGGAGGGCGCGCTCATCCTGAAGCTCTGGTTCCACCTGTCCAAGCAGGCGCAGAAGAAGCGCTTCCGCAAGCTCTCGGCCGACAAGCGCACCGCCTGGCGCGTGACCAAGGAGGACTGGGCGCGCTTCAAGCACTACGACGAGTTCACGGACGTCTGCGAGGACGCGCTGCGCGAGACCTCCTCGGGCGAGGCGCCCTGGCACATCATCGAGGGCTCGGACCACGAGTACCGCTCCATCACCGCGGGCCGGCTGCTGCTCGATGCGCTCGAGAAGCGCCTGGCCGGCACGGCCCCGGCGCTCGCGCCCTCCGCGCCCCCGCCGGCGCCCCCGATCGACGGGCGCGACATCCTGAAGAGCCTGGACTACACGGCGCGGCTCTCCCCCCGGCGCTACGACAGCCGCCTGGAGAAGCTGCAGGCGCGCCTGAACGGCCTCACGCGCCGCAAGGAGATGGCCCGCCGCTCGCTGGTGCTGGTCTTCGAGGGCATGGACGCCGCGGGCAAGGGCAGCACGATTCGCCGCCTCACGCGCGCCATCGACGCGCGCTTCTACCGCGTGATCCCCATCGCGGCGCCCACCGACGAGGAGCGCGCGCAGCCCTACCTGTGGCGCTTCTGGCGGCACATCCCGCGCCACGGCAAGGCGGCCATCTTCGACCGCTCCTGGTACGGGCGCGTGCTGGTCGAGCGCGTGGAGGGCTTCTGCAAGGAGGCCGACTGGATGCGCGCCTACCACGAGATCAACGACTTCGAGGAGCAGCTCACCGGCAGCGGGGCGATCGTCGCCAAGTTCTGGCTCGCGGTCACGCCGCAGGAGCAGCTGCGCCGCTTCAAGGAGCGCGAGAAGACGCCCCACAAGCAGTTCAAGATCACCGCCGAGGACTGGCGCAACCGCAAGAAATGGCCGGCGTACGAGCAGGCGGTCTGCGACATGATCGACCGCACCTCCTCGGACCTGGCGCCCTGGCACCTCGTCGCCGCCAACGACAAGCTGCACGCCCGCGTGGCGGTGATCGAGCGCCTGTGCGAGCAGATCGAGTCGCGGCTCTAGGGACGGCGCCTTGAGCCTCACGAGCCTGTTCCGGCAGGAGATGGCCGCCGCCCTCGCGGCCGGGCTCCTGATGGGACTCGCCCTGCTCGCGCTGCGCCCGGCCGAGCGCCGGCGCACGCGCAACGCGCTGCTGCTGCTGGGTGCCTGCGCCCTCGCCTCGATCGCCGACGGGGCGCTGGAGGCGATGGGGATGCGCACCGCCGCCGGCATCGTGGCCGGCATCGCCGGCGTGGCCGCCGGGATCGTGCTGGTGCGCCTGGCCGGCGCGCTCTTCTTCCGCGTCCTGCTGCCGGCGCTGCGCGTGAACCCCGCCCAGATCGTCGAGGACCTGGTCACCACCGCGCTCATCCTCGCCTGGGGCCTCGTCTGGCTGCGCATGGCGGGCGTGGACCTCGCGAGCCTGGTCACCACCTCGGCGGTCATCACCGCGGTGGTCGCCTTCTCGATGCAGGAGACGCTCGGCAACATCCTGGGCGGCGTCGTGCTCCAGCTCGACCAGTCGATCCGCGTGGGCGACTGGGTGAAGCTGGACGACGTGAGCGGGCGCGTGGTCGAGATCCACTGGCGGCACACGGCGGTCGAGACGCGCAACCGCGAGACGGTGGTGGTGCCCAACGGCTGGCTCATGAAGAACCGGTTCACGGTCATCGGCTCGCGCGCCGACGCCGCCCCGCTCTGGCGCCGCTGGGTGCACTTCGACGTGGCGATCGAGTGCCCGCCCCTCGCCGTGTGCGAGGCGCTCGTGCGCTCGGTGAGCGACTCGGAGATCCCCCATGTCTCGCGGGAGCCGCCCGCCACCGCCGTCCTCCTGTCGATCGGGGAGGGATTCGGGCGCTACGCGCTGCGCTACTACCTCGCCAACCCGCAGCAGGACGACCCCACCGATTCCCTGGTGCGCGCCCACGCGGTGGCCGCGCTGCAAAGGAACGGCATGCGCCTGGCGGTGCCGCGCGAGGAACGCCTGCTCATCAAGGACAACGAGGCCTACCGCGCGGCCGAGCACGCCCGGGAGATGGCCCGGCGCGAGACGGCGCTCGAGCGCGTGGCCCTCTTCGGCACCCTTTCGCCGGAGGAGCGGCACGAGCTGGCCGAGCACCTGGTCTACGCCCCGTTCGTGGCGGGCGACACGGTGACCCGCCAGGGCGCGGTGGCCCACTGGCTCTACCTCATCGTGTCCGGGCATGCGGACGTGTGGGTGGACACGCCCTCGGGCCGCACCGCGGTGAGCACCCTCACGCCCGGCAGCGTCTTCGGCGAGATGGGCATGATGACCGGGGAGCCGCGCCGCGCGACCATCACCGCCCGAACGGACCTGGAGTGCTACCGGCTGGACAAGGCGGGCTTCGCCAAGGTGCTGCGCTCGCGCCCGGACATCGCCAAGGAGATGTCCCAGGTGCTGGCGACGCGCGAAAGCGAGCTGTCCTGGCGGCGCGAGTCGGCGGAGGCGAACGGCCGCGGCGGCGCCCGGCACGACGACATCCTGGCGCGGATCCGCGGGTTCTTCGGCCTGTCCGGCTAGGGGCGGGCGGCGCCTTCAGGCGAGGGTGAGGCGGATGCGGTTGCGGCCGTAGAGGTAGGCGTATTCCGCGTCCGTGGTGAGCCCGTGGGCGAGCAGCACGCCCAGCCCCCCCTCCCGGCGCGTGTCGGCCAGGGCCTCGAGCATCTCCCGCGTGGCGGAGGCGAAGGGGTTGAAGGGCGGGGCGCGGTCCTCGTAGGTCATGCGCACGATGCCGTCCTCCCCGTCGAGCGTGATCCAGATCGGCGCATCCGAGCCGCCCCGGTGGCCATGCTTCACCGTGTTGAGGAAGAGCTCCTCCACGACCAGGTTCAGCTTGAGGCAGGCCTGCCGCTCCACCCCGGCGCCGGCGCAAAAGCCCTCCAGGAACGAGCGGGCGAGCCGCAGGTCCTCCAGGCGGGACTCGAACATGCCGATTCGGGTTGTGACCGCGTTCACATCTTTCCCTTTTCGGGCATTATAGAGTGCTGGCGTCCCCTACTCCCATCGATGGAGGCTGCCATGCGCTTTCCCACCACGCTCGCCCTTGCGATCACCCTCGCCTTCGCCGGCTCGGCCGTCGCGAACGATATCGGCCAGATCAAGGTCGCGAAGGGGTCCGTCCAGATCCAGCGCGACGGCAAGCGCATCGACGCGACCGTCGGCATGGCCGTGCGCCAGTCCGACCTGCTGCTCACCGGCGCCGACGGCTCCGCGGGCGTCACCTTCGTCGACAACAGCCTGGTCTCGGTGGGCCCGAACAGCAGCTTCGCGATCGACAAGTACCGCTTCGACTCGACCACGCACGCCGGCGAGTTCGAAGGCTCCCTCGGCAAGGGCAAGCTCGCCGCCGTTTCCGGCAAGATGGTGAAGCAGTCGCCGGAATCCATGAAGATCAAGACCCCCTCCTCCGTGATGGCCGTCCGCGGCACCGAGTTCGTCGTGCAGGTCGACGATCCCGTGCCGCCGCCGGCCTCGCGCAACTGACCGGACAACGCATGCGCCTGGCTGTCGCCGCGATCCTCGCCCTCTCGATTGCAGGCTGCGCCGAGGCGCCCCGGAAACCGGCGGTGGTGCCGGAGACGATCGCGGTGATCCCGGGCGAGGCGGGCCACGTGGGCGCCGTCGTCGTCCGCGCGAACGGCTCGGAGCAGGTGCTCGACCGCGCCTATGCGGCGCGCCGCTTGCGCGCCGACGGCAGTGCCGAATCCGTGCGGCTCACGCCCGAAGAGGTGAACCGCGACTTCGCCGCGACGCTCGCGGCGCTGCCCGGCCGGCCCGCCACCTTCACGCTGTACTTCCTCGAGGGCAAGGACGAGCTCACGCCCGCCTCGCGCGCCGAGCTCGACCTGGTCTTCGCCGAGCTCAAGCGCCGCCCGGCCCCCGACATCGTCGTGATCGGCCACACCGACACGGTGGGCACGCTCTCCTACAACGACAAGCTCTCGCTCGCCCGCGCCGAGCGCCTGCGCGAGATGCTCGTTTCCCTGGGCATCGCGCCCGAGCGGGTGCAGTCGGCCGGCCGCGGCAAGCGCGAGCTGCTCGTGCCCACCGACGACAACACGGCCGAGCCGCGCAACCGCCGGGTGGAGATCAGCGTCCGCTAGTGCCGGCTGCTGCCGCGCGCCCCGTTCCAGCGCAGCGCGAAGAGCGTGAGGTCGTCCGCGGGCTCCGCGCCGGCCGAGAAGCGCCGCACGTCGTCGCGGACCTTCGCCACGATGTCCGCCGCGGCCGCGCGCTCGCCCAGCCAGCCCAGCGTGGTGCGCAGGCGCTCGGCGCCGAAGAAGGCCTTGGCCGGGTTCATCGCCTCGGTGGCGCCGTCCGACAGGGCGAGCAGCCACTCCCCGGGCACGAGGGTGCGCCGCGTGGTGGGATAGGAATACACGTCGAGCACGCATAGCGGCGGCCCGCCCGAGGCGTCCAGCCGCTCCGGCGCGGCCAGGGGCCGGTGCGACCAGGCCGGCTCGTGGCCCGCGTTCGCGTACTCCAGCTCCCCGCTCTCCAGGTCCAGCACGGCCGCGAGCGCGGTCACGAAGAGCGACTCCGGGTTCTCGCGGTGGATCTCGTCCTGGGCCCGCGCGAGCACCCCGCCCATCGAGCCCTGCACGGTGAGCGCGGCGCTCTTCAGGATCGACTTCACCGAGGCCATGAAGAGCGAGGCGGGCAGGCCCTTGCCGGAGACGTCGGCCACGACGAAGAAGAG
>JBGAOO010000221.1:0-5794 GCA_044221765.1 Usitatibacteraceae bacterium | reverse complement strand
CCGGAGATCGCCGTGGTCTTCCACACCGGCCACGGCGACGTGCCCGGGGCGGTGACCTCCATGAAGCGCGGCGCGGTGGATTTCCTGCTGAAGCCCGTGGAGGCGGCCACGCTCCTCACGGCGCTCGCCCGCGCCATCGAGCGCGCCCGCGCCGCCTCGAGCGACAAGCTCGCCAAGCGCGACATCGCCCTGCACTACGGCGACCTCACCCCGCGCGAGCGGGAGGTGCTCACCCACGTGATCGCCGGCAAGCGCAACAAGGTGATCGCGGCCGAGATCGGCACCACCGAGAAGACGGTCAAGGTGCACCGCGGCCGCATCATGGAGAAGATGCGCGTGAAGTCCGTGGCGGAGCTCGTGCGCGCCGCGGACCGGCTGGGGATCAAGCCCACGCCCTCGCCGCCGCGCGAGCGGCCGGCCCCGATCGCCTAGCCCGCGCGCGGCTCAGGCGGCGAGCGCCGCGCGCGTGAGCTGCTGCAGGTGGGAAAAGAGCTCGTCGGGCCGGATCGGCTTGGCGAGGAAATCGTCCATGCCCGCCTCCAGGCACGCCTCGCGGTCCTCCTGCATCGCGTTGGCGGTCATCGCGAGCACGGGCAGGCGCGCGCGCCCCGTCTCGCGTTCGCGCCGTCGCAGCCGGCGCGAGGCCTCCAGGCCGTCCATCACCGGCATCTGCATGTCCATGAGCACCACGTCGAAGCTCTCGCGCTCGCAGGCCTCCAGCGCCTGCTGCCCGTCGTGCGCCACGCTCACCCGGCACCCGCGCTTGCCCAGCAGCGCCACCGCGACCTTCTCGTTGATGACGTTGTCCTCGACCAGGAGCACGCGCAGCCCGGGCGAGGGTCCCGCGGCCGGGGACTTCATCGCCCCGTGCAGGGCCTCGAGCAGGTCGGCGGGCGACACCGGCGTCTCCAGCACCTGCCGCACGCCCTCGGGCGCGC
This sequence comes from Usitatibacteraceae bacterium, assembly GCA_044221765.1. Lineage (GTDB taxonomy): Bacteria > Pseudomonadota > Gammaproteobacteria > Burkholderiales > Usitatibacteraceae > FEB-7. The sequence continues at coordinate 4,856 of JBGAOO010000221.1, read as the reverse complement.
GCGGCGCGAGCCCCGGACGGGCGAGCAGGATCACGGGCGCGCGCACCTTCTCGTAGGCCGGCTGCGCGAGCGCGGAAGCGAGCTGCACGCCGCTGGTCACCGGCATGTCGGCATCGAGCACCAGGCAGTCCACGCGCGGGCCGGCCAGCAGGCGCGCGAGCGCCTGGTCGGGCGAGTCGGCCTCCTCGACGGCGAGGCCCCAGCCGCCCATGAGGCGCCCGAGCACCTGCCGGTTGTCGGCATTGTCGTCCACCACCAGCACGCGCCGGCCCTGGAAGGCGCGGGCGGCGCCCTCGCCGGGCATCGCGGCGCTCACGCGGCGCATCGAGACGGCGAAGGTGAAGGTGCTGCCGCGGCCGGCCTCGCTCTCCACGCGGATGCGCCCGCCCATCAGCTCCACCAGGCGCTTGCAGATGGTGAGGCCCAGGCCCGTGCCGCCGTAGCGGCGCGTGATCGAGGTGTCCTCCTGCGTGAACGCGTCGAAGATGTGCCCGAGCTTGTCCGGCGCGATGCCGATGCCGGTGTCGCGCACCGCCACCTCCAGCGTGGCCATCTCGCCGGCGCCGGCGAGCACGCGCGCCTCGACCTCGACGCGGCCGTGCTGCGTGAACTTGATCGCGTTTCCCACCAGGTTCACGAGCACCTGGCGCAGCCGGCCGGAGTCGCCCACGAGCTCGGCCGGCAGGTCCTCGTCGATGCGCGTGACGAGCAGCAGCCCCTTCTCGCGCGCGGGCAGCTCGAGCGAGCGCATCGCCTCGCCGATCGCGCGGCGCACGTCGAACGGGACGGATTCGACCACCAGCTTGCCGGCCTCGACCTTCGAGAAGTCCAGGATGTCGTTGATGATCGTGAGCAGCGCCTCGGCGGAGGACTTGACGATGCCCACGTACTCGCGCTGCTCGTCGTCGAGCGGGGTGTCGAGCGCGAGGCTCGCCATGCCGATGATGCCGTTCATGGGCGTGCGGATCTCGTGGCTCATGTTGGCCAGGAAGTCGCTCTTGGCGCGGTTGGCGGCCTCGGCGGCGTCCTTCGCGCGGCTCAGGGCGGCCTGCGCCTCCTTGAGCGCGGAGATGTCGGCCGAGATGCCGATGTACTCCTCCGGCCGCCCGTCGGGCCCGGCCAGCGGCACGATGGTCGAGCTGAACCAGCGCAGCCGGCCGTCGCGGGTGCGGTTGCACAGCTCGCCCTGCCACACCTGCCCGCCGGCGATCGTCCGCCACAGGTCGCGGTAGATCTCCGCGCCGTGGATGCCGGACTTCACGGCCGAGTGCCGCTTGCCCAGGACCTCCTCGCGCGGATAGCCGAGCACCTCGCAGAAACGGTCGTTGGCGTAGATCAGCTTGCCGTCCCGGTCGGTCACCGAGACGATGGCGTGCTGGTCCAGGGCGAACTTCTGGTTCGCGAGCGCGCGGCGCCCCGCCTCGCGCTCGCCCACGAGCTCGGCCACCAGCGCGGAGACCACCCCGATGTCGTCGGACCCCGCGTAGGCCGCGCGGCGGTCGCCGGGCAGCAGCCCCTCGAGCAGCCCGCGCAGCGACACGAGCGCGCCCTGGCGCGCGGCGAGCTCCTCGCGCAGGCGCTCCTCGAGCTGGTGCGATTCCGTCACGTCGCGCACGGCGAGCACGTAGCCCACCACCTCGCGGTCGTGGCCGGCGATGGACGAGAGCGTGGTGTCGACCACGCGCCGCCGGCCCCCGGCCGCGGAGATGCGCGTGCGCCGCGAACGCCAGGACTGCAGCGCGTTGTCCGCGCCGAAGCCCCCCGGCAGCAGCGTGCGCACGTCGCGCCCGACCAGGTCGGCCTGGGGCAGCTCGAGCGCCTCGCTCGCGGCGAGGTTCGCGTAGACCACGGTGCCGGCCGCGTCCGTGGACAGCACGCCCTCGCCGATGGCCGCGAGCGTGACGCTCGCCTGCTCGCGCTCGGACTGCAGGCTCGAGGCGGTGCGCCCGAGCAGCTCGAAGGTGCGCCGGATCTCCAGGGGCGCGTCCTCCTGCAGGAACTTGCGCGGGTCGAGCGTGCCCGCCTGCACCTCCTGCTCGAAGGCGCGCAGGCGGTCGAGGTTGCCCAGCCAGCGGCGCAGCGGCACCCAGATGACGATGAGGCCGCCCAGCAGGCTCGCCGCGCCCAGCGCGAGGGCCATGCGCGCCACGCGCCAGAAGTTGCCGGCGATGACGTCCGTGGCGAACTGCAGCCGCAGCACGCCGTAGTCGCGCCCGCCCACCGAGATGGTGCGGTTCATCTCCGGCAGCCGCGCCTCCACGCGAGCCGCGAGCCAGCGCGGCACGCCGGCATCCTCGCGCGCGTCGGCCTTCGCGCGCACGACGCCGCCGCGCAGGTCGATGAAGGAGGCCTCGGCGAACGACGAGCGCGCGATCGACATCTGCAGCGTGCGCTTGATCGTGTCGTAGTCGCCGATGACCGCGCTGTCGGAGACGGTCTGCGCCATCACCTCCACGAGCATGGACGCCGAGACGCTGGCGTCGTCGATCTCGCTCTCGAACTGCTGCGCGAAGAACACGCCCAGGCCGCCGCCGACGAACAGCAGCAGCGTCGCCGTGTAGAGCGCGAAGACGCGCGCGACGAGCGACTGGGGCAGCAGGGCGCGCAGGGGGATCACGGCTCGGCCGGCTCGGGGCGCCCGCCTAGCGAAGCGCCGGCGGCGCCGTCAGGTAGAAGCGCCGGTAGGCCGCGTAGTCGGCGCCGGAGGACGGGATGTAGATCGCCTCGGGCGTGAGGCCGACCACGGCCGAGGCCTTCTCGAGCACCTCGCGGCCGACCGGGTCCTTGTGCATGCCGAAGAACGCCGCGGCGACGGCCTTCACGTCCTTCTCGGGCACCTTGCCCGAGGCCATGAGCGCCAGGTCGTTGAACGGCTCGGAGCTCCACAGGATGCGCAGCTTGCGTCCCTCGCGCTTCTGGTAGCCCTCGAGCAGCTGCGAGTTGCCGCCGACCGCGGCCACCTTGCCGCTCGCCAGCTGCGCGAGCGCGGCGTCCTGGTTGCCGGCGAACACCACCCGCGCGTCGATCTTCTTCTCCATCAGGTGCGCGTAGGGCACCTTGTAGATGATGAAGGCCTCGGGCCCGGCGAAGGCGACCTCCTTGCCGGAGAGCTGCGCGAGGTCCGTGATGGGCGAGTCGGGCAGCACCGCGAGCTGCCCGCGCACGGCCGGGGTCTGGCGCCGGCCGAAGACCTTCCAGCCGAGCTGCTCGCGCTCCGGGCTGAACAGGTGGTTGGAGAAGACGAACTCGACCTCCTGGGCGAGCACGTAGGCCGTGGTGTCGGCCGAGGTGCGCCCGATGCGCAGCGTGAGCTTCACGCCGCTTCTCTCGGAGACGTAGGCGATGATCGGGTTCCAGTAGGCGGCCGTGAGGTGGATGCCGTACTGGTTCACGGGCGAGAAACGGTACCCCTCGCCCGGCACGCGCGGGTCGGCGAAGGCCGGGCCGGCGAGGGCGAGGACGAAGGCGAGAAGCGAGGCGAGGCGGCGCGGCATGGCGGATCTCCGGGCGAGTTCGGGCCGCAGTCCCCCCGGATGGGGGCTGACGGTATCCGGTTTCTACGGCCGGAAAGCCGGTTTCTTGAACCCGCGCGGGCGCCTCAGGGCAAGGCGCAGCCGGCCACGGGCAGGGTCGCCACGAGGATCGAGCCGGTGGACGATTCCGTGAGGTAGAGCGTGCGCCGGCCCTCGCCGCCGAAGGCGAGGTTGGTCACCGTGCGGCCGGCGCAGGAATCCACGCGCCAGCGCGGCTCGCCCGTGGCGGCGAAGACGAACACCGCGCCGAGGGAGGCGTGGGCCACGCACAGGTCGCCGCCCTCGGTCATCGCGAGGCCATCGGGGCCGCTCGTGCCGTAGAGCGAGACGAAGCGCCCGACCTTCGAGACGCCGCCGTCGGCCTGCAGCGGCACGCGCCAGACCTCGTTGCCGCGCGTGGCCGCGACGAAGAGCACCTTGCCGGCCGGGTCGAGCACCACGCCGTTGGGGCTGGGCACGTTCGCGAGCAGCAGGTCCAGGCCCCCGCCGGGGCGCAGGCGGTACACACGCCCGGTCGGGTCGTGCAGGCCGGTCTGGCCCTGGTCGGTGAAGTAGATGTCCCCGTTCGCGGCGATGCACAGGTCGTTCAGCCCGCGGAAGCTCTCGCTGTGGCGCCGGGCGAGCACCTCGCGCGGGCGCGAGGCGCCGGGATCGAAGGCGAGCAGGCCGCGCCGGTAGTCGGTGACGAGCAGCGTGCCGTCGGGGCGCACCTTGAGCCCGTTGGGCTCGCCGTCGTACTCGGCCACCACGTGCCACTCGCCTTGCGGGCTGATTCGGAACAGGCGCCCGTGCGGGATGTCCGTGCAGTAGAGGTTGCCCGCGGCGTCGAAGCAGGGCCCCTCGAGGAAGCAGTCGACGATCTCGCCGGCCTTGTTGGCCTCGGCCCAGCGGGTGGGCACGGGCTTGCGCAGGGCGTCGGGCAGCCGGGTGAAGACGGTGGTGGGGATGCGTTCGGGCGGGGGCGCGAGGCTCATGGGCGTTCCGGGGCAGGCGGCGCGGCGGGGGCCGCGCCGGTGGCCCGATCTTGCCACCCGCGGCGCCCGCGCGTCGAGCCTCGCGCCCCTTGCGTCTATACTGGCCGCGTCACCCCACGAGGCGATCGGATCCATGGCGGAGGCGATGCACACGGATGCCCTGGCGAGTCTGGACGCGGACGTGCCGCTGCGCGCGCGCCTCGTCGAGATCCACGCGGCCGTGCGCGGCCACCTGGTGGTCTTCATGCCTCCAATGCTTTGCTGGCACTTGATTTTAAAAAACACGTGGTGCTTGAAAAACCTATGGCACTTACCAAGGCAGATTGTGAGAAAATAATTTTTAAATCAT
>JBGAOO010000220.1:0-5815 GCA_044221765.1 Usitatibacteraceae bacterium | reverse complement strand
TCGTGCCCCCCGGCACGCAGCTGGTGGTCACCATCGGCAAGCGCGAGGCGCCCGCGCGCCACTCCGCCGTCGACGAGGCCTCGGGGCTGTGCAAGATCGCGGTGGAAGGCGGCGGCAGCTGGCCCGTGCCCATCGCCTCGAGCGGCCCGCGCGCGGGCGACAAGGCCTATGCCGCCTCGCTCTCGGCCGGCGGCGAGGCGGTGCTCGTGGAGACGAGCGTGAAGCGCGTCTATGCCGACGCGCGCGGCAAGGCGATCGAGACGGTGCCGCCGGCGAAGCCCGGCAGCGCGGGCGCGCCGCTCCTGGATGTGCTCGGCCGCGTGATCGGCATCTCGGCCCTGGAAACGACGAACATCCCCGGGCGCTTCGTCGCCGTCTCGCCCAACCTCGTGATCGAGAAGGCGCCCGAGGCGGCCGCGCCGGCGATCCCGCCGCCGGTGACGGCCGAGCCCGTGCCCGAGAAGGTGGACCCGCTGGAGGCGATGACCACGCCCCGGCCCCAGAAGCTGCCCCCGGGCATCACGGAGCAGCAGCGCGACGAGATGGCGAAGCGCTTCCGCCCGCCGCCCAACGTCCCGAAGGACCTGTAGCCCGCCCTAGCGCACGCGCCGGAACTGCGCGGTCCAGTTCGTCTCCCAGGTGCGGCCGCCGTCGGTGGAGAACGCCTGCTCCCAGCGGGCGCTCGTGGCGGTGATGCCGGACCAGCGGTAGCGCACGCGGATCGCGCGTCCCTCGTCGGTGTCGTCGCCGTAGAACTCGCCGATGCCGTCGCGGAAGGAGCCCACCACGGGCGTGGTCATCACCACCTCGCGGCTGTTCACCCAGTAGATGCTCCACTGCTTCGTGGCGGGATTGAACAGCCGCAGCGTGAGGCCCGACCAGCCCTTGGTGGGAAAGGCGACCTCGTCCACGTTGGCCTGGCCGCCGAGCATCGGCCGCATGGTGAGCCGGCCGGGAAACTCGTCCCAGTCGCCGCTGCCCGCGTGGCGGACCTTGAGGCGGCGGTTGGCGACCTCCCAGGTACCGACCAGGAAATCGAAGTCGCGAGCGGTGCTCATGGGCTGCCTTTCCTTGAGGGCGTAGTTGGTGTCGACGAACGCGGCCAGCCGCACGGGCGGCCCGTCGGTGCCGCGCCGGACCTCGGCGGCGGCGTATTTCTGGCAGCCCCCGGCAAGCAGGGCAGACAGCAGGAGGGCGATCGGGGCGAGGCGGGAGCGGTGGCGTGTGTTCATGCCGTGCACGGTACGTTCCAACTAGGACACAATCCGCCCTAGTTCCTGAATAAGGTGCCGGTATGCCCCAGCCCACCACCCGCATCCTCGCCGTGCTCGAGATCCTGCAGTCCCAGGCCCAGATCGGCGGCGCGGAACTGGCCGCGCGCGTGGAAGTCGACCGGCGCACGCTGAGGCGCTACATCGCCACGCTCGAGGACATGGGCATCCCCATCACCACGGAGCAGGGGCGCTACGGCGGCTACCGCCTGGTGCCGGGCTTCAAGCTGCCGCCGATGATGTTCACCGACGAGGAGGCGCAGGCGCTCTCGCTGGGCCTCATCGCGGCGCGCGGGCTGGGCCTCGCCGACGCCGCGCCCGCCATCGAGAGCGTGCAGGCGAAGCTCGACCGCGTGCTGCCGGGCGCGCCGAGGAAGACCATCGCCGCCCTGCGCGAGAGCGTGGCCCTGCAGACGGGCGACTCGCGCGCCAACGCCGATGCGAAGCTGCTGCGCGTGCTGAGCGAGTCGGCGCAGTCCCGGCGCACGTCGTCGCTGCGCTACCGGGCCGCCGAGGGCGCGCTCACCTCGCGCGACTTTGACGTCTACGGCCTCGTCTACCGCGCCGGTCGCTGGTACGTGGTGGGGCATTGCCACCTGCGCTCGGGCCTTCGCACGCTGCGGCTGGACCGCGTCGCGCACGGCGAGGTCACGGACCGGCCTTTCGAGCGTCCCGACGGCTTCGATGCTTCCGCCTACCTCACGCGCGCGCTGGCCACGCTGCCGCGCGCGGTGCCGGTCGAGGTGCTGCTGCTCACCGACCTCGCCAATGCGAAGCGCGAGCTCTTCCACACCCTGGGCGTGCCCGAGGCCTGCGAGGGCGGCGTGCACCTGGCGGGCTCGGCGGACGACCTCGAATGGTATGCGCGCGAGCTCATGCGCCTGCCCTTCGACTTCAAGGTCGTCGCGCCCCCGGCCCTGGCCGACACGGTCGCGAAATTGGCGCAGAATCTCGTGGACCAGCACGGCAGGAGAAAGGGAAAGCCATGAGCGAGACCATCGAATTCGCCCGCACCCACGTGGACGAGGCGCGCCAGGTCGCCTGGGCCGCGCTCGCCGCCTGGCTCGCCGGGACCGCCCGCCGCATGGACCAGGAAGTGCGCGAGTATCCCTCGCCGATCGCGCGCTGCGATGCGCAGCTGCCCAAGCTGCTCGAGCAGCGGGGAAGGGCGCACGAGGTGCTGCGCGCGATGGCGCAGGGGGCGGGCGCCGAAGGCGCGCCCTCGCCCGAGGCGATCCGCGCGATCCTCGAGGCGGGCCCGGCCACGGACGAGGACGCCGAGGCGGCCCTTCGCGAGCGGCTGCGCTCGTCCCTGCACGCGCTGCCCTGCCTGGACTGACCGCGCGATCGCCGCGCGCGTCGCGATGGCCCGGTACGTCGCGTTCCTTCGCGCGATCAACGTCGGCGGCCGCACCGTCCGGATGCAAGCGCTGCGCGCGCATTTCGCGGCGCTCGGCTTCACCCGCGTCGAGACTTTCATCGCGAGCGGCAACGTGATCTTCGAGGCGCGCGCGGCCCCGGACGGGCGGCTCGCCGCGAGGATCGAGGCGCACTTGGCGAAGGCGCTGGGCTTCGAGGTCGCGACGTTCGTGCGCACGGCCGGGGAGGTGGCGGCGCTCGCGAAGGCCTCGCCCTTCGCCCCGCGCGAGGTGTTCGTGGGCGGCGCGCATTGCGTTGGCTTTCTCGCGCAACCCCTGGCCACCCCCGCGCGCGAGCGCTTGGCGTCCCTCGCCTCCGACGTCGACGACCTGCGCCCTGTCGGCCGCGAGGTCTGGTGGCTCAGCCGCGTGCGCCAGAGCGAATCCAGGTTTTCCAGCGCCGCGCTCGAGAAGGCGCTGGGCGTGCCCTGCACCTTTCGCGGCCTGAACACGCTGGCGCGGCTGGCCGACCACCTGGCGAAAGCGGGCGGCTGAAAGGCGGCGGCTATAATCCCCCGGCAGGCCAACCGGAGGAGGAACCCATGAAGAGAACGATCGTCGGCCGCGCATTGCTCGCGGCCCTTGCGTGCGCCGGCGGCCTCGCGCTCGCGCAACCCGCGGCATGGCCCGCGAAGCCCGTGAAGATCCTCGTGGGCGCCTCGCCCGGCGGCGGCACCGACATCCTCGCGCGCATGCTGGGCGAGAAGCTGCAGGCGACCTTCGGCCAGCCCTTCGTCGTGGAGAACCGGCCGGGCGCGGGCAACACGATCGCGGCCGACGTGACGGCCAAGGCCCCGGCCGACGGCTACACGCTGCTGCTCGCGACGAACACCGCGCAGGCCATCGCCCCGCACATCATGAAGCTCGGATTCGACCCGATCCGCGATCTCGCGCCCGTCACGCTCGTGGCGGTGATGCCCAACGTGATCGTCGTCGGCCCGGCCGTGAAGGCGAACACCGTGAAGGAGCTCATCGCCGAGATCAAGGCGAGCCCGACTGGCTATTCCTGCGGCTCCTCGGGCATCGGCTCCACGCAGCACCTGGCCTGCGCGGCCTTCGCCCTGGCCACGGGCACGAAGATCGAGCACATCCCCTACAAGGGCTCCGCCCCGGTGCTCGCGGATCTCGCCGGCGGCCAGCTCCAGCTCGATTTCGACACGACGTCCTCGGCCATGTCGTTCATCAAGGGCGGCAAGGTGAGGGCGCTCGCCGTGATGACGCCCCGGCGCACGGGCGAGCTGCCGGAGGTGCCCACGCTCGCGGAAGCGGGCCTGCCGGGCGTGGAGATGACCACCTGGTACGGCCTGTTCGCCACCGGCGGGACGCCGAAGGAAATCCTCGGCCGGCTCTCGGCGGAAATGGCGAGGATCCTCGCGCTGCCCGAGGTGAGGAAGCGCATCGAGGGCCTGGGCGGCGAGCCCGGGGCGCTCACCACGGAGCAGTTCGCTGCCATGAACAAGGCCGACTTCGAGCGCTTCGGCAAGCTCGTGAAGGATGCGGGAATCGACAGGCAATGAGCGCCGGCAAGCCCACCATCGCGCTCTTCACGGGAGACCCCGCGGGCATCGGGCCGGAACTCGTCGCGAGACTGCTGGCCGACGGCAGCGTGGCGAGGCGCGCCAACGTGCTCCTGGCGGGCAGCCGGGAGGTGGTCGAGGAGGGCATGCGCGTGGCCGGGTCGCGCTTCGACTACGAGGTGGGTACCGGGGTCACGGGTGGCCGCGACCTCGAGCGACCGGTGCTTGCGATCTCCCCGCTCGTGGACCAAACCGGGTTCGAGCGGGGCGTCGTTTCGGCGCGGAGCGGGCGCTACATGCTCGAGGGCCTGTCCCTTTGCCTCTCGCTGTGCCGGTCGGGCAGCGCGCAGGCGCTGTGCTTCGCCCCGCTCAACAAGGGCGCCCTGCGCGCGGGCGGCATGGACCATCCCGACGAGCTGCACTGGTTCGCCGAGGTGCTCGGCTTCAGGGGCACTTGCGTGGAGCTGAACGTGCTCGAGGGCCTGTGGACCTCGCGCGTGACCTCCCATGTTCCCCTTTCCGCCGTGAGTTCGCTCATCACCGCGCAGAAGGTGGCCGAGGCGATCGAGCTGATCCACGGCAGCCTCGTGCGGGCGGGGTTCGCCACGCCGCGCATCGCCGTGTGCGGCCTCAACCCGCACAACGGCGACAACGGCGCGTTCGGGCGCGAGGAGATCGAGGTGATCGGCCCGGGCGTGGAAATGGCGCGCCGGAAGGGTTTCCCGGCCGACGGGCCCTTTCCCGCCGATACCGTGTTCGTGCGGGCGACGCGCCAGGACGGCGGCTACGATGGCGTGGTCACCATGTACCACGACCAGGGGCAGATCGCGATGAAGCTGATGGGCTTCGAGCGCGGCGTCACGGTGCAGGGCGGCCTGCCCGTGCCCATCTGCACGCCGGCGCACGGCACGGCCTACGACATCGCCGGCCGCGGACTCGCGAATGACGGCGCGATGCGCAACGCGTTCGAGCTGGCCTGCCGCATGGCCCTCGCGGGAGCGGCAGGCAATCCTTGACGGGGGTCAACGGCGCCCGGCGGCACCCGCCTAGCATGGAGGCAGGAGGTTCCCTCCCATGTCCGTCTCCGGTCCCGCGGGCCCGGGAACATCGCCATCCCCCGGCAAGCGTCCTTCCCTGCGCGTGCTGTCCGTCGCGGTCCTCGCACTCGCCGCCTTCGGCTACCTTGCCTGGCGACAGCTGGAAGGTCCCGCGACCGCGGTCTACGCCGTCGAGCGCCGCGACATCGTGCAGACCGTCGTCGCGAGCGGCCGCGTCGAATCCCCGCGGCGCGTGGACATCGGCAGCCCCGTCACCGGCACGGTCGCCGCCATTCCCGTGAACGAGGGGCAGTCGGTCCGCAAGGGTCAGCTGCTGATCGCACTGGACGACAGCGAGGCGAAGGCGGCGCTCGAACAGGCGCGCACCGCCGTCGTGCAGGCCGAGGCGAGGCTCAAGCAGCTGCGCGAGACCGCGCTGCCCGTGGCGGAGGAGGCGGTGCGGCAGGCCGAGACGAACCTCGCCAATGCCGAGCGCAGCCTCTTGCGCTCGCGCGAGCTTTTCGCGCGGGGCTTCATCGGCCAGGCGGCGCTCGACGACGCGCAGCGCACGC
>JBGAOO010000219.1:0-5868 GCA_044221765.1 Usitatibacteraceae bacterium | reverse complement strand
CCCCTGACGCTGGCCAGCCCTTCGCGAAGGGCCGGGTTCGCGATGTCGATGCCCAGGCCCACCACGTGCACCGTGGTTTCGCCCCAGCTGACCGAGATCTCGACGCCCGTGATGTAGCGGATGCCCAGGCGCTGCGCCGCTTCCCGGGCCTCGGCCTGGCCATCGATCGTGTCGTGGTCCGTGAGCGACATCGCATCGACCCCGAGGCGCGCGCCCAGCGCCATCAACTGGGTCGGGGTGAGCAGCCCATCCGACGCCGTCGAATGGTTGTGCAGGTCGAAGTTGTCCAAACGGCAGGAAATTTGAGGAACCAATTGAAATTATAGCAGAATTCGGGGTTTCCCCGCCTGGCTTCCCCCTTGGACATCAAACCCGTCCGTTTTGGCGGCGAAGGGCGTGCCGCCCTCGACGGCCTGCTCGCGCGCCTGCCGGCATTCCGCGAGCGAGCGCTCGCCCGCGCGCCCGGCCTCGCCCTGCGCCTGGACCGCCTGCGCCGCGGCCTCGACACGCTCGCGGCCCTCGAGGGCCAGCACGGGGAATTCGCCCCCATCATGCTCGAAGGCACCGAGGAACTCGCCGCCGCCATCCTCGCCGACCTGGCCCATGTCGAGGCCGAGGCGACCCGCGCCCGTGACCAAGCGCTCGGCGACGATGCCGCCGATTTCGCCCTCGGCGTGGGCGTCTGGGCCCTGCGCCACGAGGTGCCCCTTCCGGTCGTGGAACCGCTGGTGAACGCCCTGGCCCGGCGCGCCAATGCCGCGCGCTCGCGGCAGGAACTGGCGGCCGTCTACGGCCTCACGCAGGGCGTGATCGCCCATGTGGCCCCGCGCCTGGCCGCCGACCTCGAGCGCTCCAACCCGGAGCGCCCCTGGCGCATCCTGCATGCGAACTTCGCCATCGTCGCGATCCGCACGGAGGACCCGGCCCTGATCGACGCCGCCTTCGATGCGCTCGATGCCGCCCTGCCCGACGACCGGGCCGGCTTCTATGCCGAGGCGCTCGCCCTCGCCCTGGCCCCGGGCGTCGCCCCCGCGGCAAGGGAACGGATCGAGGCCCGGCACCTCAAATGGACAGCCGCCCATTGAATGGGCGAAAATAGCGGATTGATTTTGCGAGGCTTTTGGCGCCCTTGAAGCTGCTTTTCGACCTTTTCCCGGTCATCCTCTTCTTCGTTGCCTTCAAGTTCTTCGGCATCTACGTCGCCACGGCGGCGGCCATCGCGGCGACCATCGCGCAGGTGGGCTGGGTGATGCTCAAGGGCCGGAAGGTGTCGAACATGCAGTGGGCGAGCCTCGTCATCATCGTCCTGTTCGGCGGGGCCACGCTCCTGCTGCGCGACGAGACCTTCATCAAGTGGAAGCCGACGGTCCTCTACTGGCTCGCCGGCCTGGTCTTCCTGGGCGGCCTGCTCTTTCGCACGAACCTCGTGAAGGCCGTGATGTCCGAAGGCATCACGATGCCCGAGCCGGCGTGGACGAAGCTGTGCGCGGCCTGGGGCGTCTTCTTCCTCTTCAAGGGCACCCTCAACCTCTGGGTGGCCTTCAACTTCGACACCGACACCTGGGTGAACTTCAAGCTCTTCGGCGGGATGGGCCTCATGCTCGCCTTCGTGGTCGCGCAGGCCTTCTGGATCGCGCGCTACATCCCGGACGAGCCGCCCGCGCCCGCGCCCGAGCCCGGCGCCGCACCCGACCTGCCAAAGCCCTGATCCCCCCATGCTCTACGCCATCCTCGCCGAGGACTTTCCCGGCACCCTCGACAAGCGCCTCGCGGCGCGCCCGGCCCATGTCGCGCGGCTGAAGGAGCTGCTCGCGCAGGGCCGCCTGGTGCTCGCCGGCCCGCACCCGCTCATCGACGCCGAGGATCCCGGCCCCGCCGGCTTCTCCGGCTCGCTCATCGTCGCGGAGTTCGGCTCGCGCGAGCTCGCGCTCGCCTGGGCGAGCGAGGACCCGTACGTGGCCGCGGGCGTCTACGCGAAGGTCGCCGTGAAGCCCTTCAAGAAGGCGCTTCCGTGAGCATGGAAGCCGTCATCCGCGAGCGCCTGGCCGTCCTGGCGCCGGTCGCGGTGGAGCTCGTCGACGAGGACCACCAGCACGTGGGCCACGGCGCCACCGGCGGCCACTGGCAGCTCACCATCGTTTCGGAAGCCTTCCGCGGCCAGGCGCCGCTGGCGAGGCATCGAATGGTTTATGAGGCCCTGGGCGACCTCATGAAACGCGAAATCCATGCCCTGAGAATCGAGGCGTTCGCGCCCGAGCAGTTCTGACCCAACCCTAAAGGACCCTCCATGCATCCCAACCTGAAGAACCTCGCCGTCGCGCTCGTCGCGGGCATGCTCGCCTTCGGCGCCAGCGCCCAGGACAAGGCCGACAAGCCCGCCAAGAAGGCTGCGGCGGAGAAAAGCGCCGGCGGCAAGCTCGTCGTGAACGGCGTCACCATCCCGCAGTCGCGCATCGACACGATGAACAAGGAGCTCACCGCGAGCGGCCAGCCCAACACGCCCGAGCGCCAGCAGGCCGTGAAGGAGGAGCTGATCAACCGCGAGGTGCTCGTGCAGGCGGCGCAGAAGCGCGGCCTGGACAAGAATGCCGAGGTGGCCGCCCAGATGGACATGGCGCGCCAGGCCGTGCTCGTGCGCGCGCTCTTCGAGAGCGAGGTGAAGGCGAACCCGATCACCGACGCCGACCTCCAGAAGCAGTACGAGGAGTTCAAGAAGTCGATGGGCGAGAACGAGTACAAGATCCGCCACATCCTGGTCGACAAGGAAGACGACGCCAAGTCGATCATCGCCGACCTGGGCAAGGGCGGCGATTTCGCCAAGCTCGCCAAGGACAAGTCCAAGGACCCCGGCTCCAAGGACAACGGCGGCGAACTCGACTGGGGTCCCACCGCCCGCTACGTGAAGCCCTTCGCCGATGCCGTCATCGCGCTCAAGAAGGGCCAGACGACCACCGCGCCCGTGAAGACCGACTTCGGCTTCCACGTGATCCGCCTGGACGACGTGCGCCCGCTCAAGGTGCCCGCGTTCGAGGAGCTCAAGGAGCAGTTCCGCCAGCGCGCGCAGCAGCAGCAGATCCAGAAGCTCGTGATGGACCTGCGCAGCAAGGCGAAGGTGGAGGAGCGCTAGCCGCGCCTTCCGCGCAGCCTGCAGCGGAAAGGGCGCCTCGCGGCGCCCTTTTTCATGCCCGGCCCGGTGCGGTCAGCGCAGCTGTCCGGGCTTGCCGACCAGGAAGCCCTGCACGAAGTCGATGCCGGCCGCGGCCGCGGTCGTGCGCGTCTCCTCGGTCTCGACATGCTCGGCGATGGTGACGATGCCCTGGTCGCGGCAGCGCGAGCTGATGCCCTCGACCATCGCCGCGTCCATCGGGTCCCGGTTCATGCGCTGGATGAGGTCGCCGCTGATCTTCAGGAAGTCGGGCCCGATGTCGGCCATCGTTTCGGCGAGGCCCGCCTCGCCCGCGTAGTTCGCGAGCGAGAAGGCGAAGCCCGCGGGCCTGAGCTGCGACACCAGGTCCTTCAGTCGCTCGCGGTGCGCGATCGCGTCGGTCCACGGGATCTCGAAGGACAGGCAGGTGCCGCTCACGCCGCCGGTCTCCACCTGCTTCCGCACGAAGGCGGGGAAGGCCCGGTCCAGAAGCGTGTCCGGCGCCAGGTTGATCGCGCTGCGCGAGCCGGCGCCGGGGCTGGACTGGCGCCGCAGCCAGCGGATCGTCCGGTTGATGACCCACCGGTCGAGGTAGGTCATGAGCCGGAATTCCTCCAGCACCGGGAAGAAGCTCCCCGGCGGCAGCAGCTTCTCCTCCTCCTCGAGGAAGCGCACCAGGATCTCCTGGTGGCTCGGCACGAGCGATTCGGGGTTCGCCGCCACGATGGGCTGCGAGAAGAGCACGAACTCGTCCCCGCGCAGGGCGGCGAGCAGGCGGTCGGCCGTCTGCCGGTGCCCCCAGACGTCGCGCTGGAAGGCGGTGGGATAGACCGTGGCCGCGGCGGTGTCCATGTCCGTCAGTCCGCCGACTCTTCGTCCTGCGCCTGGCGCGCGCCCTCGGCCAGGTCGGCCAGGTCGCCCGCGTCCACGCCCAGGCACTCGAGCACGGCCTCGTCCTCGCCGGGCAGGGCCTGGCGGTGCCCGCCCTGCGTGGCCTCCATCGAGAAGCGGTCCGCGAGCATCGACACCGCGACCAGCTCGCGCGCCTTGCCCTCGAGCGCCCGGCCCTCGCCGGCGAAGAGCGCCGCGTCGTGGTGGTGGCGCACGGCGAGGCACAGGTCGTCGGGCAGGTACCAGCTGCGCGCCATGTGGTAGCCCACCTGCGCGTGGTCGGTCACGTACTTCGCGCCCTCGTCGTCGACCATCGTGCGCGGGTGCGGCAGGCCGTGCGCGTAGACCAGGGCGCCGTAGTCGGGGTACTTGCGCGCCATGAGCAGCAGGCCGCAGTCGCGGAACAGGCCGAACGTGTAGGCCTCGTCCCGGTCGGCGAAGCCCAGCTCCGTCGCGAGCCAGGAGACGCTCGCGGCCATGCGCGCGGAGCTCTCCCACAGCAGCCCCATCACCTCGCCTCGCGTCACCGGGAAGACCTGGTGCAGCAGCAGGCCCGTCACGAGCTGCACGACCTGCCGGATGCCCAGGTAGACGAGCGCCTGCTGCACGGAGGTCGCCTTGCTGCGCAGGCCGTAGAAGGGCGAGTTCACCGTCTTCAGCATGATCGCCGAGAGCCCGAGGTCGCGGGTGAGGAGCCGGCCGATCGCGTGGAAATCCGGCTCGTCCTCGCGCGCCTCGCGCAGCATCTCCGTGAGGATCGCCGGGCAGGGCGGGATGCCGATCTCCGCGACGATCCGGCTCGCCTGCGCGTCGGTGACGGCATGCGGCTGGACCGCCGGCGGGCGGCTCGCATCGGGGATGGCGAAAGGGGCTTGGTCCAAGGGCGGATCCGGAAAGTCGACACTGCGGGCGCAATGCCGCGTCTATGAACCCTTTCGGCGGGCCCGGCGGAAACTTGAGCCGTCCGGCCGGGAAAAACCCCTTTCCCGGCGCCGCCCGTTCCATGGCTTGAACCCGCCCTCCCGGCGGCCGGAAGAGAAAGGACCCGACATGAACCGCCTGAGCCTGCTGGCCGCCGCCGTGGCCGCCTGCCTGACCCTGCCCGCCTGCGCCGCCGGCGTGGGCAGCCTCGCCCGCGTGAGCGTGATCGACCGCACGGAAGGCCGCGAGCTGCCGGTCTACTGGAAGGACGGGCGTGCCTACATCGCCGGCAAGCCCGGCAACGAGTACCAGGTGCGCGTGCGCAACGTGGCCGGGGAGGACCTGCTCGCCGTGGTGAGCGTGGACGGCGTGAACGTGATCACGGGCCAGTCCGCGCGCACGACGCAAAGCGGCTACGTGCTCGGCTCGTACGCCTCGATGGACGTCTCGGGCTGGCGCAAGAGCCTGGAGAACACCGCCGCGTTCTACTTCACGACGCTGCCCGACTCCTACGCCGCGCGCACCGGCCGTCCCGACGACGTGGGCGTGATCGGCGTCGCGCTCTTCAGGCGCAAGCCGGCCGAGCCGCCGGCGAGCTACGAGCCCGTGCGCCCGGTTCCGTTCGCGAAGCGCGAATCCGCCAACGGCACGCTCGACTCGCGGGCCGGCGCGGGCGCGCCTGCGCCGGCCACGTCCGCCGCTCCCGCCGCGCCCGCGGCCGAACGCGATGGTGCGCGCGATTCCCTCGCGAAGCAGCAGCGCGCCGATTCCCCGCTCGGCACCGGACACGGCCGCCTCGAGGAGAACCGCACGCGCTGGACGGAATTCGAGCGCGCCTCGCCCTACCCGGCCGAGACGATCACGATCTACTACGACAGCGCGCGCAACCTCGTCGCCCAGGGCGTGATCCG
>JBGAOO010000218.1:0-5872 GCA_044221765.1 Usitatibacteraceae bacterium | reverse complement strand
GCGAGCGCGAAGCCCGCGAGCCCCATCACGATCGCGAACCAGCCGGCCAGGAGGTGGCGAAGGGGCGAGGTCTCGGGTTCCGGAAGCATGGCGGGCTCTGTCGTGGCGAAGGGTCCGGGGATCATGATACTATACCCCCCAGAGTATTCAACCCCCTGCGCAAGGAGACTGCCCCGTGATCACTTCCATCGTCCTCGACGGCGCGCGCATCGAGTCGGACATCGAGGGGAAATTCGTCGTCGCCACGGACCAACCCGCCCCGGCCGGCGCCGACGCGGCGCCCTCGCCCTTCGACCTCTTCCTGGCGGGCGTGGCGAGCTGCACGGGCTACTTCGCGCAGCGCTACTGCCGCAAGTGGAACCTGCCCCACGAAGGCATCCGCGTGGAGCTCGAGCCCGTCTTCGACGACCGGCACGCGCTCACGGACATCCGCATGACGCTGCGCGTGCCGGCCGGCTTTCCGCCGGAGCACCGGGACGGACTGCTGCGAAACGCGAACCACTGCCCGGTCAAGAAGGCGCTCGAGAAGCCGCCCGCCATCTCGCTGGCGCTCTCCGCGGCCTAGGCCGTTAGCGCCTGTAGGCGCGCACGAACTCGTCCGGCAGGCGCCGCGGGCGCCCGCTGCTGATCTCGATGCACACGAGCTCCCAGCGCGCGCGCAGGATGGTGGCCCCGTCCCGGTCGCGCACGAGCTGGAACCGGCGCTCGAGCGTGAGCCTGCCGTCGCCGTCGAAGAGCCAGGTGCCAAGCGTGAGCGGCTCGCCTTCCTGCGAGGGCAGCAGGTAGTCGTACTCGCCGCGACGGATCGCCATCGCGCGGTCCAGGCGCCGGTAGTCGGCCACCGCGAGCCCCAGCCGCTCGGAATGCGCCCAGCCGATCTTCTCGCACCAGCGGACATAGGCGCCGTTGTTGGTGTGGTCGAGCGCGTCGATGTCGCCCGCCTGCGGCACGAGCGGCAGCGTGAACGGGTCCGGGAAATCCCAGGTCATGGCCGGGCGGGCGACGGGCGGTCCGCTAGGGCGCATCCGGCAAGGCCACGGTCCGCGCGAACGTCGGCGCGCGCCGGTGCCGCGTCCCCTGCTCGTACGCATACGCGAGGCGCAGCAGCACGCCCTCCGACCACGCCGCGCCGACGAACGAGAGCCCGACCGGCAACCCGTGCACCTGCCCCATGGGCACGGTGACGTGCGGATACCCCGCCACGGCCGCCGGCGTGGAACTCGAGCCCGAATACGAATCGCCGTTCACGTGATCGGTGAGCCACGCCGGCCCGCTCGTCGGCGCGACGATCGCCTGCAGCCCGTGGGCCTTCAGCACGTCGTCGATGCCGGCCCGCGCCAGCCGGCGCGAGCGCGCCTGCGCCTCGACGTAGGCCGGCTCCGTGAGCGGCCCCTTCGCCTGCGCGCGCACGAACAGCTCCTGCCCGAAGAAGGGCATCTCGCGCGCGGCGTTGGCCTCGTTGAACGCGATCGCCTCGGCCAGCGTGCGCACGGGCACGCCGGTGCGCGTGGCGAGGTACCGGTCGAGATCGTGCTTGAGCTCGTACAGCAGCACCTCCAGCTCGTCGTCGTCGTACTCGCCGAGCGAGCCGAAGTCGGCCGGGTCGACGAGCTCGGCGCCCAGGCGCCTCAGGTCCGCGAGCGCCGCCTCGAAGAGCCGGTCCGCATGGACGCTGTAGCCGGTGACGCGCTTTCGCGCCACGCCGATGCGCGCGCCCTTCAGCCCGCCCGCGTCGAGGAACGGCCGGTAGTCGTCGGCCACGCGCCCGGCCGAGTCCTTCGTGGCCGCGTCGGCCGCGTCCACGCCGGCCAGGGCGGCGAGGACGATCGCCGCGTCCTTCACCGTGCGCGTCATGGGGCCGGCCGTGTCCTGCGAGTGCGAGATGGGCACGATCCCCGAGCGGCTCGCGAAGCCCACCGTGGGCTTGAGCCCCACCAGGCCCGTCATGGTGGCCGGGCAGACGATGGAGCCGTCGGTCTCCGTGCCGATGCCCGCCGTGGCGAAGCTCGCCGCGATGGCGGCGCCCGTGCCCGAGCTGCTCCCGCAGGGATTGCGGTCGAGAGCGTACGGGTTCCTCGTCTGCCCGCCGCGCGCGCTCCAGCCGCTCGTGGACTTGCCCGAGCGGATGTTGGCCCACTCGGAGAGGTTCGTCTTGCCCAGGACCACGGCCCCCGCCTCGCGCAGGCGCTTCACGATGAACGCGTCCTGCGCCGCGGGCGCGCCCGCGAGCGCGAGCGAGCCCGCCGTGGTCATCATGCGGTCGCCCGTGTCGATGTTGTCCTTGAGCAGGAGCGGGATGCCGTGCAGGGGGCCGCGCACGCGGCCCGCCTTGCGCTCGGCATCGAGCGCCCTCGCGAGGGCGAGCGCCTCGGGGTTGGCCTCGATCACCGCGTTCACCCTCGGGCCCGCGCGGTCCACGCGCCGGATGCGGTCGAGGTAGGCGCGCACCAGCGCCTGCGAGGTGAGGCGGCCGTCGGCCATGGCCTGCTGGAGCGTGTCGATGTCGGCTTCGAGGATCATGCGGGCGGGCGGTACCGGTCGGGATTGGGGGAAGGCGGCCGGCGCGAAGGCGGTGGCCAGGCAGCAGGCAAGCGGCAGGAGGCGGCGCATGGATGCAGACGATACGCGAGGCGCCCCCGGCTGTAACCGGCCGCCGCGCGGTCGGGCGCTAGGCGAGGCGCGTCTCGGCGAGCGCCGCCTCGAGCGCGGCCGCATCCATCGGCCGGCCGAGCAGGTAGCCCTGGAAGAGGTTGCAGCCATGCAGCTTGAGCTGGCGCAGCTGCGCCTCGGTCTCCACGCCCTCGGCCACCACGCGCAGCGACAGGCGGATCGCCACCGCGAGGATCGCCTGCACGATGGCGGCCTCGCCCGACTCGTGCTCCATGCGGCTCACGAAGGCGCGGTCGATCTTGATCTCGTCCAGGGGCAGGCGGGTGAGGTACGAGAGCGAGGAATAGCCCGTGCCGAAATCGTCCAGCGCGAGGTTCACGCCGAGCTCGCGCAGCGCCTGCATGCGCGCGCCGGCCTCCTCCGGGGAATCGAGCAGGATGCTCTCGGTGAGCTCCAGCGTGAGGCGCCCGGGCGCCGTGGCGTTCGCGTCCAGGGCCCGCGCCACCGCTTTCACGAAATCCCCGCCGCGGAACTGGCGCGCGCTCACGTTCACGCTCATGCGCAGGCCCTCGAAGCCCGGGCGGCGCGACCAGCGCGCCTGCTGCGCGAGCGCCTGGCCGATCACCCACTGCCCGATCGGCTCGATGAGCCCCGTCTCCTCCGCCTCGCGCAGGAACGCGGCCGGGTGCTGCAGGCCGCGCTCGGGGTGGTTCCAGCGCAGCAGCGCCTCGACCGCGACGCAGCGCCCCTGCACGTCGAACTGCGGCTGGTAGTGCAGCACGAACTGCTGCCGCGCGATCGCCAGGCGCAGCGCGGTGACGATCGCCTCGTGCCGCTCGACCGCCTCCTGCATCGAGGGCGCGAACAGGCGCACGGCATTGCGGCCGGCCGCCTTCGCCTGGTACATGGCGAGGTCGGCGTGCTTGAGCAGGTCGCCCACGCTTTCCTCCAGGCCCAGGAAGGTGTGGATGCCGATGCTCGCGCTGATCCGGAAGCCGGCGACGGGCACCCCGGGCGAGCCGTGCAGGTCGTAGGGCTCGGCCACGCGCCGGAGCATCTCGCGCCCCATGGTCGCGGCCTGCTCGGCGGCGGCGACCGGGTCGGCGTCGAGCTCGCCCAGCAGGATCACGAACTCGTCGCCGCCCAGGCGCGCGACGGTGTCGCTCTGGCGCACGCTCGCGAGCAGGCGCCCGGCCACCTGCACCAGGAGCTGGTCGCCCACGTCGTGGCCCTTCGTGTCGTTCAGGTTCTTGAAATGGTCCAGGTCGAGGTAGAGCAGCGCCGCTCGCCTGCGCGTGCGCCCGCTGGACGCGCGCAGCTGCTCGAGCCGGTCCTGCAGCAGCCGGCGGTTGGGCAGCCCCGTGAGCGAGTCGAAGAACGCGAGGACCTGGATGCGCTGCTCGGCCCGCTTGCGCTCGGTGACATCGCCGATATAGCCGTGCCAGAGCACCGAGCCGTCCGCCTGCAGGGCCGGGCTCGCCTCCCCGCGCAGCCAGCGCTCCGAACCGTCGGGCGCGAGGACGCGGAACTCGCGCTGCCAGAGGGAAAGGCTCTTCGCCGAGTGGCCGATCGCCTCCCGGAAACCGGGCAGGTCCTCCGGGTGCAGGGCCGCGAAGACGGGACCGGCGTCCTCGAGCACCGCCTGCGACTCGACGCCGAAGGTGTCGCGGATGCCCTCGCTCGCGTAGGGGACGCAGGCGGTGCCATCGGCGCGCAGCAGGAACTGGAAGACCACCCCGGGCACGCGGCTCGCGATGCGCCGCAGGCGCTCGTGCGCCTCGTGCCTCGCCTGCTCCGCGCGCTTGCGTTCGGTGATGTCCTGGGTCGTGCCGCTCACGCCGATGACCGACCCGTCCTCGCCGACATCCGGCTGCGCGTTCACCAGGAACCAGTGCGTCTCCCCGTCCACCTGGCCGCGGTGCTCGATGGGAGGCATGGGCGCGCCCCGCTTCGCTTCGTGCCAGTAGCCGATCATGCGCGCGCGGTCCTCCGGGGCGATCAGGCGCACCACCGCCTCCGAGGACATCGGGTCGCGGTCCGGGTGCCCGAACAGCCGGCGCAGCAGGTCCGACAGCGTCCATTCGTCCGGCGCGCCATCGCGGCCGAAGCGCACCTTCCAGCTGCCCACCTTCGCGATGGACTCGGCGTGGGCGAGCAGCCGGTCGCGCTCGCGCAGCATCTGCGCCGCCCGCTCCTGCCGCTGCAGGCTCTCCTCGAGCGCGGCGAAGCTCGAGGCCTGCCGCCGCCAGTACGTGAGCAGCAGGAAGGACATCGACACGGTGACCACCGCGAACAGGCACACGAAGGACACGGTCCAGAAGACGTCCTGGCGCCAGTCGACCAGGAAGTCGCGCGTGGCGAGGCCCACGATCACGTAGAAGGGATAGCGCTCGAACCGGCGGTAGAAATTGGCGCGCTCGATGCCGTCGATGGCGGTCGCCGCCCGGTAGCTGCCCTCGACGGGCCGCGCCGCCAGGGCCGCGACGAGCTCGCTCGAGACGCGCCGGTTGTCCTCCTCCGTTTCCATGCGGATCGGGCCGGGATGGCGCACGAGCAGCGTGCGATCGGTGTGGCGAAGGCTCACGGCGCCGCCCGCGCCCAGGTCGAGCGTCGCGAAGCGGTCCTTGATCGACTGCAGCGTGACCGCGGTGTTCACGACGCCGGCGAAGCGGCCCTGGTGGTCCACCACCGCGTGCGTGAGGAGCAGGATGCCCGCGCCGTCCATGCGCCCGACCACCGGCGCCGTGACCAGGACGCGGTCGCGCGGATCCTGCCGGAGCGCGACGAAGTAGTCCCGGTCGGCGATGGTCGGCGGCACCGCCGCGCCGACGCCATGGGACAGGACGAGGTTGCCACCGGCGTCGAAGACCGCGACCCGGTTCGCCTCGGGGATGAACCTGAGCTCGCGTTCGGCCACGCGCGCGAGGGCCTGCCGGTCGAGCACGCCGCGCGCGAGCTGCCGCTCCAGCTCGCCCGTGACCAGGTGCAGGGCGATGTCGATCTTGTCCAGGGTCGACCCGATGTCGCGCTCGATCAGCCGGGCCAGGTTCTGCGTGGCCGTCTCCGCGCGCGCCTGCGACGCGCGCCAGCCCGCGTGCAGGGCATAGCCCGCGATCGCGAACACGAGCAGGTTGAGCAGGAGCACCCACAGGCCCAGGTGCGCGCGCAGGCCGATGCCGGGCCCGGGACGGGACGGTCCGGGCAGGAAGGCGGCGGAGAGGGATGGAGCCGGCGTCATACGGGTCGGCCCTCGCGCGGGACC
>JBGAOO010000217.1:0-5895 GCA_044221765.1 Usitatibacteraceae bacterium | reverse complement strand
GGCGAACCCGCGCGAGATCCCGCTCCTTCGCGAGAAGGTGGACCAGGTGCTGCGCCGCGCGGGGTTTCCCGCCTCCAGCCACGCGCACAAGAACCTGCTCGCCATCCTGCACGCCTACCCGCGCGACGAGCTCTTCCAGGTGGACGAGGACACGCTGCTCGAGACGGCGCTGGGCGTGCTGCGCCTGGGCGACCGGCGCCGCACGCGCCTCTTCCTGCGCCGCGACGTCTACGGCCGCTTCTATTCCTGCCTGGTCTTCCTGCCGCGCGAGAACTACAACACCGACGTGCGCCGCCGGATCCAGGAGGTCCTCAGGCGCCACCTGGCCGGCGCGAGCGTGGAATTCACGCTGCAGGTCTCCGACGCCGTGCTCGCGCGCATCCACCTGCTGGTGCGCACCTCGCCGCGGGAGGCGCCGCGGGTCGACGCGCGGCTGCTCGAGGCCGAGATCCAGCAGGTCACGCGCCGCTGGGAGGACGACCTGCGCCTCGCGCTCGCCCAGGCGCGCGGCGAGGACGGCGCGGTGGCGCTGCTTCGCCGGTACGGCTCGGCCTTTCCCGTGGCCTACCGCGACGCGCTGCCGGCGCAGGCCGCGGTGCGCGACGTGGCCGTGATGGAGCGGCTGGACGCCGCCAATCCCTTCGCGGTGAGCCTTTACCGGCCGGCGCAGGCCGATGCGAACACGCTGCGCCTGCGCGTGTACCGGTGCGGGCAGCGGGTCCCGCTCTCGGGCAGCCTGCCGATCCTGGAGAACATGGGGCTCGAGGCCCTCGAGGAGTCCTCCTGGGCGATCGAGCGCGGGGACGGGCCGGTGTACATCCACGATTTCGGGCTGCGCAGCAGCCGCGCGATCGCCGACGTCGAGGCGGTCCGCGCCGTGACCGAGGAGGCGCTCCTGGAGGTCGCGCGCGGCCACATCGAGAACGACGCCTTCAACCGCCTGACGCCCGTGGCCGCGCTCGCCCCCGCGGACGTCGTGCTGCTGCGCGCCTACGCCCGCTACCTGAAGCAGGCGGGCTTCCCCTTCAGCCTCGCCTACATCGCGCAGACGCTCGCCGCGCACGCGGGCATCGTGAGGCGGCTGGTGGCGATCTTCCACGCGCGCTTCGAGCCGTCCGGGCCCGGCGACCGGACCGCGCTCGAGCAGTCGCTGCACGACGAGGTGAAGGCGCTGCTCAACGACGTGGCGAACCTGGACGAGGACCGCATCCTGCGCCGGCTGCTCTACGTGATCCGCGCCACGGTGCGCACCAACCACTGGGTGCACGACGCGGCCGGCGCCCGCCGGCCCTACCTCTCGTTCAAGATCGACTCGGCCAAGGTGCCCGAGCTGCCCGAGCCGCGGCCCCTCTTCGAGATCTGGGTGTATTCGCCGCGCTTCGAGGCCATCCACCTGCGCGGGGGCAAGGTCGCGCGCGGCGGGCTGCGCTGGTCGGACCGCCCCGAGGACTTCCGCACCGAGATCCTGGGCCTCATGAAGGCGCAGATGGTGAAGAACGCGGTCATCGTCCCGGTGGGCTCCAAGGGCGGCTTCGTGCTGAAGGCGGCCCCGCCCGCCACGGAGCGCGAGGCGTACCTGAAGGAGGGCATCGCCTGCTACCAGGACTTCCTGCGCGCGCTGCTCGACGTCACCGACAACCTGGTCGACGGCAAGGTGGTCCCGCCCCGGAACGTGGTCTGCCACGACCCGGACGACCCCTACCTCGTGGTCGCCGCGGACAAGGGCACCGCGAGCTTCTCCGACTACGCCAACGCGGTGAGCGCCGAGTACGGCCACTGGCTCGCCGACGCCTTCGCCTCCGGCGGCAGCGTGGGCTACGACCACAAGAAGATGGGCATCACGGCGAAGGGCGCCTGGGAGAGCGTGAAGCGCCACTTCCGCGAGCGCGGGCGGGACATCCAGTCGCAGGACTTCACGGTGGCCGGCATCGGCGACATGTCCGGCGACGTGTTCGGCAACGGCATGCTCCTGTCGCGGCACATCCGGCTGGTGGCCGCTTTCGACCATCGCCACATCTTCCTCGACCCGGGCCCGGACCCGGCCGCGAGCTTCGCCGAGCGCGAGCGCCTCTTCGCCCTGCCGCGCTCGTCGTGGGAGGACTACGACCGGGCGCTCCTGTCGAAGGGCGGCGGCATCTACCCGCGCTCGGCCAAGTCCATCGCGCTCTCGCCCGAGGCGCGCGCCGCGCTCGCGATCGAGGCCGGGAGCCTCACGCCCGCCGAGCTCATGAAGGCGATCCTCAAGGCGCCGGTGGACCTGCTGTACAACGGCGGCATCGGCACCTACGTGAAGGCCTCGCACCAGACGCACGCGGACGTGGGCGACCGCGCCAACGACGCCATCCGCGTGAACGGCCGCGAGCTGCGCTGCCTCGTGGTGGGCGAGGGCGGCAACCTGGGCTTCACCCAGCTCGGGCGCGTCGAGTACGCGCAGGCGGGCGGGCCCGACGGCAAGGGCGGGGCCATCCTCACCGACGCCATCGACAACTCCGCCGGCGTGGACTGCTCCGACCACGAGGTGAACATCAAGATCCTGCTGGGCCTCGCGACCGCCGACGGGACGATGACGGCCGGGCAGCGCAACGAGCTGCTCGCCTCGATGACCGAGGAGGTGGGGCGGCTGGTGCTCGCCGACAACTACTTCCAGACGCAGTCCCTCTCGGTGTCCGGCGTGCGCGGCGAGAAGCTGCTCGATGCGCAGGCCTCGTTCATGCGCGCCCTGGAGAAGGCCGGCCGCCTGAACCGCGCCGTCGAGTTCCTCCCCGACGACGAGGAGATCGCGCAGCGGCGCTCGGGCGCCCGCGGCCTCACGGCGCCCGAGCGCGCCGTGCTGCTCGCCTACTCCAAGATGGTGCTCTTCGACGACCTGGTGAAGGGCACGCTGATCGACGATGCCTACGTGGCCGGGGCCCTCGCGGCCTACTTCCCCGGGCCGCTGCGCGAGCGCTACGCCGCGCTCATGCCGCGCCATCCCCTGCGGCGCGAGATCATCGCGACCGTCGTCGCGAACGCGATGGTGAACCGCGTGGGCAGCGTGTTCGTGCACCGCATGCAGGAGGACACGGGCGCCACGGCCGAGGAGGTGGTGCGCGCCTTCGTGCTGGTGCGCGACATCTACGGGTTCGAGGCGCTCTGGGCGCGGATCGATGCCCTCGACAACCGCGTCCCCGCGAGCCTGCAGTCGGAGCTGCTCATCGTGGCCGGGCGGTTGCTGCTGCGCGCCGTGCTCTGGTTCCTGCGGCGCCGGCGCGAGAGGCTGCCGATCGCCCGCGTGCTCGCGATCTTCCAGCCCGGGCTGGAGGCCTTCCGCCGCCAGCTGCCCGCCGTGCTGGCCGAGACCGACCGCGCGCAGTGGAACGACGTCGCCGGGCGCCTGGCGGCGCAGGGCGTGCCCGAGGACCTCGCGCGCGACCTGGCCGGTCTCGACGCGCTCTACGCGGTGCTCGACACCACGGAGGTCGCGGTGGAACTCGGGCGCCCGCTGGAGAAGGTGGCCGAGCTGCATTTCGCGCTGGCCGGCCTGCTCGAGCTGCGCTGGTTCGCCGAGCGCATCACGGCCCTGCCCACGGACACGCCGTGGCAGGCGCTCGCGCGGAGCGCCTTGCGCGACGACCTGGCGAACCAGCATCGCCTGCTCACCTCGGCCGTGGCGAGGCTCTCGCCGGGGCTCGAGGAGCCCGCCGCGCTCCTGGCGGCCTGGCACGACCAGTACGCCTCGCCGGTCGCGCGGCTCTCGGCGATGCGCGAGGAGCTCAAGCGCGGCGGACCGCTCGACCTGGCGGTGCTCTCGGTGCTGCTGCGCGAGCTGCGCTCCCTTGCCTGAGGACGCCTTCGCCGAGCCCCGCGCCCGCTGGCCCGTGGTGGCCGCGCTCGGGGTGACGCAGATCGTCTCCTGGGGAAGCCTCTACTACGCGTTCGCGGTGGTGATGGGCTCGGTGCAGCAGGAGCTCGGCGCCTCCTCGCCGCAGGTCGTGGGCGCCTATTGCTCGGCGCTGCTGGTCTCGGGCCTGGTCGCCGCGCCGGTGGGCCGCCACATCGACCGCCGGGGCGCGCGCCTGGCGATGACGGCCGGCTCCCTCGCGGGCGCCCTCCTGCTCGCGGCCTTCTCGCAGGTGCATTCCCTGTGGTCGCTCTACGCCATCTGGGTGGGCCTGGGCTTCGTGATGGGCCTCACGCTCTACGAGCCGGCCTTCGCGAGCCTCGCGCTGGTGTTCAAGGCGGACCTGCGCAAGGCCATCACCGCGCTCACGCTCGCCGGGGGCTTCGCGAGCACCGTGTTCTGGCCCCTCACGCAGGCCCTCGCCACCTCGTTCGGCTGGCGCGAGTCGGTGCTCGTGCTCGCGGCGATCAACCTGCTGGTGTGCGTGCCGCTGCATGCGATCTTCCTGCCGGCGAAGGGTCGGCCGGCGGGCAGCCCCGCCGGGGCCGCCGACGACCCGGCCGGCCGAGCGAGGCTGCTGCGCGACCCGCGCTTTCGCTGGCTCGCGGTGGCCTTCACCGCGAACATGCTCGCCTTCTCCGCGATGGGGCTGCACCTGCTCGCGATGCTCAAGGAGCAGGGCTTCTCCGCCGAGCGCGCCGCCTACCTCGCCGCCCTCGTGGGCCCGATGCAGGTGGCCGGGCGCGTCGCGGAATACGCCTTCGCGCACCGCGCGAGCCCGGTGAAGGTGGGCCACATCGCGCTCGCGGTCTTCCCCGTGTCGATCGCCCTGCTCGCCCTGGCCGGCGGCTCCACGCCCGGCGTGATCCTGTTCGCCGTGCTCTACGGCGCGAGCAACGGCGTGATGACGATCGTGCGCGGCATCATTCCGGCGGACATCTTCGGCCGCGAGGGGTACGGCGGTCTCGCCGGGCTCATGGCGACGCCGGTGCTGCTCGCGCGGGCGGCCGGGCCCTTCGTCGCCGCCGGCGTGCTCGCGGTGGCCGGCGGCTACGCGCAGGTGTCCTGGATGCTCGTGGCGGTCGGGCTGTGCTCGTGGGCGGCCTTCGCCCTGGCCGTGCGGCCTACTCGACGATGATCGCCGCCACCACGCGCCGGCCCTCGCCCAGCAGGATGTTGTAGGTTCGGCACGCGGCCCGCGTGTCCATCACCTCGACGCCGATGCCGGCCGCGTGCAGCGGGGCCAGCACGGAAGGGTGGGGGAAGCCGAAGGCCTTGCCGGTGCCCAGGATCAGCACCTCGGGGGCGAGCGCGGCCAGGGGCGCGAGGTCCGCGGCCGCCAGGGTGCCGAACGGTCCCGCGTGCCAGCCGGGCTCGACCGCCTGCGCCGACACGACGAGGGAGCTATCGTAGCGCCGGCCCGAGATCTCGACCCAGCCCTCGCCGTAGGCCGTGAAGGTGTTCCGGCCCTCGGCCGTCTCGCGTTCGAATTTCAGGTTGTGCTCCCGGAGGCGCCGACTTGATGGTGCGGCGGGGGCAATGATAGCGTCCCGGCTTCCCCCGTGACCGCCGCGCCGCCATGGTCTTCACCGCCCGCGCAATCGAGTGCCGCCGCTGCGGCCAGGCCTACCCGGATGGCGTGCCGCTCACCAAGCCCGCCTGGGCCGGTCTGTGCGACCACTGCGGGGCCGACCTCGCGACGGGCGTGCTGGGTTCGCGCGGCATCCTGATGGTCTCGCTCGCGATCGTCGCGCCCACGCTCGCCCTGTGCGCGCTCGCCTCGGTCGTCGCCGGCGTCCTGGTCCTCGGGTCGGGCTTCTTCCTGCTGGACGTCGCCACCTACGAGCGGTGGCGGGGCGCCCTGTCGATCCTCTCTTGCGGGATCGGCCTCGCGACGGGCATCGCGATCGCCGAGCGAACCCGCCGCAAGCACGGGATCTTCCGGCGGCGGCGCCCGCGGGACCCGTCGGCCACGGGGCCGGATGCGCCCGCGGAAACGGCTGGAGTCGTCCTTG
>JBGAOO010000216.1:0-5900 GCA_044221765.1 Usitatibacteraceae bacterium | reverse complement strand
GGTGGTCGGCCGCGTGCGCGCCGAGGCGAAGGAGAAGCAGCACCAGAGCATCCGCGACGCCATCGAGGAGGGAAACGTGACGGCACTCGGTCGCATGCTCCGCTCGACGGCACCGGACACGATCGTGAACGGCGAGGGCCGCTCGCTGCTCATGGTGGCGGTCGAGGAATCGAACCTGCCGGCGGTCGAGCTCATCCTGGCGCGCGGGGCCAACCCCAACCAGCAGGACCGGCGGGGGATGACCGCGCTCGCGCTCGCCGCGGAAATGGGCTTCCAGGAGGCGGTGGAGGTGCTGCTGGTCGCCGGCGCCGATCCCAACCTGCCCGATGCCGCGGGCATGACGGCGCTGGACGTTGCCGAGGAGCACGGCTCGCACGACATCACCGCGGTGCTCCTGCGCGCCGGAGCCCAGTACGGCCGCGACCTGGCGCCGCTCCAACCCTAGTTGCCAGCCCCGTCGGGCATTGCTATAGTCGAACGCATGAATCGCGCGACCCCTCTTGCCGATCTCCTGCTGCAAGCCTCCCTGGCGGGCCTCCCGGGCCTGCTGCTGCGCCCCGCGCGCTAAATATCCCACTCCCAATTCGGCAAGTCGCGGTGCCGCCCAGAAAACCGGGCCGGCGAAGTTCCATCCCCCATTCCGGAGAACACCATGCAGGACCAGTTGATCGTATTCGACACGACCATGCGCGACGGCGAGCAAAGCCCCGGCGCATCCATGACCCGCGACGACAAGGTGCGCATCGGCAAGCAGCTGGAGAAGCTGCGCGTCGACGTCATCGAGGCCGGATTCGCGGCCGCGAGCCAGGGCGATTTCGAGGCGATCCGCGCCGTCGCCGAGACGGTGCGCGAATCGACCGTGTGCTCCCTGGCGCGCGCCAACGACAACGATGTCCGCCGCGCCGGGGAAGCCGTCGCCCCGGCGAAGAGGAAGCGCATCCACACGTTTATCGCGACGAGCCCGATCCACATGAAGCTCAAGCTGCGCATGAGCGAGGACCAGGTGCTCGAGGCCGCCGTGCGCGCCGTGAAGCTGGCCCGCGAGTACACCGACGACGTCGAGTTCTCCGCGGAAGACGCCGTTCGTTCCGAGGTGGATTTCCTCTGCCGGATCTTCGAGGCCACCATCGCCGCCGGCGCGACGACGATCAACGTGCCCGACACCGTCGGCTACAGCATTCCGGAGCGCTGGGGCGAGCTCTTCCGCGACCTCCTGGGTCGCGTGCCCAACGCGGACAAGGCCATCTGGTCCACGCATTGCCACAACGACCTGGGCATGGCCGTGGCCAATTCCCTGGCCGCGGTGATGAACGGGGCGCGGCAGGTGGAGTGCACGATCAACGGCCTGGGCGAGCGCGCGGGCAACGCCTCCCTCGAGGAGATCGTGATGGCCGTCAAGACGCGCTCCGATCTCTTTCCCTGCCGGACGGGCATCGACGCGACGCAGATCGTCCCGGCGAGCAAGCTCGTCTCCACCATCACCGGCTACCCGGTCCAGCCCAACAAGGCGGTGGTCGGCGCGAACGCCTTCGCGCACGAGTCGGGCATCCACCAGGACGGCGTGCTCAAGCACCGCGAGACGTACGAGATCATGCGCGCCGAGGACGTGGGCTGGGGCGCCAACCGGCTCACGCTCGGCAAGCTCTCGGGCCGAAACGCCTTCCGTTCGCGCCTCACGGAGATCGGCATCACGCTGGGCTCGGAAGAGGCGCTCAACGCCGCCTTCGCGAAGTTCAAGGAACTGGCCGACAAGAAGCGCGAGATCTTCGACGAGGATCTCCAGGCGCTCGTGTCGGACGAGAGCGTGACGCCCGAGCACGAGCGTTTCAAGCTGCTCTCGCTCGTGGCGCATTCCGAGACCGGCGAGCCGCCGTTCGCACGCGTGGTGATCGCGGACGGCTCGCAGGAGCTGCGTGCGGAGGCGCGCGGCGCCGGGCCCGTCGACGCGTCCTTCCAGGCGATCGAGTCGATCCTGCACAGCGGCACGGAGCTGCTGCTGTACTCGGTCAACAACATCACGACCGGCACGGATTCGCAGGGCGAGGTCACCGTGCGCCTGGCGAAGGAGGGGCGCATCGTGAACGGCACGGGCGCCGACACCGACATCGTGGTCGCCTCGGCGAAGGCTTACCTGAGCGCCCTGAACAAGATGGGCGGGCACGCCGAGCGCATGAACCCGCAGTACGGGGAAGAGACTGCCACGCCGTGAGCGAGGCCAGCAGAAAGCGAAAGGGGCGGCCTCGGCCGCCCCTTTTCGCATGGCATTTCGCCAGCTGCCTTGCTACTTCTTCTTCGGCGCCTCTTCCTTCTTGGGGGCGGCCTTGGCGGGCTCGGCCTGCTTGGCGATGATCTTGTCCTTGATGTCGTTGTAGACGTTCTCGGGCACGATCTTCTTGTCGAGCAGTTCGTTCTTGCCCTTGTAGGGGCGGCCCTTGATGATCGCGTCGGCGCGCGCGTCGCCCACGCCCTTGAGCTTCATCAGGTCATCGCGCGAGGCGGAGTTGAGGTCGAGCAGGGCCTCGGCCTTCTTCTCGGCGGCGGGGGCCGCGGCCGGCGCGGCCTTCTTGGGTTCGTCCTTCGCGAAAGCGGGTGCGGTGGCGGCCAGGATCGCGATGGCGGCCGCGGCGATGAATCTCTTCATGGTTTCTCCTTTGGGCACGGATGGGGGCATGTCGCGAAGCAGATTCTAGCCATTTCGCCGCCGCCGCGCTCACGTTCGGATCAGCCGCCCGACGCTTTGGCCGGGGGCGTCATCGCCGGGCGACAGCCCGATGCTAAGAAGAATCAATCGCTTGGCCGGCTTGAGTGTTTCCGGTGTCGGCCGGGGACGACCCGGAGCGCTTCGGCGGCGCGGGCCGACCTCCCCGGAAAGGCGCGTGGATGCTCGTTTCCGGTCGATCGGTGCCCGCGTGGCACGGTTCATGGATGGGTTGGTCGTTTCCAACGAGCAAAGGAACTGCCATGAGCTACGGACAAGGCCTCTTCGGCCGCAAGGACCCGCCTCCCCGGGCACCCACCCCCGGGGCGCACGCCTCGGCGGCGAACCCGGCCCCGGCCGCCTCGCTGGCGACGGTGCCCCGGGTCGCACCGGCCGCGTCGGCGGGCGAGGCGGCCCACAAGGCCGAGGAGGCCGCCGGCTCGCGCCTCATCGTCGGACCCAACATCAAGCTCAAGGGCGTCGAGATCGACGACTGCGACACGCTGGTGGTCGAGGGTCGGGTCGAGGCCACGATGGTGAGCCGCGCGATCCAGATCGCCGAGAACGGGTCGTTTCGCGGCACGGCCGACATCGAGGTCGCCGAGATACGCGGCGTGTTCGAGGGCGAACTGACGGTGCGCGGGCGGCTGGTCGTTCACGCGACCGGGCGGATCTCGGGCAAGGTCCGCTACGGGAAGCTGCTCGTGCAGGAAGGCGGGGAACTGTCGGGAGACATCGGCACGCTGGGCGAGCGCATGCCCGGCCCGAAGCCCAACTAGCTCTCGCGGGCGAGGCGCGCGGCGAGGCCGATGTAGGTGGCGGGCGTCAGGGCGAGCAGCCGGGCCTTGGCGTCCTCGGGAAGGGGGAGCGCGCGGAGAAAGGCGTGCAGCTCCTCCTTCGTGATGCCGCCCTTGCCGCGCGTGAGTTCCTTCAGTTTCTCGTAGGAGCCTTCGATGCGGTGCGCGCGCATGACGGTCTGGACGGGCTCGGCGAGCACGTCCCAGCAGGCCTCGAGGTCGGCCGCGAGGCGCCGCGGGTCGGCCTCGAGCTTGGCGAGGCCGCGCAGGCAGGAGTCGTAGCCGAGCAGGCAATAGCCGAAGGCCACCCCCATGTTCCGGAGGACGGTCGAATCCGTGAGATCCCGCTGCCAGCGCGAGATGGGCAGCTTCTCGGCCAGGTGACGCAGCAATGCGTTCGCGAGCCCCAGGTTGCCTTCGGAATTC
Source organism: Usitatibacteraceae bacterium (assembly GCA_044221765.1). Classification (GTDB taxonomy): domain Bacteria; phylum Pseudomonadota; class Gammaproteobacteria; order Burkholderiales; family Usitatibacteraceae; genus FEB-7. The sequence continues at coordinate 1,979 of JBGAOO010000216.1, read as the reverse complement.
TCGAAGTCGATCGGATTGACCTTGTGCGGCATCGTCGACGAGCCGATCTCTCCCGCCTTCACCTTCTGCCGGAAATAGCCCAGCGAGATGTAGCCCCAGAGGTCCCGGTCCAGATCGACGAGGATGGTGTTCAGGCGGGCCAGCGCGTCGAAGAGCTCCGCGAGGGCGTCATGGGGCTCGATCTGGATCGTGAGGGGGTTGTAGCCGATGCCCAGGCCGGTGACGAAGCGCCGCGCGAAGGCGGGCCAGTCCATGTCCGGGGCGGCCACCACGTGCGCATTGAAATTGCCGGTGGCGCCGTTGATCTTGCCGAGCAATTCCACGCCGGCCGCCGACCTGCGCGCACGCTTGAGGCGCCAGGCGACGTTGGCCATCTCCTTGCCGAGCGTGGTCGGCGTGGCCGGCTGGCCGTGCGTGCGCGAGAGCATGGGCAAGTCGGCATGCTGGCGGGCGAGTTCGTCCAGGCGTGCGGCGATGGCGTCGATCACGGGCAGGAGCGTCGCCCGTCCTCCCGCCACCATCAGGGCGTGCGAGAGGTTGTTGATGTCCTCGGAGGTGCAGGCGAAATGGATGAACTCGCCGGCAGCCGTCACCTCGGCGTTGTCGCGGAAGCGCTCGCGCAGCCAATACTCGACCGCCTTCACGTCGTGGTTCGTGGTCGCCTCGATCGCCTTGATGCGCTCCGCATCCGCGATGCTGAAGGCGGCGCCGGCGGCATCGAGCGCCGCGATGCTGGCCGGGGAGAAGGCGGGCAGTGCCGCGAAGGCGGGCTCGGCGGCGAGCGCCTTCAGCCAGGCGATCTCGACGCGCACGCGGCATCGCATCAGCGCGTACTCGCTGAAGTGCTCCTGAAGCGCGCGGGTCTTGGCGGCGTATCGCCCGTCCAGGGGGGAGAGGGCGGTGAGGGCGTGGGACATGGAAGGCCGGATTTTATCATGGCGCGCGTGCTCCCCGGCCGCGGGAGGGTCGGATGCTATACTCGCCCGCCCGTTCCCCGGCATGTGGAGACCGCATGAAGCTCCTGGCATCCAAGACCAGCCCGTACGCGCGCAAGGTGCGCGTGATCCTGGCGGAAAAGCAGCTGCCCCACGAGTTCGTCGAGGAGAGCGCCTGGAATGCCGATTCGACCGTGCCGCGCTTCAACCCGCTCAACAAGATCCCCGTCCTCGTGACCGACGACGGGACCTGCCTCTACGACTCCACCGTGATCACCGAGTACCTCGAGCCGCTGGGGGCGCCGTCCTTCCTGCCGCCATCCGGACTCGAGCGCGCGAAGGTGCGGCGTGACGAGGCCCTGGGCAACGGCATCGCCGACGCGGGCATCGCGATCTTCCTCGAGCGCAAGCGAGAGGCCGCCCGCCAGGACCCGGCGTGGATGGCCCGGCAGCGGAGCAAGATCGACGCCGGAATCGCCGCGCTCGCCCAGGAACTGGGAGGACGGCCATTCCTGCGGGGGGATGCCGTTTCTCTGGGTGACGTGTCTTGCGCTTGCGCCTTGCTGTGGCTGGAATTCCGCCTGCCGGAGATCGCCTGGCGGCGCCAGCATCCGGAGCTCGGCCGCTGGGTCGAGCGCCTGGAATCCCGGCCCTCCTTCTCGAGCACGCGCCCGCCGGGCTGATCGGCGAGCGGGGCGCTCAGGCGATCACGCCGCCCCCCAGGCACTCGTCGCCCCGGTAGACCACCGCCGATTGGCCAGGGGTCACGGCCCACTGCGGCTCGGCAAAGCGAAGCGTGAATTCGTGCGGTCCCCGCACCGTCATCGTGCAGGGGGCATCGGACTGGCGATAGCGCGTCTTCGCGGCCAGTTCGCCGGCGCAGTCCGCATCGGGCGGGGATCCGGCAATCCAGCTCGCGTCCTGCGCGTCCAGGGCGGACGAAAGCAGGCGCGGGTCGTCATGGCCCTGCACCACCGTGAGCGTGTTGGTCTCCGGTTCCTTGGCCGCCACGTACCAGGCGCTGCCGTCGCCCTGGCGTTGGCC
>JBGAOO010000215.1:0-5936 GCA_044221765.1 Usitatibacteraceae bacterium | reverse complement strand
GGCCGTGCGATCGCGCGCCGCGACCAGGCCATGGACGGTCGGCGCCTCGCCGATGATGTCCTCGATCCGCATGCGTGGATTGAGCGAGGCGAACGGGTCCTGGAAAATCATCTGGACCGCCAGCCGCTCCGCCCGCGAGGATTGCGCCTCGTAGGCCGCGTATGGCCGGCCGCGCCAGAGGCGCTCGCCGTTCGTGGGCTCCAGGATGCGCGCGACGATCCGGCCGAGCGTGGACTTGCCGCAACCGGATTCGCCCACCAGGCCCACGACTTCGCCGGGATTCACGGCCAGGTCCACGCCGTCCAGCGCGTGGACGGTCGCGGCGCGCTGCCCGGCGCCCAGCCGGGCGGCGATCCGCGAGGCGAGGTCGAGCCGCGTCGAGAAGCGCTTGGAGATCGCGCGCAGTTCGAGCAAGGGCGTGCCGGCGGGCGTCGAGGCGTTCGTCATGCGGCCGGGTGGAAGCAGCGCAGCCGTCGGCCAGGCGCCCTTTCCGTGATCTCGGGGCTGCTCGCGCAGGCGGCGCTCGCCGAGCCGCAGCGCTCGCGGAACGGGCAGCCCGGCCCCAGCGAGAGCAGCGATGGGGTCATGCCCGGAATCTGGCGCAGGGGACGGCCGCGTTCGTTGCGCGCAGGGACGGAATCGAGCAACCCGCGCGTGTAGGGGTGCATGGGCGTGTCGAGCACCTCGGCGACGGTGCCCGATTCCACGAAGCGCCCGGCGTACATGACGCAGACGTCGTCCGCGAGCCCGGCGATGACGGACAGGTCGTGCGTGATCCAGATGAGGGCCGTGCCGCTCTCCCGGCAGACCTTCTGCATCTCGAAGAGGATCTGCCCCTGGATCGTGACGTCGAGCGCCGTCGTGGGCTCGTCGGCGATGATGAGATCGGGCCCGTTGACCAGGGCGATCGCGATCGCCACGCGTTGGCGCATGCCGCCGGAGAAGTGGTGCGGATAGGCGCGCAGGCGCTCGTCCGGCGAGGCGATGCCCACGCGCGCGAGCGCCTCGCGGGCTCGCTGCAGGGCCGATTCGCGCGAGACGTCCGCGTGGGCCTGGATGGCCTCGACGATCTGCGTGTCGATCCGGAGGACCGGGTTGAGGGTCATCATCGGGTCCTGGAAGATCATCGCGATCCGGTTGCCGCGCAGCTTGCGCCAGGCCGCCGCATCCAGGCGAGTGAGGTCCGTGCCGTCGAAGACGATGCGGCCGTCGACCAGGCGCCCGGGCGCGTCCACCAGGCCCAGGATGGAGTAGCCCGTCATCGACTTCCCCGACCCCGACTCGCCCACCAGGCCCAGGATGCGCCCGCGGCCTACGGTGAAGCTCACGTCGTCCACGGCCTTCACCACGCCTGCCTTGGTGAAGAAGTGCATGCGCAGGCCCTCCACCTGCAGCAGGGGTGCGGCGCTCACTTGCGCAGCCTCGGGTTGAGCACGTCGCGCAGCTGGTCGGCCACCAGGTTGATTGCCACGATGGTGATGACGAGGGCGAGGCCCGGGTAGAAGCTGATCCAGTACTTGCCCGACAGGAGGTACTGGAAGCCGTTGGAGATGAGCAGCCCGAGCGAAGGCTCCGTGATCGGCAGCCCCAGGCCGAGGAACGAGAGCGTGGCCTCGAGCGCGATGGCGTGCGCGACCTGGACCGTCGCGACGACGATGAGCGGCGGCAGGCAGTTGGGCAGCAGGTGGCGGAAGACCACGCGCGCCTGTCCCAGGGCCAGCACGTGCGCCGCCTCGATGTATTCCTTCTGCCGCTCGACCAGAGCGGACGAGCGCACCGTGCGGGCGTAGTAGGCCCACTGCACCGTCACGAGCGCGATGACGATCTTGTCGACGCCCTGGCCCAGCACCGCGAGCAGGATGAGCGCGATGAGGATGGCGGGAAAGGACAGCTGGATGTCCACGATCCGCATGACGATCGTGTCGACCCAGCCGCCGAAGTAGGCGGCCACGAGGCCGAAGGCGAGGCCGATCGCCAGCGCGAAGAAGGTGCTCGCCACCCCCACGCCGAGCGAGATGCGCAGCCCGTAGAAGATCCCGGACAGCATGTCTCGGCCCTGGTCGTCGGTGCCCAGCCAGTAGGTCTTTCCGGCGGTGGACGCCTCGCCGGGCGCGAGCTTCGAGTCCATGACGTCCAGCTGCGCGAGGTCATAGGGATTCTGGGGGGAGATGACCGGCGCGAACAGGCCGATGAGCAGCACGAGCGCGAGCAGCGAAAGGCCGAGCAGGGCGAGCCGGCTCTCGGCGAACTCGGCGCGAAAGCGCGACCAGGGGCTGTCGGCGCGCGGGGCCATGTCAGTGCGCCGTGCTCGCCCCGCCCAGGCGGACGCGGGGATCGAGCAGCGAGTAGAGGACATCGACCACGAAATTGATCGCGATGAAGAGCGTCACGATCACCAGCAGGTAGGCCACGATCACAGGCCGGTCGAGCTGGTTGATCGAGTCGATGAGCAGCTTTCCCGTGCCCGGCCAGGCGAAGATCGACTCGGTGACGATCGCGAAGGCGATCACCGAGCCCAGCTCCAGGCCGATCACCGTGACGATGGGGATCAGGATGTTCTTGAGCACGTGCACGCCGATGACGCGCCCCTGCGACAGGCCCTTGGCGCGCGCGAACTTCACGTAGTCCTGCAGCACCGCCTCGCGCGTGCCCGCCCGGGTGAGGCGGATCAGCAGCGAGAGCTTGAAGAGCGCCAGGTTGAGCGCGGGCATCGCCAGGTGGGCGAGGCCATCGGCGGTGAGGAAGCTCACCGGGATGCCGGCGATCGACACCGTGTCGCCGCGGCCATTGGACGGCAGCCAGCCCAGGTGCACCGAGAAGATCATGATCAGCACAAGGCCCACCCAGAACGTGGGCAGGCTGAAGCCCAGGATCGAGCCGGCCATGATGCTGCGGCCCAGGAGGGTATCGGGCTTCAGGCCCGCCAGCAGGCCGAGCGGAATGCCCAGGCAGACGGCGATGACCATCGCGACGAAGGCGAGCTCGATCGTCGCGGGGAGCTTCTCCAGGATCAGCGAGAGGGCGGGCACGTTGTACACGAACGACTTGCCGAAATCGCCGCCCATCGCGCCGCGCAGGAAGATCGCGTACTGCTCGAGGAAGGGCTTGTCCAGGCCGAGGGCGGCCGTCGCCCGGGCCCGCTCGATCTCGTCCGCCTGGGGGTTGATGAGCATCTCCACCGGATTGCCGATGGCATAGACCCCGACGAACACGAGGAACGACATCAGCACGAGCACGAAGAAGCTTTGCCCGAATCGGCGGATGGCGTAGGCGAGCATGGGATGTGCGCGGGGAGGGGTCGGCCTATGGTACACCGCGAAAAACACGGGCCCCGCGCGAGCGGGGCCCGGCTGCCGCGGCGCCTGACTACTTGACCGGCTTGAGCTCCATCGCCAGCGTGTACTGGTCCGTGCGGGCGGTGTAATGGTGGGTCCGGGCGGTGGCCCAGGTGCTCACCTCGTAGTGGATCGGGATGAGCGCCGTGTCGTTCATGGCCAGCTCGGCGGCCTGCTGGATGAGCGTCTCCCGCTTCTTCTCGTCCATGGTGACCAGGGCGACGGTGAGCAGCTTGTCGAGCTCGGGATTCGAATAGCGGCCGCGATTGGTGACGCCCATGCCCTTGGACGCGTCGAAGGTCGCGAGCAGCGAGCGCAGGCTCGAGCCCTGCTCGCCCGACTCCGTGCCCCAACCGAGGACCATGTAACCGAACTCGAGCTTGGTCGCCTTCGTGAAGTAGACCGACGAGGGCATCGTCTCGACCTTCGCGTCGATGCCGATGCGCGTGTAGAACTGCGCGATGGCCTGCGCGATCTTGTCGTCGTTGATGTAGCGGTTGTTCGGCCCGTGGATGGTGATCGCGAAGCCGTTCGGGTAGCCCGCCTCGGCCAGCAGCTTCTTAGCGCCTTCGGGATCGAACTTCGCGGGCTTGAGCTTGCGGCTGGTGCCGTAGAAGATGTCCGGCAGCAGCTGCGCGGCCGGGACGGCCTTCTTCTCCATGATCCGGTCGGCGATCGCGTCGCGGTTGATGCCCAGGGAAAGCGCCTTTCGCACCCGCGCGTCGCGGAACGGGTTCTTCTCCAGGGGCTTGCCCGACTTGTCGGTGACGAAGGGCGGGGATTTCTCCGTGCTCTGGTTCAGGTGAACGTAGATCACGCGATTGGACACCTTGTCCGTGAGCGTGTACTTCTTGTCGCCGGAGAGCTTGGCGATGTCGGAGGTGGGCACGGTCTCGATCAGCTGGACGTCGCCCGAGAGCAGCGCCGCCACGCGCGCGGCCGGGTTGGTCAGGATCTTGAAGGTGATCTTGTCCCAGGGCTCCTCGCCGCCCCAGTAGCCGTAGTTCGCCTTGAGCACCACGCGCTGGTTCGGCACATACTCGGCGAACTTGTACGGCCCGGTCCCGATGGCGGCCTTGCCGGAGTTGTAGTCCTCGGTCGTCGCCTTCTCGCCGTTCGCCTTCGAGACGATCAGCACGGAGGCCAGGTCGCTCGGCAGCAGCACGTGCGCGCTCGCCGTCTTGAAGACGATCGTGTGCGGGTCGACCACCTTCACGTCCACGATCGGCTTGGTGAACGTGGCGAAGGAGGAGGGGCTGTTGGGCACGTTGGGCACGCGCTTGAGCGTGAAGACCACGTCGTCGGCCGTGAACGGGGTGCCGTCGTGGAAGCGAACGTTCTTGCGCAGCTTGAATTCCCAGGTGAGGTCGTCGAGCGCCTTCCAGGAGGTGGCGAGGCCGGGCACGGGCTTCTGGTTCGCGTCGCGCTTGATGAGCGGCTCGAAGACGTGGAGCATCATCGAGTTGTTCGGCGACAGGTTGTGGTAGTGCGGGTCCATCGAGGTGATGGCCGCCTGCAGGCCGATCGACACCTCCCGCTCCTTGGCGCAGGCGAGCGAGGGCAGGACGGTCAGGACGAGCGCGGCGAGCGCGATGCGAAGGGTGCGCTTCATGGCGGGGAGCTCCAGGAATTTTCGGACCGGCGTGCCTCGGGAGGCGCGGGCCGGGATGGAAACGATGATACCGGCAAATTTCAACGCAGTCGTGGCGTGGGGTGGACGGGCATGGCGCAGGCGATGATCGAACGCTTCGAGGGCATGCTTGCCGCCGGCAAGGACGGCGCCCTGCTGCGCTTCGGGCTTGGCGTCGAGTACCTCAAGGCGGGGGATGCGCCCCGGGCCGCCATCCACCTTCGCCAGGCCGTGGCGCTCCAGCCGGACTACTCCGCGGCCTGGAAGCTGCTCGGCAAGGCGCTCGAGGGGTCCGATCCATCCGAGGCCGCGCGAGCGTACGGGTCGGGGATCGCCGCCGCCGAGCGAAGCGGCGACAAGCAGGCGGCCCGGGAGATGGGCGTGTTCCTGAGGCGCCTGGAAAGGCACCAGCCCCCGGGCTAGGAGGGCGCGAGCACGGCCCGCAGCATCGGCAGGGGCACGCCCTTGTCGATGCTGGCCTTGCCGAGGGCCTCGGGCAGGATGAGGGTGATGCGACCGCCCTCGTTCTTCTTGTCCCGGCCCATGGCGTCCAGCCAGGCGTCGACGGCAAGCGCCGGCGGCTCGATCGGAAGCCCCGCGCGACGGACGAGATCCTCGATGCGCGAAAGGCCCTCGGGTGGCAGGCGCCCGAGCCGCGTGGAGAGCCTCGCGGCGAGGACCATGCCGGCGCCCACGGCTTCGCCATGCAGCCATTTCCCGTAGCCTTCGAGGGTCTCGATCGCGTGGCCGAAGGTGTGGCCGAGGTTGAGCAGGGCACGCACCCCGGTCTCCCTCTCGTCCTGCGCGACGATGTCGGCCTTGATCTCGCAGGATCGCCCGACGGCATGCGCGAGAGCCGGTGCATCCAGGGCGCGCAGTGCATCGACATTGGCCTCGAGCCAGCGGAAGAACGCCTCGTCGTGGATGATCCCGTACTTGATCACTTCCGCGAGTCCCGCCGAGAGCTCGCG
>JBGAOO010000214.1:0-5985 GCA_044221765.1 Usitatibacteraceae bacterium | reverse complement strand
GTTGTCGGGCGCCGCGCCCAGCATCAGGTCCGCGAGCTGCTTCAGGTCCCCCGCGCTCTGCTTCACGCCGTACACGCCCGGCACCTCCCGCATCATGCGCAGGATGAGCGCGGGCGAGAGGTAGTTCCAGGGCACCACGTTGTAGACGATGATCGGGATGCCGCAGGCGTCGTGGATGTCGCGGAAGTGCCGGATCATCGCCTCGTCGTCGGTCTTGTAGATGTAGTGCACCGGCGTCACTTGCAGCGCCGAGACGCCCAGGTCTGCCACCGCCTTCGCCTTGGCGATCGCCGTGCGCGTGCTGTTGGCGATCACGCCCGCCACCAGGGGCAGTTGCTCGCCCATCTCGTCGGCCACGGTCGAGACCAGCCGGCGCAGCTCGTCCGTCTCGAGGTTGAACCCCTCGCCGGAACTGCCGCCCACCACCAGGCCATCGACCCCCTGCTCCACCATGAAGCGGGTCATGGCGCGAAGGGCGCGCTCGTCGATCGATTCGTCGGGCGCGAGGGGCGTGGCGACGGGCGGGAGGATTCCCAGGATGTCCTGCGGGGCGACGAGGCGGGGCATGGCGGACTCCCTAGTTGGGCTCGACCTTCGCGATGCGCGCCAGCTTCGCGAAGCTCTCGATCTGTTCGTTCACGTAGGCGCCCAGTTCCGCGGGCGAGGAGAACGCCACCTCCAGGCCCAGCTCGCCCAGCTTCGCGACCACCTCCGGGTCCGCGAGCGTCTTCTTCACCGCGTCGTTCAGCTTCGCGACGATTTCTCCCGATGTGCCGGGCGGGGCGAACACGCCGTTCCACGTGAGCACCTCGTAGCCCGGGAAGCGCTCGGCCAGTGCCGGCACGTCGGGCAGCAGCGAGGAGCGCTTGAGCGTGGTGACCGCGAGCGCCTTGAGCTTCCCGGCCTGCACCTGCGGCATCACCTCGAGGATCGGGTTGAACACGGCCTGGATCTGCCCGCCCATCAGGTCCGCGAGCGCGGGGGCGCCGCCGCGGTAGGGCACGGCCACCATCTGCGCGCCGGCCATCGATTCGAAGAGCGCGCCCGCCAGGTGCGGCGAGGAACCCGGGCCCGCGGTGCCGTAGTTCACCTTGCCCGGGTTCTGCTTCGTATAGGCAACGAACCCGGCCAGGTCCTTCGCGGGGAAGCCCGGGTTCACCACCAGCACGCTGGGGCTCGTGGTCACGCGCGCCACCGGCAGCAGGTCCTTGCGCGGGTCGTAGGGCAGCGACTTCATGAGGCTCACGCTCGCCGCCACGGGGCCGCTCGACAGGAACCCGAGCGTGTAGCCGTCGGGCTTCGCGCTGGCCACGGCCGCGCTGCCGATCGTGCCGCCCGCGCCCGTCCTGTTTTCCACCACCACGGGCTGGCCAAGCAGCTCGGCGAGCTTGCGCGCGACGATGCGGCCCGAGACGTCGTTGTTGCCGCCGGCCGCGAAGGGCACGATCAGCGTGATGGCGCGCGCAGGCCACGCGCTCTGGGCATGGGCAGCGCCGGCAAGAGCGATCGTGGCGGCGGCGAGGGCGAGGCGGCGAAGCAGGGTCGGCATGGTGTCCTCCGGGCGGTGTCGGGCGCCCATCGGGAGGCACCTCGATCGAACGATCCTAGGAGCGCGCCTCCCGTCCGTCCATTCGCATGTGGTCCTCGCGTGATAACCTGCGGTTTACACCATGCCGGCCATCTCAGAGAGAGCGTTCCACCGCCTGCGCCTCGCGCAGCTCGAGCTCGTATGCCTGCTTTCGGAAACGGGCAGCCTGCGCATGGCCGCGGAGCGGCTGCACGTGAGCGCGCCGGCCCTGAGCAAGAGCCTGAAGGAAGTGGAGCGCCTCGCGGGCAGCGCGCTCTTCACGCGCTCGGCGCAAGGCCTTGCCGTCACGCCCGCGGGCGAGGCCTTCGTGCGACACGCCCGCGGCATCCTGCAGCGCGTCGCAGGCCTTCGCGAACGCGGCCGCGACGCCGGCACGCGCCCCGCCCGCGCGATGCTGCGCCTGGGCACCGCACCCTTCGTCGCCTGGAAGCTCATCCCGCCCGCCTTGGCCACCCTCGCGCGACAAGGCTTCACACCGGGCATCCAGCTCGTCGAGGGCCGCATCGTGCCGCTCGTGGAGCAGCTCGTGCACGGGGACCTGGACGCCATCCTCACGCTCTTCACGCCCGAGGCGCTGGAAGTGTTCGGCGCGGGCGCGCTCGTCCTGGAGCAGATCCGCGTCGAGAAGATCCTCGTCGTCACCGGTCCCGCGGACCGCACGGCGGCTCGCCGCACCACGTGGGCGCGCCTCGCCTCGCGCGACTGGATCCTGCCCCCCGCTACCTATTCGGCGCGCATCCAGGTGCAACGCGCTTACCTGGAGGCCGGGCTCGTCCCGCCCGTGCCCGTGGTCGAGTCGATCAACATCCCCGCCATGCTCTCGCTCGCGCGGCAGGGCCTGGGCATCACGCCCGCCTTCGAATCCACCGTGCGCGACGATCTTGCCGCGGGAACGCTCCGGCGCCTGAAGCTGGATGAGGAACTGCCCGGCATCCCGATCGGGCTCGCGTACCGCAAGTCCATGGGCGATCTCGCGGCGATCCATGCGCTGCGCGATGCGCTCAGGGCGCCGACGTGAATGCCGCGGAAGACGTGGGTGAAACGCCGTTTCACGCGGCCATCGCCCAACCAGGGCCGGGCCTCCCGGTCGAATCCGGCAGGGAAGCCCGGTACCCGCGCTACTTCACCGTGAGCTTCTTCGAGCCCGCGGGCTTGCCGTCCAGCATCACATCGACCTCGTAGTCCCCCGCGGGCCAGCCGTCGGGCTTGCTCACGTGGAACTCGTTGGTCGCGGGGCCGGTGGCGTTGATGGTCATGCTGTCTTCCTTCACCACGGCAACCTTGTCGCCCTTGCGGAACGTCCACTTCGCGTCGAGCTTGGCGGTGCCGCTGCCGGTCGTCTCGACCGAGAGGTACATCGTGTCGCCCTTGGCGAAGGCGTCGGTCGCGGCCGTCACCTTCTTGTCGGCGCCGATCGCCTTGCCGGCGGTCATGCCGGAGAAGGCAATGACGGCCGGTGCCGGTGCCGGCGCCGGGGCCGGTGCGGGCGCGGGAGCTGGCGCCGGTGCCGGGGCGATCTTCGGCTCTTCCTTCTTGCCGCAGGCGCCGAGCGCCAGGGCGGCCGAGACGAAGAGCGTAACGAGGAGGCTGGTTTTCATGGTTCTCATTCCTTTCGTCGGTTCCGCAGGATCATTTCGGCGGAATCTTGAGCTTCTGGCCCGGGAAGATCTTGTCGGGGTCCTTGAGGATGTCCTTGTTGGCCTCGAAGATCCGGTTCCACTCGTTCGCGTTGCCGTACTCGCGCTTGGCGATCTTCGAGAGGCTGTCGCCAGACACCACGACGTAGATCTTCGCGGCCGTGGAACTGGACCCGCCTTGCACGTTCGAGAAATCCGGCATGTCGTCGCTCATGAATCCTCCTTGCGGTGAAGAACCTCGCCGGAAACGACGAGGCCGGTGAATGGTCGGCGCGACATCCGCCCGGCTTGCCGCAGGATGTCGGTGGTCCGCACAAGGCCGGATCCTTCATCGTGGGGCGAATGCCAATGTACCGCGTGCGGCGCAACGCGCATGTGCGCCAGCAGACAGACGGGTGAGGGCTAGAATCGAGGTTTCCCCGGCCCTGATCGCCTCCATGCCCTCGCTTCGCTTCGCCGTCCCTCCCGCGGCTGCCACGCTCCCGGAAGACCACGCACGCCTCGCGCGGCCGCGCGGTCGGTCCCGGCGCGGGATCCGCTAGCCACCCATGCCCTGCGAAGAATGCCGCGAGCTGACCACCCACCTCTTCCGCTCCGTCGATGACCTGGTGAATGCCGTGCGCCTCGCCTCGGAGGAGGTCGAGCGGGGCGTGCTCTCGCGCCTCGCCACGCGCGCGATCTCCAGCGCCGCGCAGGAGGCGATCGATTCCTCCCTCGCGAGCGGCGCCCTCCCCACCCGCATCCTCTACCGCTTCAGGTGCGAAGTCTGCGGCGACCGCTTCTCGCTCAGCGCCAACGCCGAGAACGGCGAAGGCGGCTGGACGCGCGAAGGCGACGACGTGCCGAGCCCCATCGACCTCACTTCCCCCAAGGACGCGGCCGAGTGGGAAGAGAGCGCGATGCAGAAGCGCCCGGCACGAACGGCGTTCTTCGAGCGCATCGGCGAGGAGGTCGCGAGGAAGTCCGGCCCCGTGACGATCCTGGAACTGGGCTCCGGCCCCGGCTTCCTCGCGCAGCACCTCCTCGCGCGCCTGCCCGAAGCGACGATGCACCTGCTCGACAACTCCAACGCCATGCATGCCCTCGCCCGCGACCGGCTGGGCGAGCTCGCCGCGCGCGCGAAGTTCGTCCACGGGAATTTCAAGGAGCCCGACTGGGCGGACCGACTGGGCCCCTACGACTTCGTGGTGACGATGCAGGCCGTGCACGAGCTGCGCCACAAGCGCCATGCCGAGGGCCTGCATCGCCAGGTGCGCTCGCTCCTCTCGCCCGGCGGCGCCTACCTGATGGGCGATCACTATTGCGGCCCGGGCGCGATGGCGAACGACCAGCTCTACCCGAGCCTCGAGGAACACCAGGCGGCCCTGCGCGCGGCGGGATTCGCGCACGTCACGGAACTGCTTCGCACGGGCGGCCTCGTCCTCTACCATGGCGCCTGACCGCCACTGATCGACACCGGGAGGCACGCTTGTCCGTAACCGATTCCGGGCATCGCGCTTGAGCGCCGAAGCGCCCACCCGCCCGCGGGGCGCCTTCCTCTACAAGGCCATCCTCGCCTGCTCGGCCCTCACGTGCGCCGTCGCGGTCGTCTTCTTCGCGATCGGCATCGGCGACGGTTCCGTATCCTCCTTCAATATCGTTCTTTGGCTGGGCCTGCTCGCCACGATGGGACTGAGCCTCTTCGGCGGCATCTCCCTGCGCGCCAGGGGCCGGCTGGGGCCTGCGATCGCGGTTCTTGCCTTCACCGCCATTCCCGGGCTCGTGGCAGCCCTCTTCATCCTGCTGGTCCTGGTGACCCAGCCGCGATGGAACTGAAGACGCCGGCGCGCCTCGCCGTCCGGCCGATGGGGCTGGACGACATGCCGGACGTGCTGGCGATCCAGGCCGCCTGCTACACGGCGATCCGGCCCGAGTCGCGGACTTCCCTGCACGCCAAGCTCGCGGCTTCCCCATCGACGTGCTTCGTCGCCACCTGCGCAGGCGACACCGTCGCCTACCTCTTCGCCCTGCCCTGGGAATTCTCGAACCCGCCGCCGCTCGATGCGCCTTCGTGCCGCTTGCCCCCCGAGCCCGACTGCCTCTACCTGCACGATCTCGCGGTCTGGCCCGCGGCCCGAAGCGCCGGCGCCGGCCGCGCCCTGGTCGAGACGATGCTGCACCGGTTCCGGGAGCTCGGCCTGGGGCGCGCCTGCCTCATCGCCATCCAGGACTCGGGCCCCTATTGGGAACGCTACGGCTTCCGCGCCGTGCCGGCCGCCGGGTCGCTGAGGGCCAGGCTGTCCACCTACGGCGAAGGCGTGCAGTACATGGCCCTGGCACGCGCGGGCGATGACGCGGGGAGTGCGCGCGCATGATGCTGCCCCTCGCCGTCGCCAGCGCGTTCCTCCTCATCAGTGCCTGGCATGTCCGCATGGCCTTCGCATCCGCCTCGGGCGAGGGACCGGCTGTGCCCAGCGTCGATGGCAAGCCGCTCTTCGTGCCGTCCGCGCGGGCCACGCTCCTGGTCGCGCTGGTCCTCGCGCTCTTCGCGGCGCTCGTGCTGGCCACCGCGGGGCTCGTCGCCACCGGCATCCCGGCAATCGCGCTCACGTGGCTTTCTTACGCGCTGGCGGCCGGGCTTGCGGCACGAGCGGTCGGCGATTTCCGCTACGTGGGCTTCTTCAAGCGCGTGCGCGGGAGCCCCTTCGCGCGGATGGACACGCTCGTGTACTCGCCGCTGTGCGTGATGCTCGCCCTGGGCGTCGCGGCGGTCGCCTGGCG
>JBGAOO010000213.1:0-7593 GCA_044221765.1 Usitatibacteraceae bacterium | reverse complement strand
GCGCTCTTCCTGCGCCGCTTCGACGTGCCCGTGGTGCTGCATGGCACCCTCGATTCGCCGGCGGGCCCGTCGGCCGCCGCGCTGCTGCGCGAATTCGGCGTGATGCCCAGCAGCTCGATGCACGAGGCCGCCCGCGACCTGGAGCGCGACCAGGTCGCCTTCCTGCCGGCGCAACTGCTCTCGCCCGCGTTCGCCGAGCTGCTCGCCCTGCGCGCGCGCCTCTCCTCGTCCAACGCGACGCACCTGGCCGCCATGGCCCTGGATCCCGGTGCGATGGGCGCGGTGCGCATCGCGCTGTCGGCGCCCGGGCTCTTCGGCGATCGCATCGCGCCTTTCCTGCAGGCCACCGAAGGCGAGGCGCTGCTGCTCACCTGGCCGCCGGGCGCCACGCCCGGCTTCGGCGTGCGCCCGCGCATCGCGCACGTGAACGGCGGGGTCGAGGAGGTGGTCTTCGAGGCCGAGCCGTCGGATCGGGCCCCGTCGGCGAGCTGCCCGACGGGCGCCGAACTGCTTCCCTGGATCCAGTCGGTGGTCGAACGCCGCGCGCCGGCGCCGGTGCCGCTCGTGAACCTGGCCGCGGCCTGCGTCCATGCCACGGGAGCGGCCGCCGACTTCACGCAGGCCAAGGCGATCGTCGCGCTGCAGTCGGGCCGCCTCGCTGCCTGAGGCATTGTCAACCCTTTAATTTCATTACGGATTTTCGGGTTTTCCCGGTCGGGTCGCGGCGCGGCTGTGCTAGAATCCGTCCACTTCCTGCCGGGGCCTTCGCGGCGCGCTCGATGAAAAATCCGCTCGATTCCCTCTGGGGTACCGTGGTCGCGGGGCTCGTCCTCACCGCGGTGCTGTACTACCTCGTTCGCCTGATGATGGGAGGCTGAGCGTGGACTTCCTCCAGTTCAATCTCGGCCGCTGGATCCACGTGATGTCTGGCGTGCTCTGGGTCGGGCTGCTCTACTACTTCAACTTCGTGCAGGTGCCGGCGATGAAGGACGCGCAGGCCGACGGCACGGCCGCGGGCATCGCGAAGCACATCGCCCCGCGCGCGCTCTTCTACTTCCGCTGGGCCGCGGTCGCCACCTGGCTCGCCGGCGCGCTCATGCTCGGCGACCGGCTCGACGACGCCTTCCTCTTCAAGGAAAAGGCCTACATCCCCATCGGCGTGGGCGCCTGGCTGGGCACGATCATGGCGTTCAATGTCTGGATGGTCATCTGGCCCAACCAGAGGAAGGTGCTGGGCCTCGTGCCGGCAACGGAGGAGGAGAAGGCCAAGGCGCGCCGCGTGGCCTTCCTGGCCTCGCGTGCATCAACATGGTCCTGTCGATGCCCATGCTCTTCTTCATGACGGCCTCGGGCGGGCTCTTCCGCGCCCACGCGTCTTCCGACATGGGGCGGCCCGGCGAGAGCGCCGTGCTGGTGTGGGACCTGCCCACGCGCGTGTTCCACTGGTCCCTCGTGCTGCTGGTGGCGGCGAGCGTCGTCACCGGCAAGTTCGACTCGCTGCTCGGCCCGAACACGCTGGAGTGGCACAAGCGCTCCGGGCTGGCGATCCTCGCGCTGCTCCTCTTTCGCCTCGCCTGGGGCGTGGCCGGGGGACGCATGCGCGATTCGCGTCCTTCGTGCGCGGTCCTCGCCGCCGTGATCGCGTATGCCTGGAGCCTCGTCACGCCCGGCGCCTCGCCCCGGGCCGTCGCGGGCCACAACCCGCTGGGCGGCTGGTCCGTGATCGCGATGCTCGCGTGCCTGGCGGTGCAGGCGGGCACCGGGCTCTTCATCACCCAGGAGGACTACGGCTTCGAGGCCCCGCTCGCCAAGTACGCGAGCCGGGCCTGGGGCGACCGGCTGAACGCGATCCACGAGGCGAATTTCTGGGTGATCGTCGCGCTCGTGTCGCTGCACCTGGCCGCGGTCGCGTTCTACGCCGTGTCAAGCGGCAGGACCTCGTCGGGGCCATGCTGGGCGGGCGCAAGCGCGCGGTGCCGGGCGAGAGCCTCGAGCCCTCGAGCGGCGGCGGCGCGGGCCGGGGCATCCTCATCCTCGCCCTCGCGGCGGCCGGCGTCTGGGCGATGGTGCGCTTCGCCTAGCGCAAAGAGAAGCGCCGCCCCGGGGCGGCCTTTCGTCACGCGGAGGCGCCGTGCTCAGTTGCGCGCTTCCTTGAGGCGGAAATCGTCGTGGCAGGACTTGCAGGCCTTGCCCACTTCGCCGAAGGCCGCCTTGAACTTGCCTTCGTCGCCGCTCTTGGAGGCGACGACGAGGTCGGCCACCGCCTTCTGGCTCGCTTCCGCCGATTGCTTGAACTTCGCCGCCTCGGTCCAGACCTTCATGTCGGCCTTGGTGGGCGCGCCCTTGTCGAACCCCGGGCCGAACGAGGCCCAGGGGAGCGAGTTCAGCGAATCGATGAGCGCCGCGTTCTTCTGCACGACGGCGGCATTGAACGGGGCCTTGCCCTGCGCCATCGCGCCCATGGGGCCCATCGCGCGGCCGATCACGTTCATGACCGACTGGCGGTAGCGGATCTCGTCCTCCGGCTTCGGGCCCTGCTGGGCGAAGGCGAGGCCGGCGGTGGCGACGGTGGCGGTGGCGAGGACGATCGACTTCAGGATGCGTTGCATGGGTACGGAACCTTTCGGAACGGGTAGGAGGAATGAAAGTGAGCGCGCCGCGGACGGCGTCGAAGGGGTGAACAGCGCCGGGGCCGGCGTATTCCCGGCGGCTACTTCGGCGGCCTGGGCAGCCCGGTGAACCGGTCGCCGGCCTTGATCTTCTTCTCGCCGAACCAGCCCTTGTTGGTCTCGACGGCATAGCGCGCGGGCCCCTGGGCGGCGTGCGAATCGAGCGTCTTGGGCTCCATGTCCTCGATGTTCAGGATGCGACCCTCGGCATCGAGGAAGGCGACCGACAGCGGGATCAGCGTGTTCATCATCCACATCGCGTGGTAGCCGGGCTCGTCGAAGATGAAGAGCATGCCGTCGTTCTTCGCCAGCTTCTCGCGGTACATGAGCCCGCGCGAGCGCTGCTCCTGGGTGGACACCACCTCCACGCGCAGCGCGTGGGCGCCCACCTTGAGCGTCGTGACCGGCAGCGCGGATTGCGCGAAGGCGCAGGAGGCGGCCGCGAGGGCGAGGGCCGCGAGCGGCGCGCGCAGCCGGGCGGCGAGGCGGGAAACGGCGGGTAGAATGGACATCAGGAATGAACTCCGGGACGATTCGGCGCTCGCAGCATAACGCAAGAGGACTTCCATGCGCCGACCCCTCACCCTGTTCCTGCCGCTCCTGATCGCCGCCTGTGCGGGTTCGCCCCTCGTCCCTCCTGCGGAAGAGACGCCTGC
Organism: Usitatibacteraceae bacterium; assembly: GCA_044221765.1. Lineage (GTDB taxonomy): Bacteria > Pseudomonadota > Gammaproteobacteria > Burkholderiales > Usitatibacteraceae > FEB-7. The sequence continues at coordinate 4,268 of JBGAOO010000213.1, read as the reverse complement.
GCAGGCCCAGGAGCGCCGGGCGAAGGCGCCGCGTCCCACGTACAACCTGGCGGGGTGGGGCTACCCCGCCGCCGGTGCGCGAGGGCTACATCGACGGCTGCGAGAGCGCGAAGAAGTCCGAGTACGGCCGCAAGGACGACAAGCGCTTCGCCGCCGACGCCCAATACCGCATGGGATGGAACGACGGCTTCGCCATCTGCGCGAAGCGCTAGCGGCGCCCGCTCGCGCCTAGTCCACGCGCGAGAGCACCCAGGCGGCGATCGCGTCGAGGATCTCGGGCACGTCGCCCACCGCGCTTTGCAGCGCGATCGGCAGGCCCGGGTGCGCGGCGCGCAGCCGCTCGATGAGCACGGGCACGTCGTGCTTGAGGTGCCCGCCCTGCGCCATGAACAGCGGGAAGACGGTGATGGCCGCCACGCCCTTGGCGGCGATCGTCTTCACCGCCGTCTCGAGGTCGGGCTGCATGAACTCCAGGAAGGCGAGTTCCACCGGGAATTCGGGGCGCCGCGCCCGAACGCGGTCGCGGATCGCCTCGAAGGGACGGGCCCATTCGGGGTCCCGGGCGCCGTGCGCGAAGAGGATGAGCCCATGCATGGCGGCGGCCTCAGTGCTTGCCCGTGGAGCCGAAGCCCCCCGCGCCGCGATCGCTCTCGTCGAAGGCCTCGACCACGTTGAGAGCGACCTGCACCACCGGGATCACCACGAGCTGCGCGATGCGCTCCATCGGGTTCACGACGAAGGTGTCGCGGCCCCGGTTCCAGCAGGAGACGAAGAGCTGGCCCTGGTAGTCCGAGTCGATGAGGCCCACCAGGTTGCCCAGCACGATGCCGTGCTTGTGGCCCAGGCCCGAGCGCGGAATGATCACCGCGGCGTGGCCCGGGTCGCCGACGTGGATGGCGAGCCCGGTGGGCACGAGCGCCGAGTCGCCCGGGTGCAGGGTGAGGGGCGCGTCGAGGCAGGCACGCAGGTCCAGGCCCGCGGATCCGGCGGTCGCATAGGCCGGGAGCTGCGAGCGCATGCGCTCGTCCAGGATCTTCACGTCGAGTGTCTTCATGGGCGGGGGAAAAAGGGGAGGGATGGCGCCGCTCGCGGCGCGCTGGGGAACCGGGGGTGGCTCAGGAGGCCTGCTTGATGGGCGTGACGGTCGCGCCGGCGGTGCGCGATTCGAACAGGGCGAGCGCGTGCTCGACGATGGCATGCGCGATGCGCGACTTGGGCGCGCGCGCCAGGGCATGGGCCCCGTGGTCGTCGTAGATGGTGACCTCGTTCTCCTCGCGGCCGATGGCGTGCTGCACGAGGTTCGCCACGATCATCGGGATCTTCTTGCGCGCCCGCTTGGCCTGCGCGTAGTCGGCGAGGTTCTCGCTCTCGGCCGCGAAGCCCACGCAGAACGGGCCGCCGGGCATCGCCGCCACCTGGGCGAGGATGTCGACCGTGGGCTTGAGCCTGATCTCGAGCGGCTCGGCGCTCTTCTTGAGCTTGCGCTCGGCGGTCTTCTCGGGCGTGTAGTCCGCCACGGCGGCGACGCTGAAGAACAGGTCGCTCGTGCCGGCCTGCGCGTTCACCGCGTTCCACATCTCCGCGGCGCTCGTCACGTAGACGAAGTGCGTGTTGGCCGGCGGCGCGAGCGCCGTCGGCCCGGAGACGAGCGTCACGTCCGCGCCGAGCGCGGCGACGGCCTCGGCGACGGCGTAGCCCATCTTGCCCGAGCTCAGGTTCGTGATGCCGCGCACCGTGTCGATCGCCTCGAAGGTCGGCCCACGGTGACGAGCACGCGCTTGCCCGCGAGGCGCTTGGGCGAGAGGAAGGCGAGGATCGGACTGCAGCAGCTCCCCGGGCTCGAGCATCCGGCCCATGCCCACCTCGCCGCAGGCCTGGTCGCCGGACGCCGGTCCGAGGAGCGTCACGCCGTCGGTGCGCAGGAGGGCGACGTTGCGCTGGGTGGCGGGGTTGTCCCACATCTCGCGGTTCATGGCCGGCGCGACCAGGAGCGGGCAGTTGCGCGCCAGGCAGGCGGTCGAGAGCAGGTCGTCGGCCAGGCCGTGCGCGAGCTTCGCGAGGAAATCGGCGCTCGCGGGCGCGATGACGATGGCGTCGGCGCCTCGCGTGAGCTCGATGTGCGCCATCGCGTTGGCGAAGCTCGCGTCCCACAGGTCGGTGACCACGGGCCTGCCGGTGAGCGCCTGGAAGGTGGCGGGCGTGACGAACTTCGTCGCGGCCTCGGTCATCGCGACCTGTACCTCCACGTTATTCCGGATGGAGCGCGCGCGAGTTCCGCCACCTTGTAGGCGGCGATGCCCGGTCACCCCGAGCAGAACGCGGCGCTTTCCCGTTTGTTCCATCGGTCCATTCTACCCGAGAGGAGGTAGCCCATGTCGATGGCCGATCGGCCCGGCGGCCGCCGGCCGCGAGCGCCTGGCCGCCCGCGGCCCGGCCGCCCTGTCCGATGCGGAGCTCGTCGCCGTGTTCCTGCGCACCGGCGCACGCGGGCGGCCGCGCCGTCGATCGTCGCCCACGACCTCCTCGCCCGGTACGGTCGCCTGTCGCGCCTGCTCTCGGCCCCGCTCGGCGAGGTGGCCGCGCTTCCCGGGCTGGGCCCGGCGCGCGCGGCGCCGCTCGTCGCGGTCATGGAACTCGCGCGCCGCGCGCTCGGCGAGGAGATGCGCGCCTGCGACAGCCTCGCCTCGCCCGCCGCCGTGCGCGGCTACCTTCGCCTGCGCATGCAGCACCTCGGCACGAGGTGTTCTGGGGCGTCCTTCCTCGGACGCGCAGAACCGCGTCATCCAGGCCGAGGAGCTCTTCGCGGCACGCTCACGCAGACCAGCGTGTACCCGCGGGAGTCGTGGCTTGCGCCCTCGGCCACAACGCCGCCGCCGTGATCCTCGCCCACAACCACCCCACTCTGGGGTCGCCGAGCCGAGCCTGCAGGACCGGGCCCTCCTGCCCACTCTCGGAGGCGCTCGCCCTCGTCGACGTGAAGGTGCTCGACCACTTCATCGTCGCCCCGGGGGCGGCGCTCTCCTTCACCGAGCGCGGGCTGCTCTAAGGCCGTGAAGTCAGTTTGAAAGCCCGGGTCGGGCTGGGTTATAATGCAGGCTTCCCCGTTTCGAACCGGTTTTTTCAGGAGAGTTCCATGTCACGCGTCTGCCAGGTCACGGGCAAGGCCCCCCGCGTGGGCCACCGTGTCCCACGCCAACAATAAGACGAAGCGCCGCTACCTGCCCAACCTGCAGTACCAAGCTCTGGGTGGAGAGCGAGAACCGCTACGTGAAGATCCGCCCTCACCAGCGCCGGACTGCGCCTCATCGAGAAGCAGGGCATCGACGCCGTGCTCGCCGACATGCGCCGCCGCGGCGAACGTCTGAGGGGGGCCCGACATGCGCGAGAAGATCAAGCTCGAATCGACCGCCGGCACCGGCCACTTCTACACGACGACCAAGAACAAGCGCACGATGCCCGACAAGATGGAGATCCAAGAAGTACATCCGAAGGCGCAAGCACGTCCTCTACAAGGCGAGACCAAGCTCAAGTAAGCCAACGTCCGCGGGCGTTGGAGCGGCGTCAAACGCCGCTCTCGCCAAGCAGTGCCAGTGAAAAGCCCCGCCGAAGCGGGGCTTTTCATTCTCAGCCGGCCTCCATCGTCGAGCCGGAGGGCCCGGCGCGTGGCGCAGCACAGGGCCTTGAAGATCACCAGGTGGGCCGGGAACATCGCGTACCGGTAGAAGCCCACACGCCCGCCGGGTGCCAATAGGCCGTCACCGCCAGGCGCCATTCGCCCAGGTGGGACTTCGTCGATCTCGAACTCCAGCACGCGCCGCGCCCGGCCTTCATGCCGAAGACGAGCGTGAGGCGCCGTCGCGGCTCACGCCCACGACGCGCCACGAATCGATCACGTCGCCGGCCGCGCACTTCCTCGGGATCCCGGCGGCCGCGGTTGGCGCCGTTCCGCCCAGCAGCCAGTCGAGGACCTCGCGCAGCGACCACAGGAAGTCGAGCGTAGCGCGGTTCGCGCCGCCGATCGCCGCCACGGTGCGCCGCAGCGAAGAGCGGCGCTCGCGCCCGTGCGGATCGCCGCCGGCGCGCTTGGCGTAATACGCGTAGTCGGGGCGGTAGTCATGGTATGAAGGCGCCCTCGGTCCAGCGCGCCACCGCGTGGCGCCGCTCGGCCTCCAGCGGCGCGCACCGACTCGTCGAAATCGAGCAGGTCCTGGGGGATGAGCGCCCGGATCGCGGCGTCGTCCGCCGTGAAGTCGTGCTTGAGCCCGCCG
>JBGAOO010000212.1:0-6022 GCA_044221765.1 Usitatibacteraceae bacterium | reverse complement strand
CGATCTTCACCTGGGCCTTCTCGGCGACCTGCTTCCAGCGCTGCACGTCCGCGCGCACGACCTGCATCATGTCCTCGGGGCTTCCGCCCACCGCGGTGGTGCCCTCGGCCTGGAACTTCTCCGCCACCGCCTTGTGCTTGAGCACGGCGTTGAGTTCCGCGTTGAGGAACGCGACCACGTCGGGCGGGATGCCCCTGGGCCCCGCGACCGCCTTCCAGTCGACCACGTTGTAGCCCGGGAAGCCCTGTTCCTCGAACGTGGGCAGGTCCGGCAGCGAGGGCGCGCGCGTGGTGCCCGCGATGCCCAGCGCGCGCACGCGGCCGGACTTGATGAAGGGCGCGCCGAAGGTGGCGCTGGTGAGCATCAGGTCCACGCTGCCGCCGAGCAGGTCGCTGAAGGCCTGCGAGGAGCCCTTGTACGGCACGTGCACGAGCTTGATGCCCATGATGAAGGCGAGCTCCTCGGTGCCCAGGTGGGCAAGCGAGCCCACGCCGGCGGAGCCGTGCGTGATCTTGTCGGGACGCGCGCGGGCCGCCTCGAGCAGGTCCTTCGCCGTGCGCAGCGGCGAGGCCTGGTTCACCAGGAGGAGCACCGGGTCGCGCGAGACCAGGATGATCGGCTGCATGTCGGCGATGGGGTCGAAGGGCAGCTTGCTCACCGCGGCCTGGATCGGATAGGTGCTCGACATGTTGAGCAGCGTGTAGCCGTCCGGCGGGGACTTGAGCACGAAGTCCGAGCCGATGTTGCCGCCGGCGCCGGTGCGGTTCTCGACCACCACCGGCGTGCCCAGGCGCTCGGAGAGGCGCTGCGCGAGCATGCGGGCCACGACGTCGCCGCCGCCTCCCGCGGCGAAGGGCACGACGAACTTGATGGCCTTCGAGGGAAAGCGGCCTTGCGCGCGCAGGTCGGGCGCGAGACCGGCCAGGCCGGCGAGCAGCGCGAGCCGCGTGCCCTCGGCGAGGAAGTGGCGACGGTTCATGGGTGTGGGGCCTCGGGAGCGTTGGCGGGAGGCTGAATCGTATCAGCGATGCACGCCGGCAAGCGGCGCCGCGCGCGGCCGGCTAGCGCGCGGGCGCCGCCTCGCGCAGCAGCGCTTCCCAGTCCCGTGCCTGGATGCGCGCGACGGCCTTCGCGCCTTCCCCCGCCCGCGGACGGAAGGCCACGATCTCGAGCTTCTGCGCGAAGAGCCGCTCCTCGCGCCGGGCGCCGCCGTGCACGTGCGAGACGAGGAGCGTGTTCTTCCCCGCGGGCGGCGCCGAGCCGAGCGCCTGCATTCGTGCCGCGACGACGGCGGGATCCGGGGCCGGCTGCAGCTCGGGCGCCAGCTCGGGTTCGCCCAGGCGCAATTCGCGCGCCGTCTGGAGCGCGCGGCACAGGGGCGAGGAACGCACGGCGCCGATCGGGATGCGCGCCGCGCGCAGCGCCTCGCCCAGGCGTCGGGCCTCGTCGGCGCCGGCCGGCGTGAGCTGCGGCGTCGCGCAATCGGGCGTTTGCCTGAGCGCGCCCTCGCGGGCAGGACCTCGGGTTCGTCCGGCTGCTGCGCGCCGGCCGTGGCGCACGCGATCGCGAGGCACAGGCCGGCGATCCGCATCCGGTTCATTCGCGGCGTCATGTCGAGGCGTTCGGTCCGGGAGGCAGGTGGGGCATTTTCGGGGGGCCGCCGATCCGGGTCAATGCGGGCGGCGGGCCCGTGGCCCTAGAATGGCGTGATCCCCCGACCTTGCACATGCCATGAACCTCTACATCGTCACCGGCCACACCAAGGGCCTGGGCCAGGCGCTCGTCGAGCAGCTCGGCCGCGAGCCCGACAACGAGATCGTCGCGCTCGGCCGCGCGCAGGAAGGGCCCATTCCCGGCGGCGCGCAGCTGCAGGTCGATCTCTCGCACACGCGGGCCATCGAGATCGTGTTCGGCCGCATCGAGGCGCGCATCGCCGGCAAGCGCTACGCCAAGGCGGTGCTCGTGAACAACGCGGGCGTGGTCTCGCCCGTGGGCATGCTCGACCGCGTGAACGTCGCGGAACTCGAGTCGAACCTCGTGGTGAACCTCGTGGCGCCGATCGTGCTCATGCGCCGGTTCCTCGAGGCCACGGCCACGACCGCCAAGGTGCGGCGCGTGATCAACATCTCCTCGGGCGCGGGGCGGCGGCCGGTGTTCGGCTGGGGCGCCTATTGCGCGGCGAAGGCGGGCCTCGACATGGCCACGCGCGTGGCGGCGCTCGAGGCCCAGGCGGCGCAGACGGGCGTGCAGGTGGTGAGCCTCGCGCCCGGCGTCATCGACACGGCGATGCAGGCCGTGGTGCGCAGCAGCAGCCCCGAGGATTTCGTGGACGTCGAGCGCTTCCGCAGGATGAAGGTGGACGGCGAGCTGCGCGCGGCCGCCGACGTGGCCGCCGACATCCTGCGGCTCGAGCGCTCGGGCCGGCTGTTCGACGAGCCCGTGGCCGACCTGCGCACGCTCGGCGCTTGATCACCGACCCGCTCTTCTACTGCGCGGCCATCCCCGCGATCCTGCTCATGGGGATCTCGAAGGGCGGCTTCGGCAGCGGCGTGGGCATCCTCGCCACGCCGCTCGTCGCGCTCACCGTGCCCACGCCGCAGGCGGCGGCCATCCTGCTGCCCATCCTGCTCGTCATGGACGCGACGGGCCTGTGGGCCTACCGGGGGTCGTGGAGCCGCGAGAACATGCGGCTCATCCTGCCCGGGGGCCTGGCGGGCGTGCTGCTGGGCACGGCGGTGTTCGGCTACGCGAGCGAGCCGGCGGTGCGCCTTTGCATCGGCTCGATCGCGCTCGCGTTCGTCGCGCACCGGCTGCTGCTCGACCCGGCCCGCGCCGCGGCCCGCGATCCCTCGCGGCCCAAGGGCTTCTTCTGGTCCGCGGTGTCGGGGCTCACGAGCACGCTCGCGCACGCCGGCGGCCCGCCGCTCAGCGTGTACCTCTTCCCCCTCAAGCTCGACAAGGCGGTCTTCGTCGGCACGACGGTCGTGTTCTTCGCGGTGATCAACGCGGCGAAGGTCGGGCCCTACCTGTGGCTCGGGCTCTTCGACCGGTCCAACCTCGTCACCTCGCTCGTGCTCGTGCCGCTCGCGCCGCTGGGCATCGCGCTCGGGGTCGCCTGCATGAAGCGCGTCTCGCAGGAACTCTTCTACCGCATCTGCTACTCGGCGCTGGTGGTGGTGGGCGCGAAGCTCGTCTGGGACGGCTCGCGCGCCCTGCTCGCCGCGACCTAGCGGCGCAGGCGCCGGCGAAGCCAGCCGGCGAGGAAGGCGAGGGGCAGCACGCCGAGCGCGCCCCAGACGATGAGCGGCAGCGTGGAGCGCCGCGCCGGGGGCGGCAGCAGGTCGGCGTCGCGAAGCGAGTCGGGAAAGGCGCGCGCGGGCACCGGGACGATCTGCGCGTCGGCCGGGTCGCGCGGCACGGCGCCCAGGTACTCGCGCGTGCTCGCCACGGGCCAGGTGCCCGGCTTGCGGGAGGAAGGCAGCTGCGGCACGCGCACGCCCGCCAGGGCGAGCACGTCCTCGGCGAGCAGGCGGGCGAGAGCGCCATCGGCGGGCCTCGCGCCCTCGCGGGCGAGGCGCAGCAGGTCCACGGTCGCTTCCTCGAAGGCCGCGGCCGGCATGAGGCGAGTGCGGTCTTCCGTGAGGTATTCGAACGTGCCGCGCGCCACGGACACGTCGCCTTCCTTCGCGATCATCGCCGGCACCGAGAGCCAGGCGAGCACGCGGCTCGCCGGCCCGCGCGCGGGCACCGCCCAGCCCAGGGCGCGCAGCGCGTCGACGCTGATCGCCGCGCAGTTCATCGTCGAGTGCCGGTAGTCGAGCTGGCGGCGCCAGAACTGCAGGTACAGCCGGTTCAGGGCGCCTTGCACGCGCTCGACGGCGCGCGCGTCCTTCAGGATGGCGAACATGACGTAGGAGGGGCGGTACCACGCCTGCCCGCTGTTCAGGTCGCCCAGGTAGTTGTCGAGCGGCACGGGCGCGGCGAGGATGCCCTTCTCGCTTTCCGTCTCGAGCGAATAGAAGTTGGCGACGAGCAGGTCCGACAGGCGGCCATCCGCGGGCAGCCGCCCGGTGACGAGCGCGAAGTGGCCGCCCCACGCCTCGTCGTCGTCGCCCTGCGCGCCGTTCACCATGAAGCCGAGCACGGGGCGGCCGGCCCAGGCGCGCCTGCCCGGGTCGCGTTCCCAGATCACTTGCGTGACGAAAGGCGAGTCGGCGCCGCCGCGCGGGGCGCTGCGCAGGAGGCCGCGGATGGCGAGTGCCGGCTCCTCCGTGGCGGGGAGCGGCACCACGGGCGCCTGGTCGTCCAGGCGCCAGTCCTCGGGCCAGAACGTTCGGGCGACGAAGGTCCCGTCGGGCGCCGTCCGCCCGCGCACCGTGACCAGTCGGCGCGACAGGTACGCATGGGTCGACGCGTTCGCGTACGAGCGGTTGAGCGGGTGCTTCGGCGCGAGCGCGAGGGGGGCGGCCCGGCCGGACCGCTCGATCGACTGGCCGTCGGCCGCGACTTTCGCGCCGGTCCATCGCTCCGGCGCGCCGAGCCACACCATCGGCGGATAGGTGAGCGGGCCGGGGGAGGCCGACCAGGCGCGGATGTCCGCGAACGGCTCCATCCCACGCGCGCAGTCGGCCAGCGGCCCGATCGCCGGCAGCGCGACCAGCTCCGAGGAGAAGAGGTGGCGTGCCGGCGCGATCAGCCGCTCGCCCGCGTCCGCGCCCGTGGACAGCCGGAAGGCCTCGGGCGGATAGAGGCCGAGGGGTGCGCCGGGGAGGACGGAGGAGGGGGCGGGCATGGCGGCGAACAGCATGCCACGCATGGTCGCCAAACCCCCTATCGAATCGAGGGTATGCGGGGAAAACGGGGCGAATGCCCGTTTCCGGCTTCTTGCGCTAGACTGCCGCGTCGCATTCCAGACAACGACCCGAGGAGACCTCCCATGAAGAAACTGCTTGCAGCCGTCGTCACGATGCTCTTTGCCGGCGCCGCCCTGGCCTTCCACTGCCCGGCCGACATGAAGAAGATCGATGAAGCCCTCGCGAAGAAGCCCGCCCTCAGCGAGGCGCAGATGAAGGACGTGAAGAAGTTCCGCGAGGAAGGCGAGGCCCTGCACAAGGCCGGCAAGCACCAGGAGTCGGTCGACACGCTGGCCAAGGCGATGAAGATCCTGAAGATCTAGCCTTCGCTTTCGCCCGCCGGACGCCGCGCCTGGTGCGCGGCGTCCTGCTTTCCGGGACGCGAATCAGGAACAGGCGGTGACCGGGCTCGCGAACTGCAGTCGCGTGATCGGCTTGCCGACGGCGGCGCCGTCGACCGAGTACGTGAGCTGGCCGTTCTCGCCGTCGGTGAAGCGCAGCCGCATCGTCCCGACCTGCGTGAGGTTGGCGGCGGAGATGGACGCGAACGGCACCGCATTGAACGCCGGGCCGGTGGCGCGATAGAGAGCGCCCGAGTAGGAGCCGTCTGGCTGCCGCACGCCAGCGGACATGAACAGCCACAGGTTGGCGCCATCCGCGCCATAGGTGAACAGCGTGGCGAAGAGCGTGTCGTCCTGGTGCGTGACGTTCAGGCCCCAGCCGGACTCGTCCGCCTTCCACCAGAGATCCTGGTAGTTGGCGAGCGAGGCGCGGCTGCCGGTGGCGGGGACGCAGTTCGCCGCGCGGGCGCCGAAGACCAGCCGCTGGATCGTCTTCGTGACGCGCGCGCCGCCGACGGTGTAGTCGAGCCTCGCCGAGTCCTCGCCCGAGAACGCCACCGACATCGTGCCCACTTCCGTGAGGTTGGCCGCCGAGATCGGCGTGAACGGGACGGCATTGAAGGCGGGCCCCGTCGCGCGGTAGAGCGTGCCCGCGTAGGTGGACCCGTCGGCCTGGCGCACCCCGTTCGACATGAAAAGCCACATCGCCTTCCCGGCCGCGTCGTAGGTGAAGAGCGTGGCGAAGAAGGTGTCGCCCTGGTGCGCGATGTTCAGCCCCCAGCCCGACTCCGAGCCGGCCGGCGTCGCCCACCAGAGGCCCTGGCGATT
>JBGAOO010000211.1:0-6756 GCA_044221765.1 Usitatibacteraceae bacterium | reverse complement strand
CTCACGCTCGCCTTCAACCCCTCGCACCTGGAGATCGTGAACCCCGTCGTCGAGGGCTCGGTGCGGGCGCGCCAGCACCGCCGCGGCGACACCAAGGGCGACCAGGTGCTGCCGGTGCTGATCCATGGCGATGCCGCCTTCGCGGGGCAGGGCGTGGTGATGGAGACGCTCGCGCTGTCGCAGACGCGCGGCTACCGCACGGGCGGCACGCTGCACGTGGTCGTGAACAACCAGATCGGCTTCACCACCTCGGACACGCGCGACACGCGCTCCTCGCTGTACTGCACCGACGTGGCCAAGATGGTGGACGCGCCCGTCTTCCACGTGAACGGCGACGACCCGGAGGCGGTGGCGATGGTCGCGCGCATCGCGCTCGACTTCCGCATGACCTTCCACAAGGACGTGGTGATCGACCTGGTGTGCTTCCGGCGCCTGGGCCACAACGAGCAGGACGAGCCCTTCGTCACGCAGCCGCTCATGTACAAGAAGATCGCCCAGCACCCGGGCACGCGCAAGCTCTACGCCGACAGGCTCGAGAAGGAAGGGGTGATCGGCCCGGGCCTGGCGGACGAGCTGGTGACCAGCGTGCGCGCCGCGCTCGACGCGGGCAAGCCGACCAATCCCAAGATCCTCTACGGCCTGCGCCCGGCGCTCGCCGTCGACTGGGCGCCGTACATGGGCGTCGAGTGGCGCCGCCCGGCCGTGACCGCCGTGCCGATGCCCAAGCTGAAGGCGCTCGCCACGCGGCTCACGGACATCCCGCCCACCTTCAAGCTCCACCCGACCGTCGAGCGCATGCTCGCCGCGCGCCGCGAGATGGGCGCGGGCAAGGCGATGCTCGACTGGGGAATGGCCGAGAACCTCGCCTACGCCTCGCTCGTGGACGAGGGCCACCCGGTGCGCCTGTCGGGCCAGGACTGCGGCCGCGGCACCTTCGCGCACCGCCACGCCGTCCTGCACGACCAGAACCGGGAGAAGTGGGACTCGGGCACCTACCTGCCGCTGCAGCACGTCCGCGAGGGCCAGGCCAACTTCCTGGTGATTGACTCCCTCCTGTCCGAGGAGGCGGTGCTCGGCTTCGAGTACGGCTACGCCACGGCGCACCCCTTCGAGCTCGTGATCTGGGAGGCGCAGTTCGGCGACTTCGCCAACGGCGCGCAGGTGGTGATCGACCAGTTCATCGCCTCGGGCGAGTCGAAGTGGGGCCGCCTGTGCGGCCTCACGATGCTGCTGCCGCACGGCTACGAGGGGCAGGGCCCGGAGCATTCCTCCGCGCGCCTGGAGCGCTACCTGCAGCTGTGCGCGGAGCACAACATCCAGGTGGTGGTGCCCTCCACGCCCGCGCAGTTCTTCCACATGCTGCGCCGGCAGGTGCTGCGCCCCATGCGCAAGCCCCTCATCGTCATGACGCCCAAGAGCCTGCTGCGGCGCAAGGAGTCGAGCTCCCCGCTCGAGGACCTCGCCACCGGCGGCTTCCAGAACGTGATCGGCGAGACCGACAGGCTCGCGCCGAAGAAGGTGAAGCGGATCGTCTTCTGCTCGGGGAAGGTGTACTTCGACATCGTGGCCGAGCGCGCCAAGCGCGCGATCGACGACGTCGCGGTGGTGCGCATCGAGCAGCTCTACCCGTTCCCGCACCAGGAGTTCCAGGAGCAGATCGACCTGTACCCGAACGCGAGGAGCATCGTGTGGGCGCAGGAGGAGCCGGCCAACCAGGGCGCCTGGCACCGCATCCAGCACTACCTGCTGGAGCACCTGCGCCCCGACCAGGTCCTCACGGCCGCGCAGCGCAAGTCCTCGGCCTCGCCGGCCGTGGGCTACCTCGCCCTGCACGTGCAGCAGCAGAAGGAACTCATCGACGCGGCCCTCACGCTGGACGCCGCTTCCTCCAAGAAGCCCGCGGCCTGACGGCCGGCGCGGCGCGCACCGAAGGAAACGACATGCAAGTAGAAGTGAAGGTCCCCATGCTCTCCGAGTCCGTCTCGGAGGCGACGCTGGTCGCCTGGCACAAGAAGGTGGGCGAAGCCGTGAAGCGCGACGAGAACCTCATCGACATCGAGACCGACAAGGTGGTGATGGAACTGCCCGCGCCGGCCGATGGCGTGCTCGCGAAGATCCTCAAGGCCGATGGGGGGCAGGTCGCGAGCGGCGAGGTGATCGCCGTGATCGACACCGAGGCGAAGGGGGTGGCCGCGCCCGCGCCCGCCGCCACGGACACCGCTTCCGCGGCCGTGAAGGCAGCCGCCGCGCCGGCACCTTCGGCGGGCGCGGCGAATGCGCCGTCGCCCTCCGCATCGAAGATCGCGGCCGAGCAGGGCATCGACACCGCGAAGCTTTCCGGCACGGGCCGCGACGGCCGCGTGACCAAGACCGACGTGCTGGCCGCCTCGGCGCCCGCCGCGGCCCCCGCGCCGGCCGCTGCCGCGGCGCCCGCGGCGCGGCCCGCCGCGCCGGTTCCGCTGGGCAGCCGCCCGGAGCAGCGCGTGCCGATGTCGCGCCTGCGCGCGCGCGTGGCCGAGCGCCTGGTGCAGTCGCAGGCCACGGCCGCCATCCTGACCAACCTTTCAACGAGGCCAATACCCTGGTGGATGGAGCCGCGCGCCCGCCAAGGCGGACCGCTTCGAGAAGGAGCACGGCGTGAAGCTGGGCTTCATGTCCTCTTCGTGAAGGCGGCGGTGGCGGCGCTTCGCAAGTTCCCGGTGGTCAACGCCTCGATCGACGGCAACGACATCGTCTACTACGGCTACTACGACATCGGCACGCGGTCGGCAGCGAGCGCGGCTCCTCGTGGTGCCCATCCTGCGCAACGCCGACCTCATGTCCATCGCCGACATCGAGAAGGCCATCGCGGACTTCGGCAAGCGCGCGAAGGAGGGCAAGCTCTACCCTCGAGGAGCTCACCGGCGGCACATTCTCCATCTCCAACGGCGGGGTCTTCGGCTCGATGCTCTCCACGCCGATCATCAACCCGCCGCAGAGCGCGATCCTCGGCATCCACGCCAATGAAGGACCGCGCCGTCGTCGAGAACGGGCAGGTGGTGCGCCGATACCTGGCGCTCTCCTACGACCACCGGATCATCGACGGGTCAGCAGGCGGTGCTGTCCCTCGTGGCCATGAAGGGACGCCCTCGAGGACCCCGCCCGGCTCCTGACGTCCAGGGGGCGCCCTGCCCGCGCGCCGCCGCGCGGAAGCCTGCGATCGTCCCGCCGCCTTCTTCGCCCTGCAGATCCTCCTGGTCGGGTTCCTGGTTTCGTCCTCTTCCAGCAGTCGCTGGGCCTGTACCTGGTCGAATGGAATTGCGCTGCCCGGTTCGTTTGCGTGGTCGATGAGCCTCGGATGCGAGCCTCTGCCACGATGCCGGTCGCCCATCCCGCATCGATCCGGTCTTATCCGTGTGCATCCGTGTGCATCCGTGTTCATCCGTGTCCGCGCACTACCCCGCGCATGGCGCGGTAAACCAAGCAGCAACGCATAGGAAAGTTCCCCCATGTCCCAAACGTTCGACGTCGTCGTGATCGGAGCCGGCCCCGGCGGGTACATCGCCGCGGTGCGCGCCGCCCAGCTGGGCCTGAAAACCGCCTGCATCGAGGGCTGGCGCAACGCCAAGGGCGAGCTCGCCCTGGGCGGCACGTGCCTCAATGTCGGCTGCATCCCCTCGAAGGCGCTGCTCGCCTCGTCGGAGGAGTTCGAGAAGGTGAACCACCACCTCGACGAGCACGGCATCAGCGTCTCCGGCGCCAAGATCGACCTCTCGCGCATGCAATCGCGCAAGGAGGCGATCGTCGCGAAGATGACCAAGGGCATCGAGTTCCTGTTCAAGAAGAACAAGATCGCCTGGCTGCAGGGCTTCGGCAAGCTCGTGGCGAACGGCGACCTGTACACGATCGAGGTGGCGAACGGCGAGAAGAAGGAGAGCGTGCAGGCGAGGCACGTGATCGTCGCCACGGGGTCCAAGGCGCGTCACCTGCCCAACGTGCCGGTGGACAACGTCACCGTCTGCGACAACGAGGGCGCGCTCGCCTTCACGGCGGCGCCCAAGCGCCTGGGCGTGATCGGCGCGGGCGTGATCGGGCTGGAGCTGGGCAGCGTCTGGCGCCGCCTGGGCTCGGAGGTCACCCTCCTCGAGGCGCTGCCGGAATTCCTGGGCGCCTGCGACGAGGCGGTGCAGAAGGAGGCCTGGAAGGCCTTCACCAAGACGCAGGGCCTCGCGATCAAGCTGGGCGTGAGGATCGAGAAGGTGACGCAGCGCAAGACCGGCGTGCTGGTGGAATACACCGACGACAAGGGCCTCGCGCAGAAGCTCGAGTGCGACCGCCTCGTGGTGTCGGTCGGCCGCGTGCCCAACACGGACGGCCTGGGCGCGACGAACGTGGGGCTCAAGGTGGACGAGCGCGGCTTCGTCGAGGTGGACGGCCAGTGCCGCACGAACCTGCCCAACGTCTGGGCGATCGGCGACGTGGTGCGCGGCCCGATGCTCGCGCACAAGGCCGAGGACGAGGGCGTGATGGTCGCCGAGCTCATCGCGGGCCAGAAGCCGCACGTCGACTACGACTGCATCCCCTGGATCATCTACACCTCGCCCGAGATCGCCTGGGTGGGCAAGACGGAGCAGAAGGCGAAGGCCGAGGGCCTCGCCGTGAAGACCGGCCAGTTCCCGTTCGCGATCAACGGCCGCGCCCTGGGCACCGGGCAGACGGCGGGCTTCGTGAAGATCGTGGCCGATGCCGCCACCGACCGCGTGCTGGGCGTGCATGTGGTCCATGCCCATGCCTCGGACCTGATCCAGGAGGCCGTCACGGTGATGGAGTTCAAGGGTGCCAGCGAGGACATCGCGCGCATCTGCCACGGTCACCCGACGCTCTCGGAGGTGATGCGGGAGGCCGCGCTGGCGCTCGACAAGCGTTCGCTCAACTCGTGAGCATTCCGGCTGCGGCGGACGCAACCCGGGGACACGGATGAACACGGATGAACACGGATCAAGTCGAATGGAGCTTCACGTACTGAGGGAGGCGGCGTACGGGTCGGGCAACCAAGAGCCATCGACACCAGCATGGGCGGACATGCCGCTCGCCATTCAGGAGTCCATCCGTGTTCATCCGTGTTCATCCGTGTCCCGCGCCTTTGGGTCGCAATGAACGACACGCCCGACATCCCGCCGTATGAGGACGAGGAACTCGAGCCTGCCAAGGCGGACCAGTTCTCGGGCCCGCTGGAGTGGTACTGGCATTTCCAGCAGCGCGCGGACTTCCAGAGCGACAGCGAGCAGCTGCGCGTGCTCGAGCGGCTCGAGCGCCTGTTCGAGGAACTGGAGGACTACCGGCAGTACCGCGCCGGCCGCCTGAACCGGCTGGTGACCAACCTGGGCGCCGGGCGCCGCCCGCCGCGCGGCATGTACATCTGGGGCGGGGTGGGGCGCGGCAAGTCGCTCATGATGGACGCCTTCTACAAGGTGAGCCGCCATCGCAGGAAGCGCCGCGTCCACTTCCACGAGTTCATGCGCGAGATCCATGCGCGCATGCGCAAGCTCTCGGGCACGGAGGATCCGCTCGAGGTCATCTCCACCCAGATCGCCCGGGAGCTGCGCCTGCTGTGCTTCGACGAGTTCCACGTGAGCGACATCGCCGACGCGATGATCCTGGGGCGCCTGCTCGAGCTGCTGGTGGCCAAGGGCGTGGTCTTCGTGATGACCTCCAACTACGCGCCGGAGGGGCTCTACCCGAATGGCCTGCAGCGCGCGCGCTTCCTGCCCGCCATCGACGTGCTCGTGCGCGAGCTGGACGTGGTCGCCCTGGGCGGGGGCACGGACCATCGCCGCCGCATCCTGGAGAGCCTTCGCGTCTACTACACGCCCCCGGGCGAGGAGGCCGACGCGAGCCTGGCGCTCTTCTTCGAGGCGATGACCAAGGCCGCCTACGCCGAAGGGGAGTCGATCGAGGTCGGCGGCCGGCCGATGCCATTCCGGCGGCGCGCCAAGGGCGTCATCTGGTTCGACTTCGCCGCGCTTTGCGTGGACGCGCGCTCGCAGACCGACTACCTGGAGATCGCGAGCGGCTACCACACGGTGCTCGTCTCCGGCGTGCCGCGGCTGCAGCCGGCCCAGACCGACGTGATCCGCCGCTTCACCTGGCTGGTCGACGTCTTCTACGACCAGCGCGTCCGGCTGGTGATGTCGGCCCAGGCGCAGCCCGAGGACCTCATCGCGCCCGCCCAGGACCAGACCGGGCCCGGCCGCATGGTCCGCGGGGAGTTCGCGCGCACGGCGAGCCGCCTGCGCGAGATGCAATCCCGGGACTACTTCGCCCGGAAGCACGCTTCGGCGGAGAATCCGGACGTCCTGCAGTCGCGCTAGCGAGAACCTGAGGAGT
The DNA here is from genome assembly GCA_044221765.1 of Usitatibacteraceae bacterium. Lineage (GTDB taxonomy): Bacteria > Pseudomonadota > Gammaproteobacteria > Burkholderiales > Usitatibacteraceae > FEB-7. Next base: position 390 of record JBGAOO010000211.1, on the reverse strand, counting down.
GCAGCAGACATGTTCAAGGCCATCTACCTGACCCGCGAGGCCGAGGCGTTCCAGGCCCGCGTGGCCGAGCTCGACGAGGCGGTGCTGACCGAGGGGGACGTGACGGTCCGCGTGTCGTACTCGACGATCAACTACAAGGACGCCCTCGCGATCGCGGACAGGGCCCCCGTGGTGCGCCGCTGGCCGATGGTGGCGGGCATCGACGGCGCGGGCGTCGTCGAGTCCTCGGACCACCCGCTCTGGAAGCCCGGAGACCGCGTGGTGCTCAACGGCTGGGGCGTGGGCGAGAAGCATTGGGGGTGCCTCGCGCAGAAGGCGCGGCTCAAGGGCGACTGGCTCGTGCGGCTGCCACCCGCCCTGACCGAGCGCCAGGCGATGGCGATCGGCACC
>JBGAOO010000210.1:0-6239 GCA_044221765.1 Usitatibacteraceae bacterium | reverse complement strand
GGTCTGGCGAAGCGGGCGGGAGCTTGTGGCCGGTGACCGCCCGCGTCGTCAAAGAATGATTATAGATGGCCGTCGAGGAAAGCGGTCAGTTGCGCCTTGGATAGTGCGCCGACCTTCGTGGCGGCCAGCTGGCCGTCCTTGAAGAGCATCAGCGTGGGAATGCCGCGGATGCCGAACTTGGCGGGCACCTCGCGGTTCTCGTCGACGTTCATCTTGGCCACTTGAAGTCGCTCGCCGTAGTCCCGGGCGACCTCGTCGAGGATGGGCGCAATCATCTTGCAGGGCCCGCACCACTCGGCCCAGTAGTCCACGAGGACGGGGGTGCTGCTGCCAAGCACTTCCTGGTCGAACGAATCGTCCGTCACCTGGATGATGTTCTCGTTCACTGAGTAACCTCTCGTGGTTGGGTGTGCGCCCGGAGGGAAGGCGCCCGGCCGGGCCGGGCTCGGGGCTCAAGGGCAGGTCGGAATCGTAGCCCAAAGGCCGGCCCGGTGGCAAAGGCGATCGCGCCGGGGATTGACCGCGAGCAAGGCGGCGCCGACGGTTCTGGTAAAATGCGGCGCTTTCGCGATCAACGATCCGCCTGCCGTCCTTGAAAGGGTCCGATTCATGACGTACGTGGTCACCGAGTCCTGCGTCAAGTGCAAGTACACCGACTGTGTCGACGTGTGCCCCGTGGATTGCTTCCGCGAAGGCCCGAACTTCCTCGTGATCGACCCGGACGAGTGCATCGACTGCACGCTCTGCGTGGCGGAATGCCCGGTGGAGGCCATCTTCGCGGAGGACGACGTCCCCGCGGACCAGAAGTCCTTCATCGCGCTCAATGCCGAGCTCTGCAAGAGCTGGCCGCCCATCGTCGAGCGCAAGGACGCGCCGGCGGACGCGGACGAGTGGAAGTCCGTCAAGGACAAGAAGAACCTCATCGAGAAATAGACAGCGGGAGCGTCGTTGGATCGGACGGCTGGAGCCGCCGATCAACGCCCGCAGGCCGCGGCCAGCACTTCGGTCAAGGTCACCTGAGCGGCTCGCCGGCGATGGCGGGCCGTTTTCACGATGGGTGCGCAGGCGTGAGATCGAGGGGCGCGGCCTAGTCGTACCGCCCCGCCTTCGCCTTGCCCCGGAACACGTAGTAGGAGAAGGCCGTGTATCCGGCGATGCAGGGCAGGACGACGATCGCGCCCCAGAACAAGGCGCGCAGAGATGAAGGATGCGCCGCCGCCTCCCAGATCGTGAGGCGGTCGATCACGACGTAGGGGAAGAGGCTGTAGGCGAGCCCCAGGAAGGCGATCACGAAGATCGCCACCGCCCCGGCGAAGGGATGCCAGTCGCGCCCGCCCGTGGCCTTGCCGATCCGGCCGGTGGACCACCACACCGCCGCGCCCGCGGCGAAGCAGGCCGCCGGCAGCGCCATCAGCGCCAGCGTGCGCGGGAAGTCGAACCACTTCGCGCGCACCGTCTCGCTCACCAGCGGCGTCGCGAGGCTCACGAGGCCCACGCCCAGCGCCACCCAGAGCAGGCCCCAGCGGCTCCAGGCGAGCGCCTTGCGCTGGAGCGCCCCCTCCGACTTGTAGACGAGCCAGGTGGCTCCGAGCAGCACGTAGCCGCCGCAAAGGCTCGCGCCCACGACCACCGCGAAGAGCTGGTAGCCCAGGGCGCAGCTCGAAGGCGACGCCGCGGAACATGAGGCCCACCAGCATCGCGACCACGGGCAGGTAGAGCGCGCCCAGCACCACGCCGTGGGCCTGCGGGAAGGCCACCAGCAGGATGCCGATGCCCAGCACGAGCCAGGTCTCGTTGGCGTCCCAGAACGGGCCGATCGAGGAGACCATCACCGACTGCTCGTCGGCGCTCGCGGCCGGCATGAGCATGCCCACGCCCAGGTCGTAGCCGTCCAGCACCACGTAGAGGAGCACCGAGACGCCCATGAGCAGCATGAAGACGAAGGCGAGGTCCATGGTTCGACGCTCCTAGCGGGCGGGTTCGGCGGCAAGGCCGGCGGCCGCGCCGGCCGGCGGCGTGGGCCGCGCATCCTGCGCGCCCTTGCCGGCCATGTGGGTGAGCACGACCATGTAGGCGACGAACATCGTCGCGTAGGTGAGGAAGTAGCCGGTGAGGCTCGCGCCGAGCATGGCGCCGCTCGCCTCGCCCACGGCCTCCGCCGTGCGCAGCACGCCCGTGACGAGCCAGGGCTGGCGCCCGATCTCCGTCACGTACCAGCCCGCGAGCGTGGCGATCCAGCCCGCGAAGGTGGAGGCGGCCAGCACCCAGAGCAGCCAGCGCGGCGCGCCGCGGCCCCGGCGCGTGCGCCACGCCGCGAACCAGGACAGGGCGATCATCGCGACGCCGGTGCCGACCATGATCCGGAACGCGAAGAACACGGGCGCGACGGGCGGCGCGTCGGCGCCGAAGGAGGAGATGCCGCGCAGCTCGGCGTTCGCGTCGTGCTTCAGGATGAGGCTCGCGACGTACGGCAGCTCGATGGCGTAGTCGTTCGTCCTCGTCTTCTGTCGTTGGGGATCGCGAAGAGCACCAGCGGGACGCCCTTCTCCGTGTGCCAGATCGCCTCGATCGCCGCGATGATCTTCGCCGGCTGGTGCTCGAGCGTGTTGAGCCCGTGGAAATCGCCCACCACGGCCTGCGCCGGCGCGAGGAAGGCGGCGATGGCGAGCCCCGCGCGCATCGTGCGGCGGGCGAGCGCATCGCCCGGCGCCTGCAGCAGGCGCCAGGCCGAAAGGCCCGCGACCACGAACGCCGCGGTGAGGCCGGAGGCGATCATCATGTGCGCCATCCGCCAGGGGAAGGAGGGATTGAAGATCACGGCGAGCCAGTCCGCCGCGATCCACTGCTGGCCCTCGAGCACGTGGCCGGCCGGCGTCTGCATCCAGGAATTGAGCGCGAGGATCCAGAAGGCCGAGAGCGAGGTTCCCAGGGCCACGAGGGTCGTGGCGCCGATGTGCACCCAGGCGGGCACGCGGTTCATCCCGAAGAGCATCACCCCCAGGAACGTGGCCTCCAGGAAGAAGGCCGTGAGCACCTCGTAGCCGAGCAGGGGGCCGGCGATGGCGCCGACGCGGTTCATGAAGCCCGGCCAGTTGGTCCCGAACTGGAAGGACATCACGATGCCCGTCACCACCCCCATCGCGAAGGTGAGCGCGAAGATCTTGGTCCAGAGCCGGTACGTGGAGAGCCACCCCGCGTCGCCCGTGCGGTGGTGCTGGATCCGCATCCACAGCAGGATCCACGCCAGCGCGATCGTGAGCGAGGGAAAGAGGATGTGGAAGGAGATGTTCAGCCCGAACTGGGCCCGGGCGAGCACGAGCGCTTCTTCCATCGGGCACCTCCGTCAGGGACGCAGCGGGGATTGTAACGCCGATGGTTACGCGGCGTTTCGCGCGTCCGTCGGCTCGAGGCGCCCGCGCATCGCCACGTAGTAGAGCACCGGGATCACGACGAGCGTGAGCACCGTCGACACGAGGATGCCGAAGATGAGGGAGATGGCGAGGCCGTTGAAGATCGGGTCGTCGAGGATGAAGCCCGCGCCGAGCATCGCCGCGAGCGCGGTGAGCGCGATCGGCTTGGCCCGGGCGGCGGCCGACTGCAGCACCGCCTCGCGAAGGGGCAGCCCCTCGGCCACCTTCAGGTTCACGAAGTCCACGAGCAGGATCGAGTTGCGCACGATGATCCCGGCGAGCGCGATCATGCCGATCATCGAGGTGGCGGTGAAGTTCGCCCCGAGCAGCGCGTGGCCGGGCATCACGCCGATCAGCGTGAGCGGGATGGGCGCCATGATGACCAGCGGCACGAGGTAGGAGCGGAACTGCGCCACCACGAGCAGGTAGATGAGGACCAGGCCCACGGCGTAGGCGAGGCCCATGTCGCGGAAGGTCTCGTACGTCACCTGCCATTCGCCGTCCCACTTGATCGCGTACTGGCGGTAGGGGTCCGAGGGCTGGCGGATGAAGTACTCGCCCAGCGTGCCGCCCTCGGGCAGCGCGCGCCCGGCGAGGGAGCCGCGCGCGGCGAAGAGGCCGTAGAGCGGGCTGTCGGTGCGCCCGGCCTGGTCCGCGATCACGTACACCACGGGCAGCAGGTCCTTGCGGTACGTCGGGCGCTCGCGGTCGGCGCGAACGACGCGCACCAGCTCCGTCAGCGGCACGAGCGAGCCGTCGGCGGCGCGGATCGAGAGCTTCATGAACGCCGACTCCTCGCCCAGTTCCCCGGGCGGCAGCTGCAGGCGCACGGGAACCTCGTACTTCGACTGCCCGTCGTGCAGGGGCGTCGCGTCCGTCCCGGAGATCGCCGCCTGCATCGCCTCGACGACCTCGCGCCGCGACAGGCCGGCCACCGCCGCGCGGGCCTGGTCCACCTTGAGCAGCAGGCGCGGGGCCGGGTCCTCGACCGAGTCGTCGATGCCGACGATGTCCGGCGTGGACGCGAGCGCCTCGCGCACCGTCTTCGCCACGCGGATGCGGCCGGCCTCGTCGGGCCCGTAGACCTCGGCGACGATGGGCGAGAGCACGGGCGGGCCGGGCGGCACCTCGACGACCTTCACCTTGGCGCCCCAGCGCCGGCCGGCGGCCTCGAGCGACGGGCGCAGCGCGGCGGCGATCTCGTGGCTCTTGCGGTGGCGGCTCGCCTTGTCGGCGAGGTTCACCTGCAGGTCGCCCTGCTCGGCGAGGTTGCGCAGGTAGTACTGGCGCACGAGCCCGTTGAAGTTGATGGGCGAGGCGAGGCCGGCATAGGCCTGGTAGTTGGTCACCTCGGGCACGGTGGCGACCACCGCCCCCAGGTCGCGCAGCGCCGCGGCCGTCACTTCCACCGGCGTGCCGGCCGGCAGGTCGACGACCACCTGGAACTCCGACTTGTTGTCGAAGGGCAGCATCTTCAGCACGACGAGCTTCAGGCCCGCGAGCGCGAGGGAGGCGACGATCGCGGCGGCGATGGCGAGGCCCAGCCGGCGGCGGTTGCGCGCCGCCCGCGCCGAGGTGATGAAGGGGCCGAGCAGGCCGGAAAAGAACGCCGCGAGCTTCGCGTCGAGGGCGGAGGCGTGCGTCTCGCCCTGGGAGGCGAGCAGCTTCAGCGCGAGCCAGGGCGTCACGGTGAAGGCGATGGCGAGCGACAGGAGCATGCCCAGGCTCGCGTTGATCGGGATCGGGCTCATGTAGGGGCCCATGAGGCCGGAGACGAAGGCCATCGGCAGCAGGGCGGCGATCACCGTCAGGGTGGCGAGGATGGTCGGCCCGCCCACCTCGTCGACCGCGCGCGGGATGAGGGCGAGGAGCGGGCCGCCGGTGAGCGAGCGGTGGCGATGGATGTTCTCGACGACGACGATCGCGTCGTCGACCAGGATGCCGATCGAGAAGATGAGGGCGAAGAGCGAGACGCGGTTGAGCGTGAAGCCCCAGGCCCAGGAGGCGAAGAGCGTGGAGGCGAGCGTGAGCACCACGGCCGCGCCGACGATGAGCGCCTCGCGCCGGCCGAGCGTGGCGAACACGAGCACGATCACCGACAGCGTGGCGAAGAAGAGCTTCTTGATGAGGCTCTGCGCCTTGTCGTTCGCGGTGGCGCCGTAGTCGCGGGTGAAGGTGGCCTGCACGTCGGCGGGAATGACGGTGCCGCGCAGTTCCTGGATGCGCTCGCGCACGCGGCGGGCGACCTCGACCGCGTTCTCGCCGGCCTTCTTGGTCACTTGCAGGGTGACCGACGGATGCTCGCCTCCCGCCCCCGGCGCCTTCGGCGTCCCGGCCGGTCCCGTCCCGGTCCAGGCGTAGCGGGCCGGCTGGTCGGGGCCGTCGACGACGCTCGCCACGTCGGAGAGCAGCACGGGACGGCGATCGTGGACGCCGACCACGAGGTTTCGCACGTCCTCGGCCGACTCGAGGTAGTTCCCGGTCTCCACCGCGATCTCGCGGTTCGCCTGCACGAGCTTGCCGGTGGGCAGCGTCGCGTTCGCGAGCTGCAGGGCCGACTTCAGGTCGGCGAGCGCGAGGCCGTGGGAGGCCAGGCGATCGGCGTCGATGAGCACGCGCACCACGCGCCCGGGGCCACCCAGCGTCTGCACCTCGCGCGTGCCGGGCACCCGCTTGATCTCCGTCTCGAGCGCGTGGGCCACGCGCTCGAGCTCGTAGGCGCCCTGGGCCTCGTCGGTGCTCCAGAGCGTGATCGCGAGCACCGGCACGTCGTCGATGCCCCGGGGCTTGATGGTGGGCTCGAGGATGCCCAGCTCCGGCGGCGCCCAG
>JBGAOO010000209.1:0-6043 GCA_044221765.1 Usitatibacteraceae bacterium | reverse complement strand
AAGATCAAGAGCGCGCTCTTCTACCCCGTGTCCATCATCGTGGTGGCGCTCGTGATCACCGCGGTGATCATGATCTTCGTGATCCCGACCTTCAAGGACCTGTTCAAGAGCTTCGGCGCCGACCTGCCGATGCCCACGCAGATCGTGATGAACATGTCGGACTTCTTCGTCGCCTACTGGTACCTCATCTTCGGCATCATCATCGGCGGCGTCTGGTTCTTCCTCTACACCTACAAGCGCTCGACCCGGATGCAGCAGGGCCTGGACCGGCTGATCCTGCGCGTGCCGGTCTTCGGCGAGGTGATCCGCAAGGCCTCGATCGCGCGCTGGTGCCGAACGCTCTCCACGATGTTCGCCGCCGGCGTGCCGCTGGTGGAATCGCTCGACTCGGTGGCGGGCGCCGCGGGCAACTACGTGTACTACGAGGCGACCAAGCGCATCCAGTCGGAGGTCTCCACCGGCACGGGCCTCACCGTGGCGATGCAGAACACCAACGTCTTCCCGAGCATGGTGCTGCAGATGACCGCGATCGGCGAGGAATCCGGCGCGCTCGACGCGATGCTCTCCAAGGTGGCCGACTTCTTCGAGGCCGAGGTGGACGACGCGGTGGAGGCCCTCGCCTCCCTCATGGAGCCGCTCATCATGGTGGTGCTGGGCGGCCTCATCGGCGGCCTGGTGATCGCGATGTACCTGCCGATCTTCAAGATGGGCTCGGCGATCTGATCCCTGCACGGACCTGAAGGGCGGGCGCGGAGCTTCCGCGCCCGTTCGCTTTCCGCGACCGCGAAAACGATGGATTTCAGCGCCTTCCAGTCCTCCCCCGCCTCCCTCGCCGCCGTCTGCGGCCTGCTGGGCCTTTGCATCGGCTCGTTCCTGAACGTCGTGGTGCACCGCCTGCCGCTCATGATGCAGGCCGAGTGGCGCGCCGACTGCGCGGAGCTCGAGGGGCGCGAGCCGCCCCCGGCCGAGCGCCTGTCGCTCATGCACCCGCCCTCGCGCTGCCCCTCGTGCGGGGCGCCCGTGCGCGCGATCCAGAACATCCCCGTGCTCAGCTGGCTCGCGCTGCGCGGCAAGTGCGCCGCGTGCAAGTCGCCCATCAGCGCCCGCTACCCGCTGGTGGAGCTCTTCACCGGCGCGCTCTCGGCCTGGCTCGCCTGGCGCTTCGGCTGGAGCGCGCAGCTCGCCGCCGCGCTCTGCTTCGCCTGGGCCCTGGTCGCCTGCTCGTTCATCGACCTGGACACGCACCTGCTGCCCGACAAGATCACCTTCCCGCTGCTTTGGCTGGGGCTGCTGGTGAACACCTTCGGGCTGTTCGTCGACCTGCGCTCGGCGGTGCTGGGCGCGGCCGGCGGCTACCTGCTGCTCTGGAGCGTCTACTGGGGCTTCAAGCTGCTCGCGGGCAAGGAAGGCATGGGCTACGGCGACTTCAAGCTGCTCGCCGCCCTGGGGGCCTGGACCGGCTGGCAGTGCCTGCCGCTCATCCTGCTCGTGTCCGCCGGCGCGGGCGCGGTGATCGGCATCGCGGCCATCGCCCTGTCCGGCAAGGGACGGGACATGCGCATGCCCTTCGGCCCCTACCTCGCCGTCGGGGGCCTCATCGCGCTGGTGTGGGGCCGGGCCGCCGTCGTGGCCTACCTGGGACACTTCCCGGCGTGACCTGCGTCGTCGGCCTGACGGGCGGCATCGGGTCCGGCAAGTCGACCGCCGCCGAGCTGCTGCGGGAACGGGGCGCCGCCGTCGTCGACGCCGACGAGGTCTCCCGGGAGATCACCGCCGCCGGCGGTGCGGCGCTGCCCGCGCTTCGCGAGGCCTTCGGACCCGCGCTCGTCCCGCCGGAGGGCCCGCCGGACCGGGCGGGACTGCGCCGCCTCGCGTTCGACGATCCCGCGGCGAGGCGCCGGCTCGAGGCCATCCTGCACCCGCTCATCCGGGCGATCTGCGACGAGCGCCTGGCGGCCGCGCAGGGCCCCTACGCGCTCCTCGTGGTGCCGCTGCTGTTCGAGTCCGGGCGCTATGCCGGCCGGGTGTCGCGCGTCGTCGCGGTCGATTGCAGCGAGGCGCTGCAGGTGGCGCGCACCGTGTCGCGCTCCGGGCTCGGCGAAGGCGAGGTGCGGGCCATCATGGCCGCGCAGTGGCCTCGCTGGCGCCGGCTGCAATGCGCCGACGAGGTCCTCTGGAACGGGGGCGACCTCGCCGCCCTGGCCGGGCAGTGCGAGCGCCTGCACGGGCGCCTCATCGAGGCCGCGCGCGCCCGGTGAGCGCGCCCGATTTGTCAACGGAGGGACGGATGCCCCACAATGCCCCGATCCCGAAACGTGCCTTGACCCCCTGGGGAAGCCAGCGGCCGTGATCACCTACGAATATCCCCTTCACGAGCGCGTGCGCACGCTGCTCCGGCTGGAGGATCTCTACGACCGCGTCCATTTCTTCCTGAAGCACGACAGCCCGCACGACCACCACGCCTGCCTCACGGGCATCTTCGAGATCCTGGAGGTCGGCGGCCGGGCGGACCTGAAGAGCGACCTGCTCCAGGAGCTCGACCGGCAGCGCACCTTCCTCGACGCCCTGCGAGCGAACCCGGCCATTTCCGAGGAGAAGCTCGACCAGATCCTCGGCGAGATCGATCGCGCCTTCTCGGACCTGCACGGCCTCTCGGGCCGGACGGGCCAGAACCTGCGCGAGAACGAGTGGCTCATGGCGATCAAGCAGCGCGCGAGCATCCCCGGCGGCACGAGCGAGTTCGACCTGCCCTCCTACCACTACTGGATGCACCGCCCGGTGGACGCGCGCCGCGCCGACCTGCTCGGCTGGATCCGCCCCCTGGACCCCATCCACGCCGCCCTCGCCATCGTGCTGCGGGTGCTGCGCGAGCCAACAAGTACGCCCTCAACATCCGGTTCCTGGTGCCCGAAGGGGTGCAGAAATCGCGGGTGTTCGAGCACGACGTCGCCTTCGACCTGGCCTTCTGCAACCTGTGAGCGACCGGTCCAAGGCCGCGCGCCAGGTGGCGTGCCCGGGCTGCGGGGCCGCGGCCGAGTACTCCCCCGCCAATCCCTGGCGGCCGTTCTGTTCCGAGCGCTGCCGCCTCATCGACCTGGGGGCCTGGGCCGCGGAGTCCTACCGGATACCGGTCCGGGACAAGGGGCCGGACGAGGATCCCGATGGCGGCGATCCGGGAAGAAGCGTAAAGGAAACCTGACACTTCTTAGGGTTTTTTTGCGCTGGATCAACGCGTCGGCTAGAATCCGCGGCTAGCCGACTTCCACCCCTCCGATGTCGCTCCCGTCAGATCAGCCACCGCAGGTCTGGACCGCGGTTCCCAACCGATCGTTGGGCCCGCCCGGGCGCCAGGTGATCCTCGTGATCGTCGCAGCCACCGCCGGCACCATCGGCCTGGCGGCCGCCTGGCTGGGTGCCTGGCCGGTGCTGCCGTTCGCCGGCCTGGAAGTGCTGCTCCTCGCCCTGGCCTTCCGGGCGATCGGCCGGCACGACGGGGATTGCGAGAGGCTGGAGGTGGACGGGAACCGGGTGCGGCTCTACCTGCGCGAGGCCTCCCGGGAACAGGTGCTGGAAGGGCATGCGCCCTGGGCGCGACTGGTGGTTTGCAGCCGGCATGGCCGGTGCGAGCTGGGATTGAGATACGCGGGCAGGACGGTCGGCTTCGGCCGCCTGCTCACCGACGAGCGGCGGCGCGAATGGGCCGAGCAGCTCGGTCGCCGGCTGCCGGTGACGCGGACTTGAACGGACACGACTGACTACATGGGCCTCGACATGATTCGCAAGACCTTCCGCACGGCCGCCACGGCCGCCACTGCGCTCGGCGCGGGCCTCGCGCACGCCGCCTACGACGTGGACATCCTGCCGCCGGCCTCCACGATCGCCCAGCAGATCTACGATCTGCACTGGGCCATCATCTGGGTGTGCGTGGCGATCTTCGTCGTCGTCTTCGGCGCGATGTTCTATTCCGTGTTCGCCCATCGCAAGGCCGCCGGCGCGAAGGCGGCGCAGTTCCACGAGAACACGACGGTCGAGATCATCTGGACCGTGATCCCCTTCCTCATCCTGATCGGCATGGCCTACCCCGCCACGAAGACCGTGCTCGACATGAAGGACTCGTCCAACCCCGACCTCACCATCAAGGTGACGGCCTACCAGTGGGCCTGGGAGTACGACTACCTGCAGGACGGCGTGAAGTTCAACTCGCTGCTGTCCACCCCGCGCGCGCAGATCGAGGAATGGACGAAGCAGGGCGACAAGAAGAACGCCGACTACCTGCTGGAGGTGAACAACCCGGTCGTCGTGCCCGCCGGCAAGAAGGTGCGCCTGCTGGTCACCTCCAACGACGTGATCCATGGCTGGTACGTGCCGCAGCTGGGCGTGAACCAGTACGGCATCCCCGGCTTCGTGAAGGACACGTGGTTCAAGGCGGACAAGCCCGGCACCTACCGCGGCCAGTGCAGCCAGATCTGCGGCAAGGAGCACGGCTACATGCCCATCGTCGTGATCGCCAAGACGCCCGAGGAGTACGCCGCCTGGGTGAAGGAGCAGAAGGCGAAGCGACCGGCCGCCGCGACGGCCGTGGCCGCCGCCGCGCCCGCGGCCGTGGCCGAGGACCCGAACAAGAAGTGGACCCTGGACGAGCTGAAGGCGAACGGCGAGAAGGTCTATGCCGCCAACTGCGTGGCCTGCCACCAGGCGACGGGCAAGGGCCTGCCGCCCGCCTTCCCGCCCCTGGACGGCTCGAAGGTCGTGAACGGCCCGAAGGCCGGCCAGCTCGCGCTGGTGCTCGCGGGCAAGCAGGGCACCGCGATGGCCTCGTTCGCGCGCCTCACGGACAGCGAGCTGGCCTCCGTCGTCACCTACACGCGCAATGCCTGGGGCAACAAGACCGGCGAGGCCATCCAGCCCGCCGACGTCAAGGCCGCCCGCAAGTAGCCTGCCCCCCACCCGGATTCGAGAAAGCGGAGTTCCAGCCATGAGCGCAGCAGCCCACGCCCACGATCACGACCATGCCCACGACCACGACCACGCCCACCCGACGGGCCTGAAGCGCTGGCTGTTCACGACGAACCACAAGGACATCGGCACGCTCTACCTGTGGTTCGCGTTCGCGATGTTCCTCATGGGCGGGGTGATGGCCCTGCTCATCCGGGCCGAGCTCTTCCAGCCCGGGCTGCAGTTCGTGAACCCGGAGTTCTTCAATTCCCTCACCACCGTGCACGGCCTGGTGATGGTGTTCGGCGCGATCATGCCGGCCTGGGTGGGCTTCGCGAACTGGCTGATCCCGATGCAGATCGGCGCCGCGGACATGGCCTTCCCGCGCATGAACAACTGGAGCTTCTACCTGGTGCTGCCGGCGGCGATCCTGCTGGTGGCCTCGTTCTTCGTGCCCGGAGGCGCCGCCGCCTCGGGCTGGACGCTCTACCCGCCGCTCATCATCCAGCAGGGCATCTCGATCGACATGACGATCCTCGCCGTCCACCTGCTGGGCGCCTCCTCGATCATGGGCTCGATCAACATCATCACCACGATCCTGAACCTGCGCGCGCCGGGCATGACGCTCATGAAGATGCCGCTCTTCGTGTGGACCTGGCTCATCACCGCCTACCTGCTCATCGCCGTGATGCCGGTGCTCGCCGGGTGCGTCACGATGCTGCTCACCGACCGCCACTTCGGCACGTCGTTCTTCAACGCGGCCGGCGGCGGCGATCCCACGATGTTCATGCACATCTTCTGGTTCTTCGGCCACCCCGAGGTCTACATCATCATCCTGCCGGCGTTCGGGATCATCTCGGAGATCCTGCCGACGTTCTCGCGCAAGCCGCTGTTCGGCTACGCCTCGATGGTCTACGCCACCGCCTCGATCGCGATCCTGTCGTTCATCGTCTGGGGCCACCACATGTTCACGGTGGGCATGCCCGCCGCCGGGCAGCTCTTCTTCATGTACGCGACGATGCTGATCGCGGTGCCCACCGGCGTGAAGGTGTTCAACTGGATCGCCACGATGTGGCAGGGCTCGATGACCTTCGAGACGCCCATGCTC
>JBGAOO010000208.1:0-6060 GCA_044221765.1 Usitatibacteraceae bacterium | reverse complement strand
CACGACCGTGAAGGCCGTCACCGAGAGCGGCAAGGGCGACTACGAATCGCTGCTCGCGGTGCAGTCGATCGCGGCCGATGCCTACCGCGTCACCAACTCGGGCGAGGTGCCCGACGAAAGCGGCCAGGTGGGGAAGCTGAACGTCGGCCGGCGCATCCTCGCGAAGGACGCGCGCGAGTCGCGCGTGATGCGCAACTACTTCCACACCGACGATCCCGCGACGATTCCCGGCACGGTGAACGGCGTCTCGCGCGCCGTCCATGCCGACCTGCAGGCCCGGGGGCGCGCGGCGTTCACCTATCTCCAGGTCCGGTACGTCTTCGGCCAGGCGACGGAGCGCCGGATGTCGGGCGAGATCGCGCGCGTCGAGGCCGGGCCCGTCGGCGTCCCGGTGATCGTGAACGGCGTGAGCGTGGTGCTGCCCGCCCTGCACGCGAAGGGGCGCGTGTCGGACGCGAGGGGCGACGGGGAAATGGACCTCCACGTCCTCGACGACCCGGAGAACCCGCTCGTGCTGCGCTCGCGCGGGCCGGGCTTCGCGAGCGAGGTCCTGCGCATCGACTATCCGCTGCCCAGGGGCAGCGCCTCCGGCATCGAGCGCAAGCTCGCCGAGAACCGGACGGCCGAGGTGTACGGCATCTACTTCTCCTTCGCGAGCGCGACCATCCGTCCCGAATCCGAGCCGGTGCTGCGCGAGATCGCGGACGTGATGGGCCGCCACCCGGACTGGAAGCTGCGCATCGACGGCCACACCGACAACGTGGGCGGCGACCCGTCGAACCTCGACCTGTCGCGGCGCCGCGCCGCGGCCGTCAAGGCCGCGCTGGTCGAGCGCTTCCGGCTGGCCGCCGGGCGCCTCGCGACCAGCGGGTTCGGGGCGGGCTCGCCCAAGGACACGAACGAGACCGTACAGGGCCGCGCCCGAAACCGGCGGGTGGAGCTCACGCGCCAGTAGCCCGGCCCGGCACCCGCGCGGGGCATGCCGGGCCCCGAGGGTCGGCCCCGGCGACCTTGACAACGGTCAACCGGGTGGACGCCCGCCCTGCGATGATCGCGGGATGAGCCAATCCGTCCCGACCGACCTGCCCCTGCTCCGCATCCGCGGCCGCGAGGCCCTGCCCATCGTGCAAGGGGGCATGGGCGTGGGCGTGTCCGCGCATCGCCTCGCCGGCAGCGTCGCGCGCGAGGGGGCCGTCGGCACGCTCTCGAGCGTCGACCTGCGCCGCCACCACCCCGACCTCATGGAGGCCACGGGCAAGTCGCGCGACAAGGACCTCATCAACCGGGCGAACCTCACCGCGCTCGACCGCGAGGTGAAGGGCTCGCTCGCGATCGCCGGCGGCAACGGCATCCTCGCCGTGAACATCATGCGCGCCGTGTCGGAGTACGCGGCCTACGTGCGCCAGGCCTGCGAGAGCGGCGTGCACGCCATCGTGGTGGGCGCGGGCCTGCCGCTCGACCTGCCCGACCTCACCACCAACCATCCCGACGTCGCGCTCGTGCCGATCCTGTCGGATGCGCGCGGCATCGGCGTGGTCCTCAAGAAGTGGATGCGCAAGAACCGCCTGCCCGACGCGATCGTGATCGAGCACCCGAACTACGCCGGCGGCCACCTGGGCGCGGCCAAGGTCGAGGACCTGGGGGACGCCCGCTTCGAGTTCTCCACGGTGCTCGAGGGCACCTTCAAGATCTTCGCCGAGCTCGGCCTGCTGCGCGAGAAGATCCCGCTCATCGTCGCCGGCGGCATCGAGACGCCGCAGCGCGTGCGCGAGCTGCTCGGCATGGGCGCCTCCGCCGTCCAGCTGGGCACCGCCTTCGCCGTGACCGAGGAGGGCGACGCGCACCCCACGTTCAAGAAGGTGCTCGCCGAGGCCAAGCGCGAGGACATCGTCGAGTTCATGAGCGTGGCGGGCCTGCCGGCGCGCGCCGTGAGGACGCCCTGGCTCACCAACTACCTGCAGAAGCTCCCCGCGCTCGAGCGGCGCACCAAGCCGCGCGCGGCGTGCACGCTCGCCTTCGACTGCCTGCAGGTGTGCGGGCTGCGCGACGGACTCGCCAAGGCCGGGCAGTTCTGCATCGACCTGCAGCTCGCGGCGGCGCTCAAGGGCGACCTCGAGCACGGCCTGTTCTTCCGGGGTGCCGGCCGACTGCCCTTCGGCGATCGCATCCGCCCCGTGCGCGAGCTGATCGACTACATGCTGAACGGCGCCAGGGCGGAACAGGCGCAACCCGCCTGAGGCCGTGGCCGCCGCGCGACTAGCCGGGGAAGGCGACGCCGCGCCGGGCCGCCATCGACCGGCCGAGCGATTCCAGGTCCTGCGCGGTCACGTGGCGGGCGACGAGCGCGGGGATTGCGCCGTCCTCGGCCGGGATGTGCGTGGCATAGATGCCGCGGAAGGCCTCGACGTCCGCGGCGAGCAGGGGCTTGGCGAAGCCCTCCGCGATGCCCTGCAGCGGCTTGCGCAGGCGCGCCCAGCAGGCGGCCATCTCCTCGTGCTGCGCCTGGAGCGTGGCGCGCAGCAGCCGGAAGCGCTCGCGCTCCTCGCCCTCGGGAATGCGCCGCTCCAGGAGCGGGAAGAGGTCCCGGTCCTCGTCCTCGTGGTGGTGCGGGCCGGCCTTCTCGAAGTAGCGCAGGATCGCCTGCGCCGCCGTGCTCGCCTCCGGGTCCACGCCGCGGTCGGCCAGGTGGGCCGCCAGGCGCGCGAGCGTGACGAGCTGCTTCTCGATGCGCCGGTGGCACCCCATCCACATCGCGATGGGGTCGTCGAATCCCGCGGGGGTATCGAAGAGGTTCATGCGCCGGATTTTACGCCCCGCCCGAAGCAGGGATGTGACGCACCGCACCGCCGGCGCGCGCACGATTCGGGACACGAGGGAACTTTTTTTCATCATTCCCCCCTTGAAAGCAAGGGTTTTCCCGGGTGGCGGGGGGAGATTGCACCGGTGCGTTGTGTGAATATGCGCGCCGTGGGCCGTCAGGCCCGAGGGCACCTCGCCCGGCCGCGGACCGCGCGGCAGCGAAGCGCCGACCGATCATTCTCTTCGAGGAGATTGCCATGAGCGACACCGTCGCCGCCCGCATCCGGGCGAACCCGAAATACCAGGAGCTCCGGCGCAAGCGCACGACCTTCGGCTGGCTGCTCACCGCCTGCATGATGGTCGTGTACTACGGCTACATCGCGCTCATCGCCTTCAACAAGCCCTTCCTCTCCCAGCGCATCGGCGACGGGGTGACCACGATCGGCGTGCCCATCGGCATGGGCGTCATCATCTTCACGATCGTGATCACCGGCATCTACGTGCGGCGCGCGAACACGGAGTTCGACGACCTCACGGCGCAGATCCTCAAGGAGGAAGTGAAATGAAGCGCTCCCTCCTCGCGGGCCTCGCGGCCCTGCTGCTCTCCGGCGGCGCCCTGGCGGCCGGCGGCGACGTCGGCGAGTCGGCCAAGCAGGCGACCAACTGGGTCGCCATCTCCATGTTCGGCGTGTTCGTGATCGCGACGCTGTGGATCACGAAGTGGGCGGCGGCGCGCACGCGCTCGGCCGCGGACTTCTACACGGCCGGCGGCGGCATCACCGGCTTCCAGAACGGCCTGGCGATCGCCGGCGACTACATGTCGGCGGCCTCGTTCCTGGGCATCTCCGCGGCCGTGATGGCGAGCGGCTACGACGGCCTCATCTACTCGATCGGCTTCCTGGTCGGCTGGCCCGTCATCACCTTCCTCATGGCCGAGCGCCTGCGCAACCTGGGCAAGTTCACCTTCGCCGACGTCGCGGGCTACCGCTTCCAGCAGACGCCCATCCGCGCCTTCGCCGCCTCGGGCACGCTCGTGGTGGTGGCCTTCTACCTCATCGCGCAGATGGTCGGCGCCGGCCAGCTCATCAAGCTGCTCTTCGGCCTGGACTACTGGATCGCGGTCGCGCTCGTGGGCGGCCTCATGATGGTGTACGTGCTCTTCGGCGGCATGACGGCCACCACCTGGGTGCAGATCATCAAGGCGTGCCTGCTGCTCGCCGGCGTGACCTTCATGGCCATCATGGTCATGGCGCAGTTCGGCTTCAGCCCCGAGGCGCTCTTCGCCAAGGGCGTGGAAGTGAAGAAGGCCATCGCCCTGTCCGGCGGCAAGAGCGCCGAGGAGGCCTCCAAGATCGGCGCGAGCATCATGAACCCGGGCGGGTTCGTGAAGGACCCGATCTCGGCCATCTCCTTCGGCATGGCGCTCATGTTCGGCACCGCGGGCCTGCCCCACATCCTGATGCGCTTCTTCACGGTGCCCGACGCCAAGCAGGCCAGGAAGAGCGTGTTCTGGGCGACGACCTGGATCGGCTACTTCTACATCCTCATCTTCATCATCGGCTTCGGCGCCATCACGCTCGTGCTCACCAACCCGGAGCTCTCGGACGTGGCCAAGGGCACGATCAAGGGCGGGGCGGGCGTGGCCAACATGGCGGCGGTGCTCGTGGCCAAGGTCGTGGGCGGCAACGTGTTCTACGGCTTCATCTCGGCCGTGGCCTTCGCCACCATCCTCGCGGTGGTCGCCGGCCTCACGCTCTCGGGTGCCTCGGCGGTCTCGCACGACCTGTACGCCACGGTGTTCAAGAAGGGCAACGCCGACAGCGCCTCCGAGCTCAAGGTCTCGCGCATCACCACGGCGTGCCTGGGCGTCATCGCGGTCGCGCTCGGCATCGCGTTCGAGAAGCAGAACATCGCCTTCATGGTCTCGCTCGCCTTCGCCATCGCGGCCTCGGCCAACTTCCCGGTGCTCTTCATGTCGGTGCTCTGGAAGGACTGCACCACGCGCGGGGCGGTGATCGGCGGCTTCCTGGGCCTCGTCTCGTCGGTGGCGCTCACGGTGCTCTCGCCCTCGGTGTGGGAGGCGGTGATCGGCAACCCGAAGGGCTCGGCGCTCTTCCCGTACACCTCGCCCGCGCTCTTCTCGATGACCATCGGCTTCGTGGGCATCTGGCTCTTCTCGATCCTGGACCGCAGCCCGCAGGCGGCGAAGGAACGCGAGGCGTTCGAGGCGCAGCAGATCCGGTCCGAGACCGGCCTGGGCGCGGAAGGCGCTTCCGGGCACTGAGCCTCACACCCTCCAGGCAAGACGCCGCGCTCGCGCGGCGTTTTGCTTTGCGGCGGGCCCGAGGGGTGCAATGCGGCGAGGATGAGGCGTATCGTCGCCCTGTGCCGGGCGCCATGCGAGCCTCGGCCTGGGAGGGGAGGGGAGATCATGCGTTCATTTCGTCGCCGGTTCGGCGGCAGCGTGAAGCTGCTTCCGTGGTTCGGCATCGCCCTGTGCGCCGCCTGCATCGGCGCGTATGCGCAGGGAACGGTTGCGGCCGGCGCCTCGGCCATTCCGGACATGCAGCCCGGGAAATGGAAGCTGCGCGTGACGAACAAGGGCCGTGCGAAGGACAACGAGATCTGCGGCGATCCGATCGACGGCTTCCGTCGCGAGGTGCAGGAGTATTCGGCGAACACGAAGTGGGGCTGCACCATGACGACGAACGCGCGCGGTCCCCGCGACGTGACCGTCGTCTATGACTGCCCTTCCGACCGCTCGCCCGATGGCCGCCCGGTCTCCAAGGGGAGGTCCGAGCTGTCGCTCGATTCCGCCTCGCCCCGGGCGTTCAGGCTCGAGATGAAGTCGACCGTCCATCCCGGCTACCTGATGGAGGGAACGCGGATCGGGGACTGCGAGAAGTAGCTTCGAGGGGCAGCCTTTCAAAGTACCATCGCCGCTTGGCACTGTTCCCGCGATGCTCCATCCCGAGGAGTCGTCCATGACCCTGATCGTCCCTCTCCTGCGCGGCCTCGGCCTGGCCGCCTCGGCGCTCCCGCTCGCAGGCTGTGCCTCGATGTCACCCGGCGCCGCGCCGGTCGGCGACCCGGGCTTCGGCTTCGCGCTGTGGTCCCCGGGCCGCGCCGACAACGCGCAGCTCGACACCCGCCATGCCGGCAAAAACCCGAGGAACCCCAATTGCGTCGGCGAGAACCTCTCGCCCCCGCTGGCCTGGGCCCGCTCGCCGGCGGGCACGCGCAGCTTCGTGATCCTGATGG
>JBGAOO010000207.1:0-6097 GCA_044221765.1 Usitatibacteraceae bacterium | reverse complement strand
ATCGCCCGGCCGCGAGTCGCCTCGGCGAGCGCGCCGGCGGTGGCCGTTTCGCTCGCCCGGTCGACGGGAATGAAGACCTCGCCCGCGAGCAGCTTCTCCGGCGCGGCGAGATCCATCGTCACGATCCCGTAGCCGTCGGCGGCGAGGCGCTCGGCACAGGCGCGGCCGATGCCGCGGCTCGCTCCCGTGACGAGGACGAAGCCGGCCATGGCCTGCGTTCCCGCCTAGAGCACTTCGGCCGCGTGGTCCGCGAGCCGCGAGCGCTCGCCGCGCGCGAGCGTGATGTGCCCGCTGTGCCCCCAGCCCTTGAAGCGGTCGACCACGTAGGTGAGGCCGGAGGAGCCCTCGGTGAGGTAGGGCGTGTCGATCTGCGCGATGTTGCCCAGGCAGACGACCTTGGTGCCGGGGCCGGCGCGCGTGATGAGCGTCTTCATCTGCTTGGGCGTCAGGTTCTGCGCCTCGTCGATGATGAGGTACTTGTTGATGAACGTCCTGCCGCGCATGAAGTTCAGGCTCTTCACCTTGATGCGGCTGCGGATCAGGTCCGCCGTCGCCGCGCGGCCCCAGTCGCCGGCCTCGTCGTCCGTCTTCATGAGCACGTCGAGGTTGTCCTCGAGGGCGCCCATCCACGGCGTCATCTTCTCCTCCTCCGTGCCGGGCAGGAAGCCGATGTCCTCGCCCACGGGCACCGTGACGCGCGTCATGATGATCTCGCTGTACACCTTGTACTCGAGCGTCTGCATGAGGCCCGCGGCGAGCGTGAGCAGGGTCTTGCCCGTGCCGGCCTGGCCGAGCAGCGTGACGAAGTCCACCTCCGGGTCCATGAGCAGGTTCAGGGCGAAGTTCTGCTCGCGGTTTCGCGAGGTGATGCCCCAGACGTTGTTCTTGTGGTGCGAGTAGTCCTTGAGCGTCTGGAGCGTGGCGGTCTTGCCGCGCACCTCCTTCACGATCGCGTAGAAGGGCCGGTCGCCTTCCTGGAACACGAACTGGTTCACGAGCAGGGCGGGGCACAGCGGCCCCTTCACGCGGTAGAGCGTGCGGCCGTGCTCCTGCCAGCTCTCCACGTCCTTGCCGTGCTTGTCCCAGAAGTCCTCCGGCAGCGGCAGGATGCCGGTGTAGAGGAGGTCGGTGTCCTCGAGCACCTTGTCGTTGAAGTAGTCCTCGGCGGCCAGGCCGATCGCATGCGCCTTGATGCGCATGTTGATGTCCTTGGACACCAGCACGACCTGGCGCTTGGCGTGGCGCTGCTTGAGGTGCATCGCCACGCCCAGGATCACGTTGTCCGCCTTCTGGGAGGCGACGGAATCGGGGATCTCGACCGTGACGGCATGTGTCTGCAGGAACAGGCGCCCGAGCGAATCGCCGTGCGTCTTGCCCTTGAGCGAGTAGCCGCTCTCGATGTCGCCCTCGCCGTGCGAGACGATCTCGTCCAGGAAGCGGCTCGCCTGCCGGGCGTTGCGCGCGACCTCGCTCATGCCCTTCTTGTTGTCGTCGAGCTCCTCGAGCGTGACCATCGGGAGGTAGACGTCGTGCTCCTCGAACCGGAAGAGGCTCGTGGGGTCGTGCATGAGCACGTTGGTGTCCAGGACGAAGAGCTTCACCGAGGCGCCCTGGCGGGAGCCGCGGCCCTCGCCATGGCCGTCGCGTTTCTTGTTCATCGGGGCCTCCGCCGGGCGAAGCGCGTGGGACGACGCCTCGCCCGCGTCATGGCGCGGGGAGTCACGCAGGTTGTCGTTGGGCATCAGGTCGTGGCGCGGGAATGGGAAGGTCGCGGCGCGGTCAGCAGGACTTCGCGAAGTCGAGCACTTCCTTCGCATGGCCGGCGACCTTCACGCCGCGCCATTCCCGGGCGATGCGGCCTTCCCGGTCGATCGCGAAGGTGCTGCGCTCGATGCCGCGCACCTTCTTGCCGTACATGTTCTTGATCTTCATGACGCCGAAGATCGCGCAGGCGACTTCGTCGGGATCCGCCAGCAGCTCGAACGGGAAGCCGAACTTCTGCTTGAACTTCTCGTGGGAGGCGAGCGTGTCGCGCGAGAGACCGAAGATGGCCCACCCGGCCTTCACGAATTCCGCACGTGGGAGGCGAGCGTGTCGCGCGAGAGACCGAAGATGGCCCACCCGGCCTTCACGAATTCCGCATGCAGGTCGCGGAACTGCAGGCTCTCGTCGGTGCAGCCCGGGGTGTTGTCCTTCGGGTAGAAATACAGGATGAACGGGTGGCCCTGGAAGGCCGAGAGCCTGAAGCGCTGGTTGCCGGTTGCGGGTAGCTCGAAATCGGGTACGGCCTTGCGATCGCTCATCCACGGGGTCCTTGCGTTGACCTCGACCTATGGTGTCCAAATTCGATTCAAAACGCAAGCTATGGGGTCGGCAGTGGCCCCAGGAAGGCCGGGCCCTGCGCGGCGAGCCGGCCGGAGCGCCCGGGCACCTCGCCCTGGAGGACGGCGTGCATCGGCAGCGTGGCGCTCTCCAGCGACTGGAAGAGCGTGCGCATCGAGACGAGCTCGTAGCCCTGCGCCTTCCAGCCCTCCAGCAGCTGCTCGAAGGCCGGCGCGAGCTTCATGCCCTCGAGCTCGGCGTGCAGCGTGAAGACGTGGTCGCGGCCCGCGGCACCGGGCGCGGGGCTCGTGCGCTCGAGCACCGCCTGCGCGACGTTCGCCTCGGTCACGCCGTCCAGGCCGATGAGCTCGTCGAGCGTGGGCAGCGTGGTCGGCAGCTGCGGACAGGCGACGATCTCCGCCTGGTGCACCGGCAGGAAGGGGTGCGTGCCGCGCGAGTCGGAGCAGTAGTCGAAGCCCAGGCGCTGGGTCCGGCGCCAGGCGTGGACGTTCATCTGCCAGCCGGCGGCGCCGTGCACGCGGGGCTCCTGGGCGAAGATCTCGCGGAAACGGTCGCGCGCGAGCGTCATCTGGCGCTCGGTCCAGGCGGCATCGGCCTTCGCGAGCCCGTCCTGCCACTTCACGTGGTCCCAGGTATGGATGCCCACCTCGAAGCCGTCGTCGCGCACCTGGCGCAGGATCGCCGCGCAGCGCTTGCCGATGTCCGGTCCGGGCAGGAGCGTGCCGTAGAGGAGCGTGCGCAGGCCGTAGTGCGAGAGCACCGAGGTGCGGCCCACCTTGCCCAGGAAGCCGGGCCGGAAGACCCGCTTCACCGCCCGGCCCGTGTGATCGGGGCCCAGGCTGAAGAGGAAGGTGGCGTCCGCGCCGTGCCGCTTGAGCATTTGCGCGAGGCGCGGCACGCCCTCCCGGGTACCGCGGTAGGTGTCGACGTCGATCTTGAGGGCGAGCTTCAAGGCGTGCAGGCGGAGCGAAAGGGCGCGCATGCTAGCATACGCGCCCCCGAAAGACCCCGCCGCTGGCGGACCCGCCGACCCCGATGACGAACGAGACCGCACCCGCCGGGCCGACTCCCTATGAACAACTCGGCGGCGAGGCGGGCGTTCGCGCGCTCGTGGACCGCTTCTACGACCTGATGGACCTCGAGCCGGCCTATGCCGGGATCCGCAAGCTCCACCCGCCCTCCCTGGACGGCTCGCGCGACAAGCTCCACTGGTTCCTCTCGGGCTGGCTGGGCGGCCCGCCGCTGTACGCGGAAAAGATCGGCCACCCGATGCTCCGCGCGAGGCATCTGCCGTTTACCATAGGCTTCGAGGAACGCGACCAGTGGCTGCGCTGCATGAGCCAGGCCCTGGACGAGGAGGGCGTCGATGCCGCACTGCAACATGGCCTGGCCCAGGCCTTCTTCCAGACCGCCGACTGGATGCGCAACCGCCCCGACGAGCCCCTGCCGAAAGGTTAAGTGGCTCCCCGGAACCTTGTGTGCTAAAATGCTGAATTTGCTGCGCTTTTCGTCGCGGCCCGGAACCCACGCCCATGTCGCGCCCCCTTCGTAACATCGCCATCATCGCCCACGTCGACCACGGCAAGACCACGCTCGTCGACAAGCTCCTGCACCAGGCCGGCACTTTTGCGGCGCACCAACACATCGCCGAACGGGTGATGGACTCCGGTGACATCGAGAAGGAGCGCGGCATCACGATCCTCGCCAAGAACACGGCGGTGGACTACCACGGCGTGCACATCAACATCGTCGACACGCCCGGCCACGCGGACTTCGGCGGCGAGGTCGAGCGCGTGCTTTCGATGGTCGACGGCGTGCTGCTGCTCGTCGATGCCGTCGAGGGCCCCATGCCGCAGACGCGCTTCGTCACGCGCAAGGCGCTCGCGCTGGGCCTGAAGCCCATCGTCGTCGTGAACAAGATCGACCGCGAGAGCGCGCGGCCCGACTGGGTCGTGAGCCAGACCTTCGACCTCATGGACAAGCTCGGGGCCAAGGAAGAGCAGCTCGACTTCCCGGTCGTCTACGCCTCGGCGCTCAACGGCTGGGCCTCTCTCGACCCGAAGGTGCAGGGCGCCGACATGCGCCCGCTCTTCGACGCGATCCTCAAGCACGTGCCGGCGCCCGAGTGCGATCCGGAAGGCTCGCTGCAACTGCAGATCAGCGCCGTCGACTACACGAGCTTCCTGGGCCGGATCGCCGTCGGCCGCATCCGCCGCGGCACGCTCAAGAAGGCGCAGGAGGTCACCATCCTCTCGGGCACCCTCGCCCCGCGCAAGGCGCGGATCGGCCTGGTGCGCGCCTTCCAGGGGCTGGAGAAGGTCGAGATGGACTCGGCCAGCGCCGGCGAGATTGTTTCTGTCACCGGCATCGAGGACTTCACGATCGGCGACACGTTCGCCTCGACGGAGAACCCGGAGGCGCTGCCGTTCTCCGGCGTCGACGAGCCCACGCTCACCATGAACTTCCAGGTGAACACCTCGCCCTTCGCGGGCCAGGAGGGCAAGTACGTCACCAGCCGCCAGATCCGCGACCGCCTCACGAAGGAGCTCATGTCCAACGTGGCCCTGCGCGTGGAGGACACGGCCGACGCCGACATCTTCCGCGTCTCGGGCCGCGGCGAGCTGCACCTCACCATCCTCATCGAGAACATGCGCCGGGAAGGCTACGAGGTCGCGGTGGGCAAGCCGCGCGTGGTCGTGAAGGACGTCGACGGCGTGCGCCACGAACCGTGGGAGATCCTCACCGTCGACGTGGAGCAGGACAACCAGGGCCGCCTCATGGAGGAACTCGGCCGCCGCGGCGGCGAGCTGCAGGACATGGTGCCCGACGGCAAGGGCCGCGTGCGCCTGGACTACAAGATCCCCTCGCGCGGCCTCATCGGCTTCCACATGGAGTTCATGACGCTCACGCGCGGCACGGGCATCAAGAGCCACGTGTTCGACGAGTACGGCCCGGTGAAGGGCGAGCTGCCCTCGCGCAGGAACGGCGTGCTCATCTCCTCGGAGCAGGGCGAGGCCGTGGCCTTCGCGCTCTGGAACCTCGAGGCGCGCGGCCGGATGTTCGTCTCGCCCGGCGAGCGCGTCTACGAGGGCATGGTGATCGGCATCCACACCCGCGACAACGACCTCATCGTGAACCCGGTGAAGGGCAAGAAGCTCACCAACGTCCGCGCCGCGGGCAAGGACGAGAACGTGCTCCTCACCCCGCCCATCCAGCTCACGCTGGAAGGCGCCGTCGAGTTCATCGACGACGACGAGCTGGTGGAGGTCACCCCCAAGAACATCCGCCTGCGCAAGCGCCACCTGCTCGAGCACGACCGCAAGAAGGCCGCGCGCGAGGAGCAGGCCGCCTAGGCCCGGGCCTTGGAAGCCGCCGTCCTCGTCCTCGCCGCCCTCGCGGCCCTGGCCGCGGTGGCGGCCTTGCTCGTCGCGCTGCGCACGGGCCGGCGCATCGAGGCGCTGCCGGCGGAGGTCGCCGGCGACCGCGAAGCCCACCACCGCGCCATCCTCACCGACCTGTCGAGCGGCCTGGCCGATTCCGCCGACCGCATCTCCTCGCGCCAGAGCGAGGAGGGCGACCGCCTGCGCCGCGCCGTGGGCGACGAGCTGGCGCGCAACCGCGAGCAGCTCCAGGCCTTCGAGCGGGCGCTGCAGGAGAAGGTCGACGCGCGCCTGTCGGAGATCGGCGGCAAGGTGAGCGAGCGGCTCGACGAGGGCTTCAAGCGCACCAACGAGACCTTCGTGAGCGTGATGAC
>JBGAOO010000206.1:0-6397 GCA_044221765.1 Usitatibacteraceae bacterium | reverse complement strand
GTCGCTCGACGTGGACCCGCAGGAGGCCTGAGGCCCCCTCAGGCCTTCGCCGGCGGCGCCTCGGGCGCGGGCAGCAGGAAGGAGCGCGGCGCGCTCGCCATCCGGGCGACGATCGCGCCGTAGACCGCGCGCCGTCCCACGCCCCCCGTCCCGCGCGCGCCGATCGCGACGTTGAGCGCGAGCGCGAAGCTCACGCCCACGTTGAGCACGCCGATCACCGCGAGCCCGCCGATCGCGAGCCAGAACCCGGCCGTGGCGACCGTACCCCAGCCCAGCACGACGATCGAGGCGGCGAGCTGCCCGGTGGAGAGCGTCACGTGCCGCACCTCGAGCGGCAGCCCGAAGAACGCGAGGAAGACCGGCACGGACCCCAGCAGGAACCCCAGGGAGATGTTGGCCGTGAGGCCGGCCATCTCGTGCCCCAGGAAATCCGCCACGCGCCGCATGCGCGAGGGCCCGAACATGTAGCAGAGCCGGCGATGCGAGGCGATGGCCGGCCCCAGGCGCCGGTAGGCGAACCAGTTGTCCACCCAGCCGGCCAGCACGCTCGAGAGCCACAGCAGCACGCCGGTGAAGGCCGCGAAGAGCGCCGAGGGCCCCAGCAGCGAGAGCGAGCCCACCGTCTTGTGCGCCTTCTCGGCATCGAGCGGCATCGCGAGCATCCCGGCGAGCGCCGCCCCGAGCAGGTAGGCGACCGGGAAGACGACGAGGACGTTGCCCAGGATGCTGGCCGACTGCGAGCGCACGAGGTTCGCCACCTCGTCGACGAACGCCTGCATCCTCGCGGGGTCCGCGAGGCCCTTCATGCGCGAGGCGAGGGCGGGGGCGGTCATCGCGGGCTGCTTGGTCGCCACCGTGAGCCCGGCGAACTGGATCGCCACGAAGCTCGCGGCGTAGTTGAACGAGGCGAGCAGGCCGTCGAAGAAGGGCGGCCAGTGCAGGGCGGCGAAGGCGAACTTCACGTACGTGGTGATCGCGAGCACGGCCCCGCCCCCGCTCGCGCGGCGCACCATGTCCGCGTACTCGGCGCGGTTGCGCGTGATGTAGTGCTCGCCCGTCTCGGCGCTGCGCTCGACCACCTTGCGGGCGGCCAGCTCGAAGTTCTGGCGCAGCAGCGCGCTCGCGTCGCGCTGGTCGTGCACGTCGCGCACCAGGCTCGCCACGAAATGCGGCAGCACGGCGGGCGCGCGGCCGGGCTCGGCGAGCAGCTCGGCGAGCTCTCCCATGCGCTGCAGCTGCGCGCGGATGCGCTCGAGCTGGTAGACGATCGGCACGCTCACGCCCTGCGCGTCCAGGTGGGCGTAGGCCTGGTCCACCTCCAGCAGCGAGACGCCGATCGCCTCGTGCAGCGCGCGGGCGGGCGCCCCGCGCGCGCCGGGGTCGTGGCTCGCGCAGGCGGCCGCGAAGGCCTCCGCCAGGGGCGGCAGGTGCCAGGCGCGCAACTCGGCGCCTTCCTCCCGCAGCATGCGCCGGCGGATCGCCGAGGGCAGCGTCCCCGCGCAGGCCTGCACCGCGAGCGCCTGCACCGCCCTCGCGGCGGCCAGGGCCAGCTCGCGCCCGAACTCGCCGCGCTCGTCGCCGTGCGCGAAGAGCGCGACGACGCCCGCCCAGTTCTCCGCCGACACGCTCTCGATCAACTGCGCGTCGTCCCGGTCGGGAAAGAGCTCGACGAAGAGCGAGGCGAGGTCCGCCGGCGGCGGCACCGGCAGCACCTTGGCGAAGACGCGCCGCACGAACTCGCCCAGGAAGCCGGTCTCCTCGGGCAGGCCCGTCTCCATGAGCAGGTCGAGCGCGTCCCGGTGGCCGATGCTCGCGCGCAGGGCCGCCGCGAAGGCCGCCTTCTGCGCGGAAGCTGGCGCTCGAGCACGCCCAGCAGGTGCTTCAGGCGCACGCCCTGCGGGGAGGTCTCGCCCGATTCCGGGCGGGCGGCGACGCCCGAGCGCAGCCAGCGCGCGAGGTCGCGAAGCCAGGCGAGGCGCGCCTCGACGGCGGCGCCGGCATCGGCGCGGGCGAGGATCGAATCCCAGCCCGATGTGGGGGTCGGCGGACTCTCTCCAGCGCGCGAACCAGCGGAAGGGATCGAGGGACAAGGCGGTGGCGGCGGGTCGGCGGGAAGGCGCCCGTATAATAGAGGGTTTTCGCCGACGGATTCCCCGTGACCGAAGCCGATCCGAAGTCCCGCCTGGCCGCCCTCGTGGCCGGCGCCGTGGCCCGCGCCTTTCCCGAGGCGGGCGACACCCCCGTCGACCTCGACCGCCCGAGGAACGCCGACCACGGCGATTTCGCCTCCAACGTCGCCTTGCAGCTGGCCAAGCGCGTGGGCCGCAAGCCCCGCGAGGTGGCCGAGGCCATCGTCGCCGCGCTGGGCAGCGCGCCCGAGATCGCGAGGACCGACATCGCCGGCCCGGGATTCATCAACTTCACGCTCTCCGGGGCCTCGCGCTTCGGCGTCGTGGGCCAGGTGCTCGCCGCGGGCGCCGCCTTCGGCCGCGGCCGCTCGGGCGAGGGCCGGGGAATCATGGTCGAGTTCGTCTCGGCCAATCCCACCGGGCCGCTGCACGTGGGCCACGGCCGGCAGGCCGCCCTGGGGGATGCCATCTCCACGCTGCTCGAGTGGCAGGGCTGGCAGGTGCTGCGCGAGTTCTACTACAACGACGCCGGCAACCAGATCGCCAACCTCGCGCTCTCCGTGCAGCACCGCGTGCGCGAGATCGCCGGCGTGGCGGGCCAGATGCCCCCGGACGGCTACCACGGCGAGTACATCCGGGACATCGCCCGCGACTACGTCGCCGAGTGCCCGCAGGACGCGAAGGGCGAGGACCTCGAGGCGATCCGGATGTTCGCGGTTGCCTACCTCCGGGGCGAGCAGGACGCGGACCTGCGCGCCTTCGGCGTGAAGTTCGACTCCTACTACCTCGAAAGCTCGCTCTACGCGGACGGCAAGGTCGACGAGACGGTGCGCCTGCTCGTGGCCGGCGGGCACACGTACGAGTCCGAGGGCGCGCTGTGGCTGCGCACCACGGACTTCGGCGACGACAAGGACCGCGTGATGCGCAAGTCCGACGGCACCTACACGTACTTCCTGCCGGACGTGGCCTACCACCTGGCCAAGTTCCGCCGGGGCTATGCCGCGGCCGTGAACGTGCAGGGCTCGGACCACCACTCCACGGTGACGCGCGTGCGCGCCGGCCTGCAGGCGCTGGGCGCGGGCATTCCCGCCGGCTACCCGGACTACGTGCTGCACCAGATGGTCACGGTGATGCGCGGCGGCCAGGAGGTGAAGATCTCCAAGCGCGCCGGCTCCTACGTGACGGTGCGCGACCTGGTGGAGGAGGCCGGGCGCGACGCGGTGCGCTTCTTCTTCATCATGCGCAAGGTCGACTCGCACCTGGTGTTCGACATCGACCTGGCCAAGAGCCAGAGCGACGAGAACCCCGTCTACTACGTGCAGTACGCGCACGCGCGCATCTGCTCGGTGCTGCGCGAGTGGGGCGGCGAGGAGGCCTCGCTCGCGGCCGCCGACCTGGGCAGCCTGGGCTCGCCGCACGAGGCCCAGCTCGCGCAGGCGCTCGCGCAGTTCCCCGAGATCCTCGCGCGCGCCGCGCGCGAGTTCGCGCCGCACCTGCTCACGTTCTTCCTGCACGACGAGTTAGCGGCTCGCCTGCATACCTACTACAATGCCGAGCGTTTCCTCGTCGACGACGAGAAGGTGAAGCGCGCGCGCCTGGCGCTCGTCGCCGCGACGCGACAAGTGCTCGCCAACGGCCTCGCCGCCCTGGGCGTGGCCGCGCCGGAGAGGATGTAGATGACCAAGGATTTCAGGAACAGCCCCGCGCCGCGCGCCGAAGGCCGCACGGCCCATCCGATGCTCCTGGGCATCATCATCGGGCTGCTCATGGGGATCGTGCTCGCCCTGGGCGTCGCGCTGTGGCTGAACCGCCTGTCCAACCCCTTCGTCGACAAGGGGAAGCCCATCGAGCCCCTGGCGAAGATCGGCCCCACGCAGCCGCCCAAGCCGGAGGACAAGGGCGAGGGCAAGCCCGCCGGCGACAAGCCCGCGCACGAGAAGCCCCGCACCGACCGCCCGCGCTTCGAGTTCTACACGATGCTCCCGGGCGAGAAGGAAGTGACGGACAAGGAGGCCAAGGCCGCCGCCGCCAAGCCCAAGGAGCCCCCGGCCAGGACGGGCCCGGGCTCCTCGCCCGCGCAGCCCAAGCCCCACACGGGCGAGACGTACTGGCTGCAAGCCGGCGCCTTCGCCGACGAGAAGGAAGCGGACAACCTGAAGGCCAAGATCGCCATGACCGGCGTCGAGGCCACGGTGAAGCCCGCCGACATCCCCGACAAGGGCACCCTCTACCGCGTCCGCCTGGGCCCGTACCAGAGCCTGGAGGACGCGAACCGAATCAAGGCCGCGCTGTCCCAGAACGGTGTCGGCGCCACCATCATCCGCCTCGACGAAGCCAAGAACCGCTAAACGGAGCCTTACGTCATGACCCAACGCAGAACCTTCCTCCTCGCCCTCGCCGGCGCGGGCCTCGCCGCCGCCACGGCCCGGGCCCAGCTCTCCCCGGGCAAGGAATACGCCCTCGTCTCCCCGCCGCAGCCCACCGACGGCGGCGGCAAGATCGAGGTGATCGAGTTCTTCTCCTACGCCTGCGGCCACTGCTTCAACCTCGACCCGTTCCTGGACGCCTGGGTGAAGAAGCTGCCCGCGGACGTCACCTTCAAGCGCGTGCCGGGCGTGGCGAGCGAGGCGTGGGCGCAGCTCGCGCTCTTCTACTACTCGATCGAGGCGATGGGCCTGTTCGACAAGCTGCACACGAAGGCCTTCGAGGCGATCCACAAGGACAACGTGAACCTCGCCAACGGCAAGATCCGCGAGCAGTGGCTCGCGAAGAACGGCGTGGACATCGCCCAGTACAAGGCGGTGGAGACCTCCTTCTCGGTGCAGTCGCGCATGGCGCGCGCCAAGCAGCTCATGGGCGCCTACAAGATCGACGGCGTGCCCACGCTCGCCGTGAACGGCAAGTACATCACCTCCACCGGCCACGCCGGCGGGCCCGAGCGCGTGGTGCCCGTGCTCGAGGGCCTCATCGCGATGGCGCGCAAGGAATCCGGCGCCACCATCCCGGTCTCCGCGCCGGCGGCGACGAAGCCCGCGCCCAAGAAGTAGCCCCGGCCCGCCCCGCCCGATGCGCGTCTTCCTCACCGGCGCATCGAGCGGCCTGGGCGAGGCGCTCGCGCGCCGCTATGCCGCGCAGGGCGCCACGCTCGGCCTGGTCGCGCGCCGCGCCGACCTGCTCGAGTCCCTGCGCGCCCGCCTGCCGGCGGACACGCTCGCGTACGTCGCCGATGTCCGCGACCTGCCCGCGATGCGCGAGGCCGCGGCCGACTTCATCGCCCGGCGCGGCCTGCCCGACCTCGTCATCGCGAACGCCGGGGTCTCGCACGGCACGCTCACGGAGCACGCCGAGGACAGCGAGGTGTTCCGCCGCATCCTCGACACCAATGTCGTGGGCATGGTAAATACCTTCCAGCCGTTCATCGCCGCGATGCGCGCAGCCCGGAGCGGCACGCTGGTGGGCATCGCCAGCGTCGCGGGGTTTCGCGGCCTGCCGGGCGCGGGCGCCTACAGCGCCTCCAAGGCGGCGGCGATCCGGTATCTCGAGAGCCTTCGCGTGGAACTGCACGGCTCGGGCGTGAGCGTGACGACGGTCTGCCCGGGCTACATCGCCACGCCCATGACCGAGAAGAACCCGTACCCGATGCCCTTCCTCATCACCGCCGATGACTTCGCCCAGCGCTTCGCGCGCGCCGTGGCCTCGCGCCCGCGCCGCGTGGTGATCCCCTGGCCGATGGCGATCGCGGGCGTGCTGCTGCGCCTCATGCCGGGCGCGCTCTTCGACCGACTGTTCTCGAAGGCGAAGCGAAAGCCTCGCCTGGCCCCGTAGCGCCATGCGGATCACGCGCCGCCAGTTCCTGTGGGCCAGCGCCACCGCCGCGGCGGGCCTCGCCGTGGGCTACGGCGCCTGGCGCTACCGCCGCGAGCGCCAGCAGCGGCGCGCCCCGCCGCTGGGCGCGCTCGCCTGGATCGAGATCGGCGCCGACAACCGCGTGCGCATCCTGAGCAACGCCACCGAGATGGGCCAGGGCGCGTGGTCCGCCCTCGCGCAGATCGCCTGCGAGGAGCTGGAGGCCGACTGGGCGCTCGTCAAGGTGTCGATGGCGCCCGTGCGCCGGGAATTCCACGGCCCGCGCGTCTACGGCACCGGCGGCAGCCAGAGCGTGCGCACGATGTTCGACCGCATGCGCCAGGCCGGGGCCGCCGCGCGCCTCATGCTCGTCGAGGCGGCCGCGCGGCGCTGGTCCGTGCCCGCGGCGCAGTGCGAGGCAC
>JBGAOO010000205.1:0-6134 GCA_044221765.1 Usitatibacteraceae bacterium | reverse complement strand
GTGCGCCGGCGGCGTGCTCGCCTACCTGCTGCTCATCCCGATGATCAAGTTCTTCGGCGAGGCGCTCGCCGTGCCCGTGGCCCCGGGGGTGAAGCTCATCCGCGACATGGGCCCGGACGAGATCCGCGGCGCGTACGTGCTCTACATCGGCGCCGGCGCGGTGGCGGCCGGGGGTCTGGTGAGCCTCGCGAAGGCCCTGCCCACGCTCTGGCACAGCCTGCGCGAGGGGCTCAAGGGCTTCGCGCAGGCGGGCGAAGGCGGCCTGCTGCGCACGGACCAGGACATCCCGATGAAGTGGGTCGTGGTGGGGGCCCTCGCGATCATCGTGGCCATCACGCTCGCGGCGCCCCTGCACATGAACCTGCTGGGCGCGGTGCTCATCCTCGTGTTCGGCTTCCTCTTCTCGACCGTGTCCTCGCAGATCACCGGCGAGATCGGCTCCTCGAGCAACCCCATCTCGGGCATGACGGTGGCGACGCTCCTCTTCACCTGCCTCATCTTCCTCGCCGTGGGCTGGACGGGCGGGCCGTACTACGTGACCGCGCTCTCGGTGGGCGCCATCGTGTGCATCGCCTCGAGCAACGCGGGCACCACCTCCCAGGACCTGAAGACCGGCTTCCTGGTGGGCGCCACGCCCCGCCTGCAGCAGTACGCGATCCTCGCCGGCGCGCTCGCCTCGGCCCTCGTGCTCGGCCCCATCCTGCTCAAGCTCAACGAGACGGCCACCGTCTACGTGCCGGCCGCGCAGGTGGCGCCGGGGCTCGCCACCGACGCGAGGCTCCTCACGGACACCGCGAAGCTCGAAGGCCCGCAGGCGGCGCAGGACGGCGCGACCTACCGCGTCTGGCACAAGACGGACACCGCCGGCGGCCCCGTGGGCAAGTACCTCGTCGACGAGGCCGGCCGCGCCGTGTGGCTCGTCGACCCGGGCATCAACGGCAGCCACGCCACGCGGCCCGACGGGAGCGAGGTGCGCAAGTACGACGCGCCCAAGGCCGTGCTCGTCTCCTACATCATCAAGGGCATCCTCGACCGGCAGCTGCCGTGGACGCTGGTGCTGCTGGGCGTGATGATCGCGCTGGTGCTCGAGATGTCGGGCATCTCCTCGCTCCCCTTCGCGGTGGGCGTGTACCTGCCGCTCTCCTCTTCCATGCCGATCTTCGTGGGCGGCGCGGTGCGCTGGCTCGCCGACCGGCGGCAGAACGCGCGCGCCGAGTTCCGCGAGGCGAGCGCGCAGGAGCGCACCGCCGCGGGCGACCGCAGCCCGGGCGTGCTGCTCGCCTCCGGCTACATCGCGGGCGGGGCGCTCGCCGGGATCGTCATCGCCTTCACGGCGGGCGTGCTGTCCGATTTCGACAAGGCGGTGACCGACTGGGCGGGCCGGAGCAACCCGTTCTTCGCCGGCCCCTGGGCGGACCTGCTCTCCCTCGTGCCCTACCTCGCGATCGTCGTGCTGCTGTACGTCGTCGGGCGCGAGGCGAAGGCCCCGCGCGCCTGAGCGCGCGTTCCGGCGCCCGGGATCGCTTCCGCCGCCGGGCCGTCCCGACGTAAAGTCACGCCATGCCCTCCCCGACCCCGCGCAGCTCCCTCGAGGACGCCCGCGCCTTCATGTCCGCCGCCTTCGTGAAGGCGGGCCTGCCGCCGGAAGACGCCGGCACGGTGGCCGCCCTCATGGCGCAGGCCGACGCGCAAGGCTCCGACGGCCACGGCATCCTGCGCCTGCCGCAGTACGTGCGCCGCATCCGGGCGGGCGGCATCAACGTGAAGCCCGACATCCGCGTGATCGAGGAGCGGGCGGCCGTCGCGCTGGTGCACGGCGACAACGGCATGGGGCACCTGGTGATGAAGCGCGCCACGGAGCTCGCGATCGCCAAGGCGCGCACCGCGGGCGTCGCGTGGGTCGGCACGCGCTGGAGCAACCACGCCGGCCCGGCCTCGCTCTACGCGCGCATGCCGCTCGCGCACGACATGGCCGGGCTCTACCTGGCGGTAGGCAATGCCAACCACCTGCCCGCCTGGGGCGGGCTCGACATGCTGCTCTCCACCAACCCCATCGCCATCGCGGTGCCCACGCTCGAGGAGCCGCCGGTGGTGCTCGACATGGCCACCACCGTCGCCGCGTACGGCAAGGTGAAGACCTACGCGCAGCGCGGCCTCGAGATGCCCGAGGGCTGGATGATGGACCGCGAGGGCAGGCCGCTCACGGACCCCAACCGCGCGAACGAGGGCTTCCTGCTGCCCGTGGGCGGCTACAAGGGCTACGGCCTCGCGCTCGTCTTCGGGCTGCTCGCGGGCACGCTCAATGGCGCGGCGATGGGCCGGGACGTGATCGACTTCAACGCCGACGACTCGACGGCGACCAACACGGGCCAGGCCATCGTGGCCATCGACCCCGCGGCCTTCGGCGAGGTCACCGACTTCAAGCGGCGCGTGGACGTCGTGGTGCGCGACCTGCGCGCCAGCAGCCGCATGCCCGGCGTCGAGCGCATCTGGCTGCCGGGCGAGCAGAGCCACGCCCGGCGCGAGGCCGCGGCGCGCGAAGGCATCGCCATCGCGCCCGGCCTGCGCCAATCCCTCGACCGCGTGGCCGACGATCTCGGCATCGCGCGCCTGCCCTGACCCGCCGCCTCTCCCCCAGGAGAACCGCCATGAAGAATCTCCCGCGCCTCGCCCTCGCCATCGCCCTCGCCGCGGCCGCGCCCTTCGCGCAGGCGCAGGCCGACTGGCCGGCGAAGCCCATCCGCCTGCTCATCCCGCTGGCGGCCGCGAGCGCGGTGGACAACGCCGCGCGCCTGGTCGCGCAGAAGATGTCCGAGAGCCTGGGCCAGCCCTTCGTCGTCGAGAACCAGCCCGGCGCCTCCGGGCTCATCGGCGCCGAGCGCGTGGCGAAGGCGCCCCCCGACGGCTACACGATCGGCGCCTTCAACGACAGCATCCTCACGATGGTCCCCAACATGCACGAGAAGATGGCCTGGGACCCGGTGAGGGACTTCGAGCCGGTGTCGCTCGTGGGCACCATCGAGTGGGGCCTCATCGCGGGCAACGACACGCCTTTCAGGACGGTCGCCGACCTGATCGCGGGGGCCAAGGCGAAACCCGGGAAGATCGACTACGGCTCCGGCGGCAACGGGAGCCCCCAGCACATCGCGATGGCCCTGCTCGCGAACACCGCGGGCATCCAGCTCCAGCACGTGCCGTACAAGGGCGCGACGCAGGCGGCGGTGGGCGTGGCCGCGGGCGAGGTGCCCGTGGGCATGCAGGGCCTGGGCACCGCCGCGGGCCTCGCGCGCTCGGGCAAGCTGCGGCTCATCGGCGTGTCGACGCCGCAGCGCCTGGCGGCCTTTCCCGACGTGCCGACGATCGCCGAGTCGGGCCTGCCCGGCTTCGCGTTCCGTTCCTGGTTCGTGATCGTGGCACCGGCCGGCACGCCCAAGGCGATCGTCACCCGGCTGAACGCGGAGATCCGCAAGGCGCTCGCGCAGCCGGACGTGCGCGAGAAGCTCGTCCAGCAGGGCTTCACGGTGCAGGGCTCCACGCCCGAGGAGCTGGGCGCGGCGACGAAGGAGCAGCTCGCGCGCTACGGGAAGCTCATGAAGGAAGCGGGCATCAAGGCCGAGTAGCGCGCCCCGGGGCGTGGGGCGCGGCCTCGCGCTGCGCCTTCGCCTCCAGGCGCAGCCAGTCGCGGAAGGCCGCGAGCGGGGCGGCCGACTTCTCGCCCTCCCGGTAGGTGAGGAACCAGCCCTGGGCCTTGGGCACCGAGAGCCGGAAGGGCGCCACCAGCCGGCCCGCGGCCAGGTCGTCCATCACGTAGGGCGCGAGTCCCATCGCGACGCCCAGGCCGTCGATCGCCGCCTGCAGCGCGAAGGCGTAGTACTCGAACACCTGGCGCCGGGCGATCCTCGCCTCGTCCACCTTCGCGCGGGCGAGCCACGCGGACCAGTCGCCCGGCGAGTGGCGCACGTCGAGCAGCGTGGTGCGGCCCAGGTCGGCCGGCGTGGCGAGCCGCCGGGCCAGGCGCGCGCTGCACACCGGGAAGGTGTCCGGCGAGAAGAGCGCGACCGAGGCGATGCCCGGCGTCGCGTCCGTGCCGCGGCGGATGCAGCAGGTCCAGTCGTCGCGCAGCGGCGCGTCGGCCCCGCCCGTGGTCGTGAGGATCTCGATGTCGGGGTGCGCCTGCTGGAAGCGCCCCAGGCGCGGGATGAGCCAGCGCATGGCGAAGGTGGGGCCCACGCCCACGGTGAGCACGTTGCCCCCGCGGCGCTTGGCGAGGCGCCCGGTCGCCGTGGCGAGCAGGTCGAGGGCGCTGGTGAGCTCGGGCAGCAGCAGCCGGCCGGGGTCGGTGAGCGCCAGGCGATTGGCGCGGCGCTCGAAGAGCCGGCAGCCGAGCTGCGCCTCCAGGTCCTTCACGATGCGGCTCACGGCCGCCTGGGTCACGCTCAGCTCGGCCGCGGCGGCGGTGAAGCTGCCGTGTCGCGCCGCGCATTCGAAGGCGCGCAGGCCGTTGAGCGAGGGCAGGCGTCGCACGGGCACCCCTATTTTTTGCTGGTCTGCGCCCCATGATAAACCGTTTGCGAGGCCAACCTGAAGGCAGGATGATCGCCGCTGTTCCCCGTGCCCCCGGTACCCGCCCATGACCGCCCTCGCCGTGTTCGCCGGCATCTCGCTCTCGGTGCTCGTCACGTCCTTCATCTCCGGCATCCTGGGGATGGCCGGCGGCATGATCCTCATGGGCCTGCTGCTCGCGCTCATGCCCGTGCCCGCGGCGATGGTCCTGCACGGGGTCACGCAGATGGCCTCCAACGGCTGGCGCGCCTGGCTCTGGCGCGGGAGCATCGACTGGCGCGTCCTGCGCGGCAGCGCGTACGGCGCCCTCGCCGCGCTCGCGCTCTTCGCCGTGCTGCAGCTCGCCGCGAGCCGCACCGTCGTGTACCTCATCCTGGGCCTCACGCCCTTCGTGAGCTACGCGCTGCCGAAGAACCTCGCGCTCAACGTCGACCGGCGCGGGCAGTCGTTCCTGTGCGGCCTCGTCTGCACCGCGCTGCAGCTGCTCTCGGGCATCGCCGGGCCCCTGCTCGACGTGTTCTTCCTCAAGTCCGCGATGGACCGCAAGGCGGTCGTCTCGACCAAGGCCGCCTCGCAGACGATCGCCCACGCCATCAAGATCTTCTACTTCGGCGCGCTGCTCGCCGTGGACACCGGCTCGATCGAGTGGTGGTTCGCGCTCGTCATGGTGGGCCTCGCGATCGCCGGCACCACGCTCTCGCGCACGGTGCTCGAGCGCATGTCGGACACGGACTTCCGCCGCTGGACGCGCGGCGTGGTCACGGCGATCGGCACCGTGTACCTGGGCCGCGCGCTCTGGCTCCTCGCCGGCGCGTAGCTAGCCGAAGGCGGGCGCGAGCAGCGCGCCTTCCGATTCCAGCCGCGAGCGCAGCGCCGCGACGGGCACGGCGCGCACGTCCGCGCCGCCCGCGAGGCTGAGCGCCGCCCCGGTGCCCGCCGCCTCGCCCAGCGCGAGGCAGGGGCCGGAGACGCGCACGGAGGCCTGCGCCGCGTGGGTCGCGGAGAGGTTGCGCCCGGCCACCAGCAGGTTGTCGAAGCCCTTCACGACGAGGCATCCCCAGGGGATGCCGTAGTACTCGCCGTCGGGCAGGAAATCCCAGTTCGTGGCGCGGCCGCGGCCGTGCGTCTCGAGCGGCCACGACGAGCACGCGACCGCGTCGGCGGGCTTCACGCAGCCGCGCACGTGCGCCTCCGAGAGCACCGCCTCGCCGTGGACGAGCCGCGTCTCGCGCACGCCCACGCGCGCGCCGATGTCGATCACCCGCGCGCGCTCGAAGCCGGGCACGTAGCGGCGGAAGACCTCCTCGTACACCTGCACCTGCCGCCGCCCCTCGCGCTCGGCCTCGGACCGGTCCTCCGGGTCCACGAGGTTGAAGGGGCTGCCGTCGGGCTTGCCGAGCTTCGTGACGTTCAGGTGCGCGACGCCCTCGAGCGGGTTCAGGTGCACGCCCGTGGCCGTGCGCGGCAGCGGGTAGCCCTCGCCCGCGGCGCGCTCCAGGCACTCGCGGATCTCGGCGCGCGTGAGGCGGCCGGCCCGCTCGGTGTCGACCCCGCCCAGGCGGAACAACGTG
>JBGAOO010000204.1:0-6257 GCA_044221765.1 Usitatibacteraceae bacterium | reverse complement strand
TGATCGGCGCCGCGGTCGTGGTGTTCCTGCCCGAGACGCTCTCGGGCCTCGCCGAGTACAAGGTGCTGCTCTTCGCGACGCTGCTGCTCGCCGTGCTGCTCTTCGCGCCCGGGGGGATCGGCGGCCTGCTCGGCAAGCGCTTCTCGCGCAACCCGCGCGAGGCCGGGAGCGCGCCCGCGCAATCGGCCGAAGGGCTGCTGTCGGAAGGCGCGGGCCGCGAGGCGCTGGAGGTGCAGGGCGCGAGCGTCGCCTTCGGCGGGGTGCGCGCCGTGACGGACGTCTCCGCGAGCCTCGCGAGCGCCACGGTGACGAGCATCATCGGCCCAAACGGCGCGGGCAAGACGACCTTCCTCAACGTGGTGTGCGGCTTCTACCGTCCGGATGCGGGCTCGGTGCGCCTGGGCGCGCAGGACCTCGCCGGGCAACCGGCCTACCGCGTCGCGCGATCGGGCGTGGCCCGCACCTTCCAGACGCCCCAGCTCTTCGAGAGCATGACGGTGCAGGAGAACCTGCTCGTCGCCCTGCAGCGCGGGCTGCTGGGCTCGCCCCTGGCGGAGATCGACACCGGGCCCGACGGGTCCGCCGCGCAGGCGGCGCGCGCGCTGCTCGACTACGTGGGCTTCAAGGGAAGCGTGCACCGGCTCGCCGGCGACCTGCCGCACATCGACAAGCGCCTGCTCGAGATCGCGCGCGCCCTCGCCCTGCGCCCGCGCTTCCTCATGCTCGACGAGCCGGCCGCGGGCCTGAACCACGCCGACAAGGTCGTGCTCGCGCGGCTGCTCGAGCGCATCGCGAGGACGGGCCTGGGCGTGGTGCTCATCGAGCACGACATGAGCCTCGTGATGGAGATCTCCGACCGGATCGTCGTGCTCGATGCCGGCCGCCGCCTGGCCGACGGCCGCCCCGAGGACGTGCGCGGCGACCCGGCGGTGATCGAGGCCTACCTGGGCGCCGGGCAGATCGAGCACCACCCGAGGCCGGCCGGCTGGCAGGCGCCGGCGCAGGCGCTGCTGGAGGTAAAGGGCCTCGCGGCGGGCTACGGCGCGGTGCCCGTGCTCGAGGGGATCGACCTGTCGCTCGCGAGCGGGGAACTGGTGGCCGTGCTCGGGGCCAACGGCGCGGGCAAGTCCACGCTCATGAAGGCGCTCTCGGGCCTGCTGCGCCCGGTGAGCGGGCGCGTGCTCTTCGCCGGCCAGGCGATCGAGCGCCACGCGCACCAGGTGGCGCGCGCGCGCCTGGTGCTCGTGCCGGAGGGACGGCAGGTGTTTCCCGAGCTGAGCGTCGAGGACAACATCCGCCTGGGCGCCTACACCCGCACGGACCTCGACCCGGCCGAGATCGAGGCGATGTTCCGGCGCTTCCCCTCGCTCGAGCGGCGCCGCCACAACCGCGCGGGCCTGCTCTCGGGCGGCGAGCAGCAGATGCTCGCGATCGCGCGCGGCCTGGTGGCGAAGCCCCTGGTGCTGCTGCTGGACGAGCCCTCGCTCGGCCTCGCCCCGGCGCTCATCCACGATCTCTTCCGCGTGCTCGCCGACCTGCGCGACCAGGGCATCACGCTCCTGCTGGTGGACCAGATGGCCGCCCTCGCGCTCGCCGTGGCCGACCGCGGCTACGTGGTGGAATCCGGCCGCATCGTCCACGCGGGCGCGGCGGCGGAGCTGCGCGGCGACCCGGCGCTCGAGCGCGCCTACCTCGGCCAGGCCTGAGGACTGCCATGGATCTCATCCTTCGCGACACGCGGCTCGCCGGGCACGGCCCCGAGGCCGCCTTCGACATCGGGATCGCGGATGGCCGCATCGCCGCGCTCGCCCCGCGCCTGGAGGCGACCGGCCCCGCGCACGATTGCGGTGGCCGGCTCGTCGTGCCCGGCCTCGTCGAGACGCACATCCACCTGGACAAGACCGGCATCGTCGACCGCTGCGCGTGCGTGCGCGGCACCCTCGAGGAGGCGATCGCCGAGGTCTCGCGCGAGAAGCGCGCCTTCACCGAGGAGGACGTCTTCGCGCGCGCGAGCCGCACGCTGGAGAAGTGCATCGCGCAGGGAACGATGCACGTGCGCACCCACGTCGAGGTGGACCCGGCCATCGGCCTGCGCGGCTTCCTGGGCGTGCAGCGCCTGGCGCGCGAGTACCGCTGGGCCGTCGACATCGAGACCTGCGTGTTCGCGCAGGAGGGCCTCACCAACTACCCGGGCGTCGAGGAGCTCATGCGCGAGGCCCTGGACCGGGGCGCGCGCGTGGTGGGCGGCGCGCCGTACACCGACACCGACCCGCACGGCCAGGTCGACCGCATCTTCGCGATGGCGAGGGACTACGACGTCGACGTGGACTTCCACCTGGACCTGGGCAACAGCCCCGACGCCATGGACCTCGCCTACGTCTGCGAGGCCACCGAGCGCCACGGCTGGCAGGGCCGGGTGGCCGTGGGCCACGTGACCAAGATGTCGCTGCTGCCCCCGCCCGCCTTCGAGGCGCTCGCCCGGCGCGTGGCCGAGGCGGGCGTCGCGGTGACCGTGCTGCCCTCGACGGACCTGTACCTCATGGGCCGCGGCGAGCGGCATTCGGCGGTGCGCGGGGTGCTCGCGGTGCACGCGCTGCTCGAGCACGGCGCCAACGGCTCGCTCGCGACCAACAACGTGATGAACCCGTTCACCCCCTACGGCGACTGCTCGCTCGTGCGCATGGCGAACCTGTACGCGAACGTGTGCCATGTCGCGCGCGAGGCCGATCTCGCCGAGTGCCTGGCGATGGTGACCACGCGCGCGGCGCGCCTGATGCGACTGCCCGGCTACGGGATCGAGGTCGGCAAGGCCGCCGACCTGGTGGTGCTCGATGCGGCCACGCCCGCGCGGGCCATCGCGGAGATCGCCTCGCCCCTGTGGGGGTTCAAGCGCGGGCGGCCCAGCTTCTCGCGCGAGCCGGTGCGCCTGCACCGGCCGGACAACTGAAGCACTGAAGGGGACAGACACTTTTGCCGTCCCGCCATGATGGCGTCGGCAAGCACTGAAGGGGACAGACACTTTTGCCGACCCGCCATGATGGCGTCGGCAAAAGTGTCTGTCCCCTTCAGTTGAAGATGTCTGTCCCCTTCAGTTGGGAAGCTGAGGGCTTCGGTTCAGCCCTGGCGGAGCGTCTCCACGGCGTCTTCCGCCTTGGTCTTGATCACCCCGCGCCGGCCCTCGTGGGCCACGGGCTGGTCGGGCAGGATGAGCCAGCGCATCAGGTCGCGGATCGAGACCAGGCCCACGCTGCGCCCGCCCTCGTCGATGACCATGTGGCGGTAGCCGTGCTCCACCATCACGCGCAGCACCTCGCTCACCGGTTCCGTGGACGCCATCCGGCGCACGTTCGGGGTCATCACCGCGGACAGGGCCGTCGCCTTCGGGTCCCGCCCCTCGCCCACCACGCGGCGCATCAGGTCGCGCTCGGTGAAGATGCCGGCCACGGCGCCGTCCTGGCCCTGGATCACCACCGAGCCCAGGCCCTTCTGGTTCATCTGGCCCACGGCCTGGTACACCGTCATGGCGGCGTCCACGGCCACGAGATCCCGCGTTCCCTTGCCCTTCAGCACGTCTCCGACAGGCCGGTCGATCATGGTCTTCTTCTCCTCCTCGCGAATGTCGGGCCATCCTACGCCGGCGCCTCGACCGGCGGGATTGCGTTGGCGCAAACTCCCGGCATGATTTCGCGCTTTTCCCCCGCCCGCCGGCGCACGCTGGGGGCCCTCGCCGCCCTGGGCGCGGCCGGGGCGCTCCGGGCCGCCCCCGCGGAGCTCCTGCGCAAGGCGATCCCCGCCACGGGCGAGCGGCTGCCGGCCGTGGGCATGGGCACCTGGCTCACCTTCGACGTGCGCGCGGGCGCCGAGCGCGAAGCGCGCCTGCCGGTGCTGCGGGCCTTCTTCGCCGCGGGCGGCCTGGTGCTCGATTCCTCGCCGATGTACGGCTATGCCGAGGAGGCCCTGGGCGAGCTGGTGCCGCGCGCATCGCCGGCCGCCATGTTCAGCGCGACCAAGGTCTGGACCCCGCTGCGTGCGCTCGGCGTGAGGCAGATGGAGGAGTCCTTCGCGCGCTGGGGCGTGAAGCGCTTCGACCTGATGCAGGTGCACAACCTGCTCGACTGGGAGGCGCACCTGGCCACCCTGAAGGCCTGGAAGGCCGCCGGGCGCATCCGCTACCTCGGCCTCACCACCTCGCACGGCCGGCGTCACGACGAGCTCGAGGCCGCGATGCGCCGCGAGCGCCTGGACTTCGTGCAGTTCACCTACAGCTTCGCCGATCGCGAGGCCGAGAAGCGCCTGCTGCCCGCCGCCGCCGACCGGGGCGCGGCGGTGATCGTGAACCGCCCCTTCGACGGCGGGAGCCTCTTCGGCGCGGTGAAGGGCAAGCCCCTGCCGGGCTGGGCGGCGGAGCTCGACTGCGCGAACTGGGCGCAGGTCTTCCTCAAGTTCGTCGTGTCGCACCCGGCCGTCACCTGCGCCATCCCCGCGACCACGAGCGCCGCGCACATGGCCGAGAACATGGGCGCGCTCGCCGGGCGGCAGCCGGACGCGGCGCTCAGGCGGCGCATGGCCGCCGACCTCGACCGCCTGCTCTAGGCGGTTCACTTCGTGAGGATGAGCTTGCCCAGGCGCGTGCGGCGCAGGGAGTAGGTCTCGCCCTCGTGGTCGATGAACAGGACGCTCGCCTGGCCGAAGAGCTGGGCGCTGGTCACGCGCGGCGTGACCGCCCGGGCCCCGGGGGCCGGTGCATCGGCTGGCGGGAGCAAGTCACGGGACGGCGGTTTGCGTTCGGGCAAGGCTTGCTTTCGGGGCGGTTCGTCGTCTATCATGTTATTGAGAATTGTTCGTATTAGCAAGCGGACAAGCTCCTCCTGCCAGCCAGCGGTCCCCGCCAGCCAGCCTCCCGGACGCAAGAAACGCCAACAGGGAGAATCACTTGGCTCGAAAGACCCGCACCCGACCGTTCCTGGCCGCCGCCGTCACCGCCGCGATCTGCACCGAGGCACTGGCCCAGACGCCCCCCTCGCCAGACCCCAAGAAACCCGACGAATTGAAGGAGACCGAGCTCAAGCCGGTCACGGTCACCGACCAGCGCGATCGCCTGCCCGCCTACCAGCCGGGCATCACCTCGATCGGCAAGGTCCCCCAGCTCACGCGCGACATCCCGCAATCGGTGACGATCGTGCCCGGCGAGCTGATCCACGACCGCAACGCCGACACCTTCCGCGAGGCGCTGCGCAACGTGCCCGGCCTCACCTTCAACGCCGGCGAGGGCGGTCGCATCGGCGACAACCTCACGCTGCGCGGCTATTCGGTGGTGGGCGACCTGTACCTGGACGGCATCCGCGACATCGCGCAGTACAACCGGGAGACCTTCAACCTCGAGCGCATCGAGGTGCTGCGCGGCTCCTCTTCCATGCTCTACGGGCGCGGCTCCACCGGCGGGCTCGTGAACCAGGTGAGCAAGCTGCCCGGGCTCGTCGACCGGGGCACGCTCGCCGTGACCGTCGGCAGCTTCGACTACGCGCGCGCCACGCTCGACGTGAACCGGCGCGTGGGCGAGGACGCGGCCATCCGCGTGAACGCCATGAAGACGAAGGCCGGCAGCTTCCGCGAGGGCGTCGAGACGGACCGCCGGGGCGTGGCACCGTCCGTGCGCCTCGGCATCGGCATGCCGGACGAATTCGCGTTCTCGTACTACCACCTCGAGTACGACGACGTGCCCGACTACGGCGTGCCCTATTTCGACGGCAAGCCGGTCCCCGTGCCCGTCGGGCGCTTCTACGGCCTCGCCGGCGCCGATCACCAGCGCGACAAGGCGGGCATCGGCACCGCCTCGTGGATCCACCGGTTCGACGACAGGACGACGCTGCGGACCGTGCTGCGCTCGGGCGAGTACGAGCGGAACCTCTGGGCCGTCGCGCCGCGACTGGCGGCAGGCACGCTCGCCCTTTCGGACGCGACGGTCGTGAACCGCCAGCGCCAGGCTCGCGGCGGCGAGGAACGCACGCTCACCAGCCAGACCGACTTCCACGTCGAGCGCACGGCCTGGGGCCTGAAGCACCAGGTGCTCGCGGGGCTGGAACTCGTGCGCGAGAAGGCCGGGCGCTGGAACACCACCGGCGCCGTGCCCAATCCCTCGACGACGCTGGGCAATCCCGATCCGTTCCGCGACCTGCCCGCCGGCTACTTCGACAACGTGACGCGCACGAGCCCGGTTTCGTACAAGGCGAATACCGTGGGCCTCTACGGGCAGGACA
>JBGAOO010000203.1:0-6179 GCA_044221765.1 Usitatibacteraceae bacterium | reverse complement strand
GGCGTCTACCTCATCACGGTGACGCCCTTCACCGAGGCGGGCGCGCTCGACCTCGAGAGCACCGACCGGCTGATCGACTTCTACCTCGACAAGGGCGCCACGGGCCTCACGGTGCTGGGCGTGATGGGCGAGGCGCCCAAGCTCACGGCCGAGGAGTCGCGCACGTACGTGAAGCGCGTGCTGGCCCGCGTGAAGGATCGCGTGCCCACGATCGTGGGCGTGTCCTCGCCGGGCTTCGCGGCGATGGGCGAGCTCGCGAAGAGCGTGATGGACCT
This sequence comes from Usitatibacteraceae bacterium, assembly GCA_044221765.1. Classification (GTDB taxonomy): domain Bacteria; phylum Pseudomonadota; class Gammaproteobacteria; order Burkholderiales; family Usitatibacteraceae; genus FEB-7. The sequence goes on along the minus strand of JBGAOO010000203.1, from coordinate 5,904 downwards.
GGGCGCGGCAGGGGTGATGATCGGCCCGGCCGCGAGCGTCAAGACCGACGACCAGGCCGTGTCCTACTACGAGATGGCGGCCGAGACGCTCGGCCCCGCGATCCCGATCTGCGTGCAGGACCACCCGCTCGCCTACGGGGCGCAGCTGCCGGTGCCGGTGCTGCTGCGCATCTTCAAGGGCATCCCCACGGCGGTGATGCTCAAGCACGAGGACTGGCCGGGGCCGGGCCTCGCGAAGCTCGCGGCGATGCGCGCGGCGAGCGGCAAGGGCGAGATCCGGCGCATCTCGATCCTGTCGGGCAACGGCGGCGGGCTCTTCCTGCCCGAGGAGCTCTCGCGCGGGGCCGACGGCGCGATGACCGGCTTCAGCTATCCGGAGATGATGGTGGACGTGGTGAAGGCGCACGCGGCGGGCGACATCGAGCGCGCGCACGATCTCTTCGACGCGTACCTGCCCCTGGCGCGCTACGAGCAGCAGACGGCGCTGGGCCTGGCGGTGCGCAAGTACCTTTTGATCAAGCGCGGCGTGATCTCGAGCGCCGCGATCCGCAAGCCCGGGCCGAAGCTTTCGGCCGCGGACATCGCCGACATCGACCACCGCGACGATCACCACGCTGCTGCTCAAGAAGGGGCTGCGCAACGTCTGGATGCGCGGCACCAAGCCGCTCAATCCCGGCCAACCCCGCCTGGTGGGCCCGGCGTTCACGCTGCGCTTCGTGCCCGCGCGCGAGGACCTCGCCACGCCCGAGTCCTGGTCCAAGCCCATCTCCACGCGCGCGGCCATCGAGGCCATGCCCGAGGGCTGCATCACCGTGGTCGACGCGATGGGCATCACGGATGCCGGCATCTTCGGCGACATCCTGTGCGCCCGCATGAAGAAGAAGGGCGTCGCCGCGCTCGTCACCGACGGCGTGCTGCGCGACGTGGCGGGCGTGAAGGGCACGGGCCTGCCGGTGTGGTGCGACGGCGCCGCCGCGCCCCCGTCCGTGGCCGGCCTCACCTTCGTGAACTGGGGCGAGCCCATCGGCTGCGGCGGCGTGGCCGTGTTCCCCGACGACGTGGTCGTCGTGGACGACGACGGCGCCGTGCTCATCCCGCAGGCCTTCGTGGCCGACATCGTCGCGGCCGCGCCGGAGCAGGAACGCCTGGAGAGCTGGATCATGGGCGAGGTGGAGAAGGGCGCCTCGCTCCCGGGCCTGTATCCGCCCAACGCCGAGAACAAGGCTCGCTACGAGGCCTCGAAGGCGGGCAAGTAATGCGCTGCAAGCTCTTCGTGCCGGGCTCGCGCCCGGAGCTCTTCGCCAAGGCGATGGCGGGCGAGGCCGACATGATCTCGATCGACCTCGAGGATGCCGTCGACGAGAGCCGCAAGGACTGGGCGCGCGGCGAGGTCGCGAAGTTCCTCGCCACGCTCCCGGCGGACAAGGCGAAGACGATCGTCGTCCGCGTGAACGGCGTGGACACGCCCCACTTCGAGAAGGACATCGAGGCGATCAGCCTGCCGGCCCTGGACCTCGTCAACCAGCCCATGCCCCAGGGCGCCGACGACGTGCGCCATGCCGCCGCCGTGATGACGCGCATCGAGAAGGCCAGGGGCATCGCGAAGCCCGTGGGCATCATGGCCAACATCGAGACGCCGAAGGCGTTCCGGCTCGCCGCGGAGATCGCCTCGGCCGACAAGCGCGTGGCCGGCCTGGTGGTCCTGCACTTCCAGCTCGGCGTGAAGCTCGCCGCGGCGGAGGCGGGCATCTGGGCCTTCGACTCGGCGATGGCCGACGTGAAGAACGTCGCCTTCCTCGAGGAAGAGGCCATCCAGGCGCGCAAGCTCGGGTTCCTGGGCAAGTCGGCCATCCACCCCAGCCAGGTCGCGGTGATCAACCGCGTCTTCCGCCCGACCGACGCGGAGATCGCCCATTCGGTGAAGGTCGTCGCCTCCGCGAAGGAAGCCGCGGAGAAGGGCGTGGGCGCGTGGGTGGTGGACGGCAAGATGATCGACGCCCCGTTCGTCGCGCGCGCCGAGGCCGTCCTGCGCGTGGCGCGCAAGCTGGGCCTGCTCGCCGACGCCTAGGAGAGCGGCCGTGCCCCTTCCCCAGCGCGACTACCAGCCGCAGGCCAAGGGCACGCTCGAGGGCGTGCGCGTGCTCGACCTGTCGCGCCTGGTCGCGGGCAACACCATCACGCAGCAGCTCGCCGATTTCGGCGCCGAGGTGATCAAGGTGGAGCCGCCCGCGGGCGACACGCTGCGCGCCTGGGAGACGAAGGGCGTGCACACCAACTGGAAGCTCTACGCGCGCAACAAGAAGAGCCTTTGCCTGGAACTGCGCAAGCCCGAGGCGCGCGCGATCCTCGAGAAGCTCGTGCCCACGGCGCAAGTCTTCGTCGAGAGCTTCCGCCCCGGCACGCTGGAGAAGATGGGCCTGGGCCCGGACGTGCTGCATCGCCTCAACCCGAAGCTCGTCATCGTGCGCGTCTCCGGCTGGGGACAGGACGGCCCCTACGCGAAACGCCCCGGCTTCGGCACGCTGGTGGAAGGCATGTCCGGCTTCGCGAGCATGAACGGCTTCGCCGACCGCGAGCCGGTGCTGCCGCCCATGTATCTCGCCGACTGCGTCGCCGGGCTCTACGGCGCCTCGGCGGTGATGATCGCCCTGCGCGAGGTGGAGGTGATGGGCGGCCAGGGCCAGGTGATCGACCTGCCGCTCCTGGACCCGCTCTTCACGGTGCTCGGCCCGCAGGCGGCCAACTACCGGCTCTCGGGCAAGGTGAAGCCGCGCACGGGCAGCCGCTCGACCAACGCCTGCCCGCGCAATGCCTACAAGTGCAAGGACGGGCTGTACGTGGGCCTGTCGGCCTCGACGCAGAAGATGGCCGAGCGCGTCTTCCGCTCCATCGGCCGGGAGGACCTCGTCGACAACCCGCGCTACCGGAAGAACGCGGACCGCGTGCTGCACGCGGCGGAGCTCGACGAGATCATCGGCGCCTTCATCGCGCAGCGCACGCAGGCCGAGAACGTCGCGTTCTTCGAGCAGGCGGAGGTGACGATCGGCCCGATCTACGACATCGCGCAGATCCTCGAGGACCCGCATGTCCGCTCGCGCGAGCTGCTCGCGGACTATCCCGATCCCGACATGGGCGCCTACCCCATGCACCACGTGGTGCCGCACGCCCGGCTCCATCCGCACGCCCGCCCCTTCGCTCGGGCAGCACAACCGCGAGCTCCTGGCGTCGCTCGGCCTGACCGGGGCGGACTGCGACCGGCTCCTCGCCGACGGCGTGCTGGCCGAGGGCGCGCAGGCCGCGAAGGCCGAGGACGAGTGATGACCGCCACGCGCTGGAAGCAACGGCCCCCGGGCTCCAACTGGGGCGACTTCGGCCCCGACGACCGCCTGGGCCGCCTCAACCTGCTGACGCCCGAACGCCGGCGCAAGGGCATCCTGGAGGCGAAGGAAGGCATCGCCTTCTGCCTGTCGCTGCCACTCGACCTGGGCTCGGGCCTGTCGCCGCGCAGGAAGCCCCCCGCGCTCTTCGTGCCGGAGAACGAGGGCCGGCCCGTCTACAACTTCTCCTTCTGCGACCAGCACGCGGGCCTCACCGACGTGGTCTGCGACGACGGCGTGCACCTGTTCCTGCAGTACTCCACGCAGTGGGATTCCTTCTCGCACGTGGGCTCGCGCTTCGACGCGGACGGCGACGGCGTGCCCGAGGTCGTCTACTACAACGGGTTCCCCGCCGCGCCGCCGGGCCAGTCGCCCCTGGGCCTGGAGCACATGGCCGAGACCTGCGTGCAGGGCCGGGGCGTGCTCATCGACCTGCACCGCCATTTCGGCGACGGCCGCACGCGCGTGGGCTACGAAGCCCTGATGAAGGTGATGCGCGAGGACGGCGTCGTGGTGGAGGAGGGCGACATGGTCTGCATCCACACCGGCTTCGCCGAGCAGCTCCTGCGCATGGGCCGCACGCCCGACGTGGAGCGGCTGCGCGTCACCGGCAGCGTGCTCGACAGCCAGGACGCGAAGCTCCTCGACTGGGTGCGCGAGAGCGGCCTGGCGATCCTGGTCGCCGACAACCACGCCGTCGAGGAACGCCTGCCCGAGCCGCCGCCCGGCTACCGGGGCGCGCTGCTGCCGCTGCACGAGCTGTGCCTGTTCAAGCTCGGCATCCACCTGGGCGAGCTCTGGCACCTCACGCCGCTCGCGCGCTGGCTGGCCGAGCATCGCCGCCACCGCTTCCTGCTCACCGCGCCACCGCTTCGCCTGCCCGGCGCCGTGGGCTCGCCCGCCACGCCCGTCGCGACCGTCTAGAAAAAATCCCCGGAGAAACCCCATGCGCATCGCCCGCCTGCTCGTCGCTACCTTGTCGCTGCTCGCGCTCGTTCCCGTGCAGGTCCAGGCGCAGACCTGGCCCGCCAAGCCGGTGAAGATCATCGTCGCCTTCACGCCGGGCTCCTCCACCGACATCCTCGCGCGCCTGGTGGCCGACCACATGACCAAGGCGTTCGGCCAGCCCTTCGTGGTGGAGAACCGCGCGGGCGCCGGCGGCATCATCGGCACGGAGTTCGCGGCCAAGGCGGCGCCCGACGGCTACACGCTCACCACGGCGCCCAGCGGCCCGTTCGGCATCAACCCGGCGATCTATGCCAAGTTGCCCTACGACCCGGAGAAGGACTTCGAGCCCATCGCCAACATCGGCTTCACGCCGCAGGTGTTCGCGGTCGGGTCGTCGGCCAAGTTCAAGACGCTGAAGGAACTGGTGGCCGCCGCCAAGGCGAACCCGGGCGCCATCGACTTCGGCTCGCTGGGCAAGGGCACCACGAGCCACCTCGCCGTCGAGCACTTCCAGGCCGTGGCGGGCATCAAGCTCAACCACATCCCATTCAAGGGCGGCGCCGAGGCCCAGACGCAGGTGATGGGCGGCAACATCCCGATGCTCTCCGACGCGGTGCCCGCGATGGTGCCGCAGCTCAAGGGCGGCCGGCTCATCGCGCTGGGCATCGCCTCGAAGACGCGCTCGCCCTTCGCGCCGGAGGTGCCCACGCTCGCCGAGCAGGGCTACCCGGTGGAGGCGGTGGGCTGGATCGGCCTCGCCGCGCCGGCGAAGACGCCCGCGGCCATCCTCGACAAGCTGAACGCGGAAGTCGTGAAGATGATGGCCGAGCCGGCCGTGAAGGAGCGCTTCAATGCGCTCTCCTTCGTCTCCGCCGTGGGCACGCGCGCCGAGTTCGCCCAGTTCATCCACGACGAGATCGCCAAGTGGAAGAAGGTGGCGAAGGATTCCGGCGTGAAGGCCGACTGAAGGTGACAAAGGGGACGCTACCCTTTAAAGGGTAGCGTCCCCTTTTCTTCGCTAGACTGCCGGCATGATCGCCGGTCTCGTCCAGATACTGCTCTTCCAGGGCCTCGGGGAACTCGTCGCGAAGTTCCTCCTGCCGCTCATCCCCGGACCCGTCATCGGCCTCGTGCTGCTGCTCGCGTGGCTGCGGATCAAGGGCTCCGTGCCCGAATCCATCGATTTCGTGGCCACGGCGTTCGCGCAGAACCTGGGCCTGCTCTTCATTCCCGCCGCCGTGGGCGTGGTGATGTTCTGGCCGCAACTGAGGAACCACGTCTGGGCCATCGGCGCGGCGCTCCTGGTCAGCGTTGTAGCCACCATGGCGGTGACGGCCCTCGTGCTGGGCGCGCTCGCGAAAGACGAGCCCGAATGAGGCCCGACCTCCCCGCCATCCAGGAGATCTGGGTCTACCTCTCGGGCAGCCCGCTGCTCGCGCTCATCCTCACGCTCTCGGCCTACCAGGCGGGCGTGATGATCTACGAGAGGGCCGGCCGGAACCCGCTCGCCAACCCCGTCGCCATCGCGATCGCGCTCGTGGCGGGGGTGATCCAGCTGATCGACATGCCCTACGCGAAG
>JBGAOO010000202.1:0-6191 GCA_044221765.1 Usitatibacteraceae bacterium | reverse complement strand
ACGGCAAAGTGCCGCGGTCCGCGACGACCTGCTCCTGCTCGCGCCCTGGCTCGACCGCCAGGGGCCGGCACCGGCCCGGCCCGGCTCGGGCGCGGACGCGATCCCCACCCTGCGCGAGCTGGCCGGCTTCACGGCCCTGCCCGGCACCGACGCCGCCGCGGTGCCCTGCCCTCTCGTGCTGCTGGGCGCGGAGCGCGCCTGCGCCCGCCTCGCCGCGCTCGGGCAGCTCGCCCGCCAGGCGGGCGAGCTGGCCCAGGCGGATTTCGACTTCCTCTACGACAAGGCGCGCCGCCAGCTCGTGATCGGCTACAACGTGACCGAGCAGCGCGGCGACTCGAGCTTCTACGACCTGCTCGCCTCCGAGGCGCGCCTGGCGAATTTCGTCGCCATCGCCCAGGGCAAGCTGCCGCAGGAGAGCTGGTTCGCGCTGGGGCGCCTGCTCGCGACCGCGGGCGGCGACCCGGTGCTGCTCGCCTGGAGCGGCTCGATGTTCGAGTACCTCATGCCGCTGCTGGTCATGCCCTCCTACGAGGACACCCTGCTCGCGCAGACCTGCCTCGCCGCCGTGGAGCGCCAGATCGACTACGGCCGCCAGCGCGGCGTGCCCTGGGGCATCTCGGAAAGCGGCTACAACACCGTCGACGTGCACCTGAACTACCAGTACCGCGCCTTCGGCGTGCCCGGGCTGGGCCTGAAGCGCGGGCTCGCCGAGGACCTGGTGGTGGCGCCCTACGCCTCGGCCCTCGCGCTGCTCGTCGCGCCGGAGCCGGCCTGCCGGAACCTGCAGCGCCTGGCGGCCGAGGGGCTCGCCGGCACCCTCGGCCACTACGAGGCCATCGACTACACGCCCTCGCGCCTTCGCCGCGGGGAGACAAGCGCCGTGGTGCGCTCGTACATGGCGCACCACCAGGCGATGAGCCTGCTCGCGATCGCCTCCACCCTGCTCGCCCGGCCGATGCAGCGGCGCTTCGCGGCGGAGCCGCTCTTCCAGGCGACGCTGCTCCTGCTGCAGGAGCGCATCCCGCGCGGCGTGCTCTTCGAGCCGCGCGCGGCCGAACGGGCCGGCGTGCACCTGCCCGGGATCGACGCGCCCCCGCCCGTGCGCGTGCTCACGAACCCCGACACGCCCTTCCCCGAGGTCCAGCTCCTGTCGAACGGCCGCTACCACGTCATGGTGACGAATGCGGGCGGCGGGAGCAGCCGCTGGAAGGACCTCGCGGTGACGCGCTGGCGCGAGGACGCCACGTGCGATTCCTGGGGCACGTTCTGCTACCTGCGCGAGGAGTCCACGGGCGAGTTCTGGTCCGGCGCCCACCAGCCCACGCGGCGCCGGGGCGAGCACTACGAGGCCATCTTCTCGGAAGGGCGCGCGGAGTTCCGCCGCCGCGACGCCGGCTTCGAGACGCACACCGAGATCGTGGTCTCGCCCGAGGACGACATCGAGGTGCGGCGCGTGCGCATCACCAACCGCGCGCGCACGGCCCGCACGATCGAGGTGACCAGCTACGCCGAAGTGGTGCTCGCCCCGGCCGCCGCCGACGCGCTGCACCCGGCCTTCAGCAACCTCTTCGTGAACACCGAGATCCTGCCCGGCCGACAGGCCATCGTCTGCACGCGTCGGCCGCGCTCGCTGGACGAGGCCGTGCCCTGGATGTTCCACCTCATGACCACCCACGGCGCGCACCCGTCGACCGTCTCCTTCGAGACCGACCGACTGAAGTTCATCGGCCGCGGCCGCACCGTGGCCGCGCCCGCCGCGATGCTCCGGCCCGGCCCGCTCGCGGGAACCGAAGGTTCCGTCCTGGACCCGGTGGCCGCCATCCGCCACAGCCTGCTCATCCCGGCCGGGGCCACCGTCACGATCGACCTCGTGACGGGCGCGGCCTCCACGCAGGAGGCCGTGATGCGGATGCTGGGCGCCGGGGCCACCGTCACGATCGACCTCGTGACGGGCGCGGCCTCCACGCAGGCGGCCGTGATGCGGATGCTGGGCAAGTTCCAGGACCGCGCCATGGTAGATCGCGTCTTAGAGCTGGCCTGGACGCACAGCCAGGTGGCGCTGCGCCAGCTGAACGCGACGGAGGCCGACTCGCAGCTCTATGCGCGCATCGCGAGCTCGGTGATCTACGCCAACGCCTCGCTCCGGGCGAGCGCGGCGGTGCTCGCGCGCAACCGCCGGGGGCAATCCGGGCTCTGGGGCTACGCGGTCTCCGGCGACCTGCCCATCGTGCTCCTGCAGGTGGCCGATGCGGCCAACATCGACCTGGTGCGCCACCTCGTCCAGGCGCACGCCTACTGGCGGCTCAAGGGGCTCGCGGTCGACCTGGTGATCTGGAACGAGGACCACGACGGCTACCGCCAGCGCCTGCAGGAGCAGATCGTCGGGCTCATCGCCGCCGGCGTCGAGACGCAGGGCGCCGACCGGCCGGGCGGCATCATCGTGCGCAACGCCGAGCAGATCTCCGCCGAGGACCGCGTGCTCTTCCAGTCGGTCGCGCGGGTGATCCTGAGCGACGGCGCCGGCACGCTGGCCGAGCAGGTCCGCCGTCGCCTGCCCGCCGAGCCGCGCACCCCGGCCCTCGAGCCCGTCCGCTCGTCGCGGCCGACCGCCCCGGCCGCCGCCGCCGCGCCGCTCGAGGGACTGCTGCTCGCCAACGGGATCGGCGGCTTCCGGCCCGACGGCCGCGAATACGTCATCGCGCCCGCGGCAGGCGGCACCACGCCGGCCCCGTGGGTCAACGTGATGGCCAACCCGCGCTTCGGCACGATCGTCTCGGAGAGCGGCCTGGGCTACACCTGGGGCGACAATGCCCACCTCTACCGGCTCACGCCCTGGCACAACGACCCGGTGAACGCGTGCGGCGCCGAGGCGCTCTACCTGCGCGACGAGGAGACCGGGCGCTTCTGGTCGCCCACGCCCCTGCCCTGCGGCGGCGCCGCGCCCGCGACCACGCGGCACGGCTTCGGCTACAGCGTCTTCGAGCAGGTCGAGGACGGGCTCGCCACCGCCCTCACGGTCTTCGTGGCGCGCGAGGCCGCGGTGAAGTTCCTCTGCCTCAAGGTCGCCAACGTCTCGGGCCGGCCGCGCAGCCTGTCCGTCACCGGCTACGTCGAGTGGGTGCTCGGCGCCCTGCGCGCGGCCACCGCGATGCACGTGACGACCTGGATCGCCTCGCGCGACGAGGCGCTCTACGCGCGCAACCCGTACAACACCGAGTTCGCGGACTGGGTCGCCTTCTTCGACGTCGACGAACCCGCGCGCACGGTGAGCGGGGACAGGACCGAGTTCCTGGGCCGCAACGGCACGATGGGCGATCCGGCCGCGATGCGCCGCACGACGCTCTCGGGCAAGGTCGGCGCCGGCCTCGACCCGTGCGCGGCGATCCGCGTGGCCTTCGACCTGGCGCCCGGGCAGGAGCGCGAGATCGTCTTCCGCCTGGGCGCCGCGCCCGACGCGCAGGCCGCCGGCCGCCTGGTGCAGCAAAGCCGCGGCCCGGTCGCCGCGCGCGAGGCGCTCGAGGCCGTGACGGCGCACTGGCACCGGGTCCTCACCACGGTGCAGGTGGAGACGGCCGACCCCGCGTTCGACGTGCTCGCGAACGGCTGGCTGCTCTACCAGACGATCGCCTGCCGCCTCTGGGCGCGCAGCGGCTACTACCAGTCGGGCGGCGCCTACGGCTTCCGGGACCAGCTCCAGGACGCGATGGCGCTCACGCACGCCGAGCCGCGCCTGTTGCGCGCCCAGATCCTCCTCTGCGCGAGCCGCCAGTTCCGCGAGGGCGACGTCCAGCACTGGTGGCACCCGCCCGCCGGGCGCGGCGTGCGCACCCATTGCTCGGACGACTTCCTCTGGCTGCCGCTCGCCGCCTGCCGCTACGTGGCGGCCACCGCGGACGCGTCGCTGCTCGAGGAGCCGGTCGGCTTCCTCGAGGGCCGCCCGGTCAAGCCCGGCGAGGACTCGTACTACGACCTGCCCGGCCGCGCCGACGAGGGCGCGACGGTGTACCAGCACTGCGTGCGCGCGATCCGGCACGGCCTGCGCTACGGCGAGCACGGGCTGCCGCTCATGGGCTCGGGCGACTGGAACGACGGCATGAACCGCGTGGGCCTGCACGGGCGCGGCGAGAGCGTGTGGCTCGGCTTCTTCCTGTACCGCGTCCTGGCCGACTTCGCGCCGCTCGCCCGGGCCCAGGGCGATGCGGCGTTCGCCGCCTTCTGCGAATCGGAGGCCGCGCAGCTGCGCGGGCGCATCGAGGCGGGCGGCTGGGACGGCGAGTGGTACCGCCGCGCCTACTTCGACGACGGCACGCCCCTGGGCTCGCGCGAGAATCCCGAGTGCCGCATCGACTCGATCGCGCAGAGCTGGTCCGTGCTCTCCGGCGCCGGCGACCCGGCGCGCGCGGTGCGTGCCATGCAGTCCGTCCACGAGCGCCTGGTGAACCCGGAGCACGCGCTCGTCCAGCTGCTCGATCCGCCCTTCGACACCTCGTCGCTCGACCCGGGCTACATCCGCGGCTACGTCCCGGGCGTGCGCGAGAACGGCGGCCAGTACACGCACGGCGCGATCTGGTGCGCCATGGCCTGCGCCCGCCTCGGGCAGGCCGAGCGCGCCTGGGCCCTCGCCGCGATGATCAACCCGGTGAACCACTCGCGCTCGGCGCAGGGTGCGCAGGTCTACAAGGCGGAGCCCTACGTGGTCGCCGCCGACGTCTATTCCCTGCCGCCGCACGCGGGCCGCGGCGGCTGGTCCTGGTACACGGGATCGGCCGGGTGGATGTACCGGCTGCTCGTCGAGTCCCTGCTCGGCCTGAGGCTCGAGGGAGACCGCCTGCACTGCGAGCCCTGCCTGCCCGCGGGCGGGCCCGCCATCACGGTGCGCTACCGGTACCGGGAGACGACCTATCGCCTGGCCCTTCGCCGCGACGACGGGGACGCCCCGGGCGCGCAGGCCGCCACCCGCGTGACGGTCGACGGCCTGGCGCAACCCGGGCCGTGGATCGCGCTCGTGGACGACCGCCTGCCGCACGAAGTGGACGTGCAGGTCGCCGGCCGGGGCGCTCCCGCGTGACCTACTGCGTCGGCGTGCTCATGGACGAGGGCCTCATCCTCGCCTCCGACTCGCGCACCAACGCCGGCCTGGACAACCTCGGCAAGTTCTGCAAGATGACGATCTTCGAGCGCAGGGGGGATCGGGTGCTCGTCCTGCTCAGCTCGGGCAGCCTCGCCGGCACGCAGGCGGTGATCGGCGTGCTGAACCGGCGCTGCGCCACGGACACGGGCGAGGAGAACCTGTGGAACGCGCCCACGATGTTCGACGTGGCGATGCGCGTGGCCGACGCCCTGCGCGAGGTCGAGCGGCGCGACGGCGAGTACCTGCTCGAGAGCGACATCGCCTTCAATGCCTCGTTCATCCTGGGCGGGCAGGTGCGCGGCGAGCCCGTGCGGCTCTTCAGGCTCTACGCCGAGGGCAACTTCATCGAGGCGGGACTGGACACGCCCTACTTCCAGACCGGCGAGACCAAGTACGGCAAGCCGATCCTCGAGCGCGTGATCCAGCGCGGCACGCCCCTCGCGGACGCGGCCAAGTGCGTGCTCGTGTCCTTCGACTCGACCATGCGCAGCAACCTCTCGGTGGGCATGCCGATCGACCTGCTCTGCTACGAAAGGGACAGCCTGGAGGTCACGATGCGGCGCCGGTTCGACGAGGCGGACGCGTACTTCGTCCGCCTGAGCGAGGAGTGGAGCGACGGGATCCGGACGGTCTTCAGGCAACTGCCGCCGCTCACCTGGTGAGCGGCGGCAGCGGGCACGGGGCGGACTACGGGAGGCGTCGCTCGACGACGAACTCCCCCACCTCGACACGGCGGTTGGGCTCGAGGCAGACGATGAGGTCGGCGCGCTTGCGGTCGTTGCACTGCACGACGGGGTTCTCCTCGCCCCGCGCGAGCGTCTCCAGGCGCGCGGCCGCGATCGACTTGCCCGTGAGGTAGCTCTTCACGGCGTCGGCGCGGCGCTGGGAGAGCGCCCGGTTGTAGGCATCGCTGCCGAGCCGGTCCGTGTAGCCGGTGATCGTCACCCGGTCGATCTGGCTGTTGCGACGCAGCACGTCGGCGATCTCGTCCAGCTTCGGTTGGGGCAGGCGCAGCGTCGCGCTGTCGAAGGCGAAGAGCTCCGTGGAGGACAGGGTGACC
>JBGAOO010000201.1:0-7818 GCA_044221765.1 Usitatibacteraceae bacterium | reverse complement strand
GGGCCCCGGCCCGTCGGCGGCCACGAGGTGCTCCGGGCGGATGCCCACCGTCACCTTCTCGCCGGCCTTCTCCCGCAGCTCGGCGGGCAGGGGGATCACGAGACCCTCGCCCACGTCCACCCCGTCGCCCGAGCGCTTGCCGGGCATGAAGTTCATCGACGGCGAGCCGATGAACCCGGCCACGAAGAGCGACTCGGGTTCGTCGTACACCGCGAGGGGGGCGCCGACCTGCTCGATCACGCCGGCATTGATGACGATCATCCGGTCGGCGAGCGTCATGGCCTCGACCTGGTCGTGCGTCACGTAGACGCTGGTGGTGCGCAGTTCGCGGTGCAGCTTCTGGATCTCGAGCCGCATCTGCACGCGCAGCTTGGCGTCCAGGTTCGACAGCGGCTCGTCGAAGAGGAACGCGGCGGGCTCGCGCACGATCGCGCGGCCCATCGCCACGCGCTGGCGCTGGCCGCCGGAGAGCTCGCGCGGCTTCCGCTGCAGGTAGGGCCCGAGCTCGAGGATCCCGGCGGCGCGCTGCACGCGCCTCTCGATGTCGTCCTTGGCGAGCTTGCGGATCTTCAGGCCGTAGGCCATGTTGTCGTACACGCTCATGTGCGGGTAGAGCGCGTAGTTCTGGAACACCATGGCGATGTTGCGGTCCTTGGGCTCCACCTCGTTCACGCGCTTGCCCGCGATGCGCACCTCGCCCTCGGTGACGGTCTCCAGCCCGGCGATCATCCTGAGGACGGTCGACTTGCCGCAGCCGGAAGGGCCGACCAGGACGACGAACTCCCCGTCCTCGATCTTCACGTCGGTGCGATGGATGACCTCGGTCTTGCCGAAGCTCTTGGTCACGCCGTGCAGGCTGATTTCCGCCATCTGTCTTCGCTCGTTCCCTGTCGATGTTTGCCGCCGTGCCCGTTGGTATCAAGCGTCGCTCGATCCGCTCCCTGCCTTTGCCGCTGCTTCCTGGACCCAGCCGGTACTCCTGCCTGCCGGCGTTGAGCGGCTATCCGGTCCGCTCGAGCGCCGTTCCCGCCGTCTCCCGTACCGAGGCGACTCTCCTGCCCGCCGGCGTTGAGCGGCTATCCGGTCCGCTCGAACGCCGTTCCCGCCGTCTCCCGCCGCTTATCGCCAGTTTACTTCTCGGTCTCGACCAGCCCCTTCACGAACCACTTCTGCATGAGGACCACCACCAGCGCCGGGGGCATCAGGGCGAGCATCGCGGTGGCCATGATGAGGTGCCACTCGTTGGAGGCGTCGCCGCCGGCGATCATGCGCTTGATGCCGATCACCACCGTGTACATCGATTCCGAGGCCGTGATGAGCAGCGGCCACAGGTACTGGTTCCAGCCGTAGATGAAGAGGATCACGAAGAGCGCGGCGATGTGCGTCTTCGACAGCGGCAGCACCACGTCGACGAAGAAGCGGATCGGCCCGGCGCCGTCGATCCGCGCGGCCTCGGTCAGCTCGTCGGGGATCGTCATGAAGAACTGGCGGAAGAGGAAGGTCGCCGTGGCCGAGGCGATGAGCGGCATCGCGAGGCCCAGGTGCGAGTCCAGGATGCCCAGGTCGGCCGCGACCTTGAACGTGGGGATGATGCGCACCTCCACCGGCAGCATCAGCGTGACGAAGACGCTCCAGAAGAAGATGGACCGGCCCGGGAAGCGGAAATAGACGATCGCGAAGGCCGACAGGATGGAGATCGAGATCTTCCCGATCGCGATCGACAGCGCCATGATCAGGCTGTTCACGAGCATGGTCGAGACGGGCGCGGAGGAGCCCTTCTCCGAGCCCGCGGTGAGCACCTGCGTGTAGTTGGCCACCAGGTGGTCGCCGGGCCACAGCGGCATCGGGACGGCCACGATCTGCTCGAAGGTGAGCGTCGAGGCGACGAAGGTCACCCACAGGGGGAAGGCCACCAGCAGCACGCCCGTGATGAGCACGGCGTGCGCGAAGAAATCCCGGACCGGCCTGTTCTCTACCATGTCATCGCCGTCCTGTGCCTGGATCGCCCATCTAGTACTGCACCCTTCGCTCGATGTACCGGAACTGGATCACGGTGAGCGTGATGACGATGGCCATGAGGATCACCGACTGCGCCGAGGACCCGCCCAGGTCCGCCGCCTTCACGCCGTCGTAGTAGACCTTGTACACGAGGATCTTGGTCGCGTCTCCCGGCCCGCCCTGCGTCGTGGCGTCGATCACGCCGAAGGTGTCGAAGAAGGAATAGATGATGTTCATCACCAGCAGGAAGAACGTCGTCGGCGACAGCAGCGGGAAGACGATCGTCCAGAAGCGCCGGAAGGGACCGGCGCCGTCGATGGCGGCCGCCTCGATGAGCGACTTCGGGATCGACTGCAGCCCCGCCAGGAAGAACAGGAAGTTGTAGCTGATCTGCTTCCACACCGAGGCGATCACCACCAGGAGCATCGCCTGCTCCGAGTTGATGATCCAGTTCCAGTCGATGCCGAACTTCTTCAGGAAGTAGGTCACGATGCCGATCGACGGCGCGAAGATGAACGCCCAGAGCACGCCCGCGATGGCCGGGGCCACCGCGTAGGGCCAGATGAGGAACGTCTTGTAGGCGAGCGCCCCGCGCACCACCGAGTCGGCCATGGTGGCGAGCAGCAGCGAGATGAGGATCCCCGTGGTGGCCACCATCACGCTGAAGAACGCCGTCACCTTGAAGGACGACACGTAGTGCGAGTCCTTGAAGAGGTCGGCGTAGTTCTGGAACCAGACGAACTGCGAGGTGATCCCGAAGGCGTCCTGCAGCTGGAAGGAGAAGTAGACCGCCTGCGCCGCCGGCCAGAAGAAGAAGAGCGCCGTGATCGTGACCTGCGGCAGCAGCAGCACGTAGGGCAGCCAGGCCGACTTGAAGACGACGCGTTTTTCCATGGCGGGGATCGGGAAAGGGGCCGGTCAGGGCCCCTTGGTTGCGGTTCGGATGCCCGGGCTCAGCCCTTGTTCGCCGCCTGGAACTTGCGGAGGATGTCGTTGCCGCGCCGGACCGCCTCGTCCATCGCGCTCTTCGCGTCCTTCTTGCCCATGATCACGGCTTCCATCTCCTCCTCGATCACCTCGCGGCCCTGGACGTAGTTGCCGAAGCGAAGGCCCTTGGAATTGGCGGTCGGCGGCTTGTTCATGAGCTGCTTCACGGCGATGTCCGCGCCCGGGTTCTTGTCGTAGAAGCCGGACTTGCGGGTGAGCTCGTAGGCGGCCATGGTGATCGGCACGTAGCCGGTGCCGGTATGCCATTCCATCTGGATCTCGGGCTTGGACAGGAAGGCGAAGAACTTGGCCACGCCCTTGTAGGCGTTGTTGGTCTTGCCGCCCATGACCCAGAGCGAGGCGCCGCCGATGATGGAGTTCTGCGGCGCGCCCTTCACGTCGTCGTGGTAGGGGATCATGTTCACCGACCACTCGAACTTGGCGGTGCAGCGGATGTTGGCCTGCGCGCCCGTGGAGGAGAAGGTGAGCATCGCGCACTCGCCGCTCGAGAACTTTTCGCCTCGGCCTGGTTGGTGCGGCCGGCGTAGGTGAGCAGGCCTTCTTCGCCATGTCGCCCAGCATCGCCACGTGGCCACCACCGATCACCGGCGATGAGGACCACCTGGAACTCGGTGTCCATGCCGGCCATGCCGTTCTCCTTCATGCCGATGGGCACGTTGTGCCAGGCGAGAAGTTCTCGATGTGCATCCATGACGGCCAGCCCCGTGGTGTACACGCAAGCCTGCCCGGCGGCCTTGAGCTTCTCGGCGGCGGCGTTGAACTCCTTCCAGGTCTTCGGCGCCTTGCTGGGGTCGAGCCCGCCTTCTTGTAGGCGTCCTTGTTGATGTAGAACACCACCGTCGAGCTGTTGAACGGGAAGGACAGCATGTTGCCCTTGCTGTCGGAGTAGTAGCCCGACACCGGCCCGGATGTAGGCCTTCGGGTCGAAGGGCTCGTCGGCGTCCTTCATGAGCTTGTAGACCGGCACCACGGCGCCCTTGCCGGCCATCATCGTGGCCGTGCCGACCTCGAACACCTGGAGGATGTGCGGGGCGTTGCCGGCGCGGAAGGCGGCGATCGCGCTGGTCATCGACTCCGGGTAGCTGCCCGCTTGTAGGGCGGCCGCCTTGATCAGCCTCGGCTCTGGTTGAACTTGGTCGCCAGTTCGTTGAGCTTGTCGCCCAGCGCACCGCCCATGGAATGCCACCACTGGATCTCGGTCTGGGCCTGCGCGCCGGTCGTGGCGAACGCGGCCAGCGAAGCCGCGGCAAGGTGCTTGCGGATCATGGAAACGCTCTCGATGAGTTGGCCGGGACATGCTTGTGGGTGCTCCGGGGACCGGAGAGCGTCCCCGCGCTAGGGCATGTTACAACGTCCGCGATGCCGCCGCTTTCGGGAATGTGACGCAGCGCAAGCACGCTGCAAGTTTCACCCCGGACAGGGCCGCGACGACAGGCACCTCGTCCTCCGGCGCGAGCGGCGCGTCCAGCCGCCGCGCCAGCTGCCGGTTCACGAACAGCCGGATGTGCGGCCGGACCGCCCCTGCTCGTCCACCATCCGGAAGCGGATGCCGGGGAACTGCCGGTCGAGGTCCGCGAGCAGCCCGTCGAGCGTGGCGCCGCGAGCCTGGACCTTCCGCCGCCCCCGGGTATAGGACTCCAGCGGGCTCGGCAGGACGACCTTCACGCGGCGAGGGCCGCCTCGACAGCGTGGACCTGGGGCAGGTGCAGGCACAGGCAATGCCACCGCTCGCCTTCGTCCAGGTCGCCCAGACCTCGCCGCCGGTCGTGCCGAAGTAGAGGCCGACGGATGAAGGCATCCGCCGTCATCGCCTGGCGCTTCACCGTGAACCACGCCTGCGCGCAGGGCAGGCCGCCGTCCTGCCGCTTCCAGTGCCGGCCGGCATCGCGCGTCATGTAAACGGCCGGGCGCCCGTCGATCGGCACGCGCGGCCAGACCGTCCCGCCATCCATCGGGAACACCCAGGCGGTGCGCGGGTCGCGCGGGTGGAGGACGAGGGGGAAGCCGATGTCGCCGATGCGCCGGGGCATGTGCCGGCCGATGCGTTCCCAGCGGGAGGCCGCCCGGTCCAGGCGATAGATGCCGCAGTGGTTCTGCTGGTACACGACGCCGCGCTCGCGTGGGTGGACGCGAAGGCAATGCGGGTCATGGCCGAAGGGCGCATCCGGATCGGGCAGGAAGTCCGCCGCGCAGCCGCGGTTGAGGGGCGTCCAGGTGGCGCCGCGATCGGGCGACTCGAAGACGCCGCCGCCGGACAGGCCGATGTACAGATGCGCCGGGTCGAAGGGATCGACGTTGATCGAGTGCAGCGTGCCGCCGTCGGGGGGCGCATCGCCCGGCTCGCCGATCCAGCGCCGCCGGTCGGGATGGGCGTTGAAGCCGGCCACGCCGGTCCACGTCTCGCCCGCATCCTCCGAGACGAACAGGCCCTGCGGGGAGGTGCCCGCGTACCAGCGCCCGGGCTCGCTCGCGTGGCCGGGCGCCAGCCAGAAGACGTGGCCCACGCTCTCGCCCGCCTGCCCCTTGGCCGCCGGCGCGAAGGCGGGCGGGCGCCGGGCCTCGGACCAGGTGCGGCCGGCGTCGACGGAGCGAAAGACGGTGGGGCCCAGGTGGCCGGCGCGCACCGCCGCGAGCACCGTGCGCCCGTCGCGCGGGTCGAGCACGGCATGGTTCACGATCTCGCCCAGGAAATGCGGGCCGGCCATCGACCAGCGGCGCCGGGCCCGCCCGCCGTCGATGACGAACAGGCCCTTGCGAGTGGAAACGAGGAGGGTCAGGCGGGACACGGCGCGCGGGTTGCGCCTAGTCGTCCTTCTTGATCAAGGAGCGCAGCGAGCCGAACAGGCCGCGCTTCTCCTCGGGGGCCGGCGCGGCGGGCGCGGCCGGCGGGGCCACGTACTTCGGCTCGACCTTGGGCTTGGCCGCCACGGGCGCGGCGGGCGCGCGCTGGTTGAGCACCGAGCGCTTCACGATCTCCGTCCACTCGTTGGGACGGCCGATGAAGTACTTGGCGAATTCCTCCACCGCCTTGTCGTTGAACTCCAGGGCCGTCATCTGGAAGACGTCGATGTTGAAGTCGCCGACGTTCTTCACCATGATCTTCAGCCGGCCGCTCTCGTGGTCGCCCTCGAACTTGGCCTGCACGCGGAAGTCGCACTTCACCTCGAAGATCTCGTGGGTGATGACCTTGCGCTGGTCGCGGTACTGCTCGCTCTTGTGCTCGATGTTGAACTGCCAGAGGATGTCCCGGAACTTCTCCATGTCGTCCGGGCCCTTCTTGATCGTGAGCACGTTGTCCGACCAGCAGCGCGTGGCGAGGTGCACCTCGCCGTAGTAGTCCTTGTCGATGAAGTGCTTGGTGCGGAAGTCGGCGAAGAAGTCCTTGAAGACGAGCCCCGTGATGTCGCCCACCGTGGGCAGCTTGTAGACGAAGGGAGTGGGCATCTTCACGACGTTGAGCTGCTTGCCCAGGTCGTTCATGTAGAGAAAGGCCCGGCGCAGGGCGTGGTCCACGGCCACCGCGTTCGCCCGCAGGCTCTCGGTGCGGTCGGTGTCCTGCGCCTTGAGCGCATCGGCCTGCTTCTTGAGGTCGTCCAGTAGTCCCACTGCGTGCTCCTGCGCCTTACGGATGGCGTTGGTTAATTTTATCGTATCATCGACCGGAAAACAGGGGACCGGAAAACTAAAGGCCCGCCGCCGATGAAAGCCGTCCTCGCCCTCGACCAGGGCACCACCAGTTCCCGCGCCATCCTCTTCGACCGCGCCGGCAGGCCCATCGCCAGCGCCCAGCAAGAATTCCGCCAGATCTTCCCCCAGCCCGGCTGGGTGGAGCACGACGCGCAGGAGATCTTCGCCACGCAGCGGGACGTGGCCGCCCGCGCCCTCGCCCAGTCCGGCCTCGCCGCGAGCCAGGTGTGCGCGGCGGGCATCGCCAACCAGCGCGAGACGACGGTGCTCTGGGACCGGGCCACCGGGCGCCCCGTCGCCAACGCCATCGTGTGGCAGGACCGACGAACCGCGTCCCGATGTGACGCTCTCCGGCAGGCCGGGCACGAGGAACTGGTGCGCGAAAGGACCGGCCTGGTCCTCGACGCCTACTTCTCCGGCACCAAGCTCGCCTGGCTGCTCGACCACGTGCCCGGCGCGCGCGAGCGGGCCCGCCGGGGCGAGCTCGCCTTCGGCACCATCGACGCCTGGCTCGCCTGGCGCCTCACCGGCGGCGAGGCGCACGTCACCGACGCGGGCAACGCCTCGCGCACCCTGCTCTTCAACATCCACACGCTCGACTGGGACGACGAGCTCCTCGCCCTCCTGGACATCCCGCGCCCGGTGCTGCCGCGGGTGGTCGGCTCGAGCGAGGTGGTCGGGACCATCCGCTGCGAGGGCCTGCCCGCGGGCATCCCGATCGCGGGCCTCGCCGGCGACCAGCAGGCCGCCCTGTTCGGCCAGGCCTGCCACCGCGCCGGCCTCGCCAAGAACACGTACGGCACCGGCTGCTTCCTGCTCATGAACACGGGCACGCGGCCCGCCGCCTCGCGCCATCGCCTGCTCTCCACCGTCGCCTGGCGGCGCGGGGGCGAGGCGCACTACGCGCTCGAGGGCAGCGTGTTCGTCGCCGGGGCCGCCATCCAGTGGCTGCGCGACGGGCTGGGCATCATCGCCCGGTCGGAGGAAGTGGGGCCGCTCGCCGGGAGCGTGCCCGACGCGGGCGGGGTGCATTTCGTGCCGGCGCTCGCGGGCCTGGGCTCGCCCTACTGGGATCCGCTCGCGCGCGGCACCATCGTGGGCCTCACCCGCGGCACGACGAAGGCC
>JBGAOO010000200.1:0-6254 GCA_044221765.1 Usitatibacteraceae bacterium | reverse complement strand
CTCGCGGAAGCTCTTGCGCCCGCCGCTCGAGAGCCCGAGGTAGAACTCCTTCACGTCCTCGTTCTCGGCGAGCGCGTGGGCGCTGCCTTCCATCACGACGCGGCCGTTCTCCAGGATGTAGCCGAAGTCGGCGAAGCGCAGCGCGACCATCGTGTTCTGCTCGGCGAGCAGGAAGCTCACGCGCTCGCGCGCGTTCAGGTCCTTCACGATGCCGAAGATCTCCTCGACGATCTGCGGCGCGAGGCCCATGGAGGGCTCGTCGAGCAGGATCATCGTCGGGCGGGCCATGAGCGCGCGCCCGATGGCCGTCATCTGCTGCTCGCCGCCGGAGGTGTACCCGGCCTGCGAGGCGCGCCGCTGCCGCAGGCGCGGGAAGAACTCGTACACGCGCTCGAGGTCGGCGCGGATCTCGGCGCGCGTGGCCTTGCGCGTGTACGCGCCCGTGAGCAGGTTCTCCTCGACGCTCAGGTGGCCGAAGCAGTGGCGCCCTTCCATCACCTGGATCACGCCGCGCTTCACCAGGTCGGCGGGCATCAGCGGATCGACGCGCTCGCCACGGAACTCGACGCTGCCCTTGGTGACCTCCCCGCGCTCGGCCTTCAGCAGGTTCGAGATCGCCTTGAGCGTGGTCGACTTGCCCGCGCCGTTGGCGCCCAGCAGCGCCACGATCCCGCCCTCGGGCACCGAGAGCGAGACGCCCTTCAGCACGAGGATCACGTGGTTGTAGATGACCTCGATGCCGTTCACGACGAGCAGGGGGTTGGCGGCTTCTGCCATGGCGGGATCCCGGCGGGTGTCGGGAGGGGGCCGTCCCCCTCCCGGCGGCCCCGGCCTCAGCTCTCCTTCGAGCAGTCGCGCGGGGTGATCTTCTTCTCGGCCGCGTAGGCTTTCGCCTGGGCCTCGATGAGCGGGCGCAGCACCTTGCTGTCCGCCTCGATCCAGTCGGAGGTGTAACTCCAGGTCGAACCGTCCCAGGTGTGGATGCGGCCCTTGCGCACGCCCTCGTGGTCGCGGCAGGAGGTCTTCATCGGCTGCATGAGGCCCTCGATCCCGAGCGCCTTGATGCGCGCGGCGTCGAGGTTCAGGTTCTCGGCGCCCCAGCGCACGTCCTCGCCGGTGACGACCTTCTTCTTGGTCTTCGCCTGCGCCGCGCGGATGGACTCGACCACGAGCAGCGCCGAGAGCATGCCGCGGTTGTAGAGGACATCGCCCACCTCCTCCTTCTTGGCGGCGGTGCCCTTCCCCTTCTCGTACAGGAACTTCAGCATGTCCTTGTGCACGGGCGCGCCGCGCTCGTTCGAGTGGCCGAGCGAGATCCCGTTGTAGCCCTTCGCGGCGGCCTCGGCCGGCAGCACGTCCGGCTCGGCGGAGGACCACCACACGCCGTACATCTGCAGGCGCGGGTAGGAGACCGCGATGGCCTCCTTGATGGCCGTGGAGTTCATCACCCCCCACCCCCAGAGGAAGACGTAGTCCGGGCGCTGCTGGCGGATCTGCAGCCAGGTCGCCTTCTGCTCGACGCCCGGATGGGTGACCGGCAGCTTGAGCAGCTCGAAGCCATGGCGCTTCGCGTGCTCCTCGAGCACGCGGATCGGCTCCTTGCCATAGGGGGAGTCGTGGTAGACGAGCGCGATCTTCTTGCCCTTGAGGCTGCCTTTCTTCGCCACGTGCTGCACCAGCATGTCGGCGGCGGACCAGTACGTGCCCAGGAACGGGAAGCTCCACGGGAAGACGCTCCCGTCGGCCGACTCGGAACGGCCGTAGCCGGTCGTCATGAGGACGATCTTGTCGGCGACCACCTTGTCCGTGAGGGCGAAGGTGATGCCCGTCGAGAGCGGGTTCACGGCCACGGGCTTCTTGCTCTTGAGCCGTTCGTAGCACTCCACGCCGCGGTCGGTCGCGTAGCCCGTCTCGCATTCCTCGAAGGCGATCTTCGTGCCGTTCACGCCGCCGTCGCGCTCGTTGACGAGCTTGAGGTAGTCCACGAAGCCGTTCGCCCAGGGCACGCCGTTGGGCGCGTAGGCGCCGGTGCGGTAGACCAGCACCGGGACGAAGATCTCGTTGGCCTGCGCGCCGGCCTCGGGTGCGAGGCCCATCGAGCCGGCGGCCGCGACGGCGGCGACGGCGACCTTCAGTTTCAGCAGAGCGTTCATCTCATCCTCCTCGTGTTGTCGTGCCTGGACGTGCGTGCGGTTGGGGCGGCGGGCGGCGGGCGCCCGCCTAGTGCGGAAAGGGCCACAGGCGCAGCTTCTCCTTGCCGATCGCCCACAGCCGCGCGAGCCCGCGCGGTTCGACGATCAGGAAGAAGATGATGAGCGCGCCGAAGATCATGATCTCGATGTGCGAGATCGTCGCGGTGTTGAGGGGGATGCCGAGCCAGCCGGGGATCTGGTTCAGCACCAGCGGCAGGACCACGATGAACGCCGCGCCCAGGAAGGAGCCCAGGATCGAGCCCAGCCCGCCGATGATCACCATGAACAGCAGCTGGAACGAGCGGTTCACGTCGAAGGCGAGCGGCTCCCACGACCCGAGGTACACGAAGGCCCAGAGCGCGCCGGCCAGGCCGACGAAGAACGAGCTGACGGCGAAGGCGGTCACCTTCGCGTAGAGCGGGCGGATGCCGATCACCTCCGCCGCCACGTCCATGTCGCGCATGGCCATCCACGAGCGCCCTATCGCGCCGCGCACCAGGTTGCGCGCGACGAGGGCGAACACGCACACGAAGGCCAGGACGAAGAGGTACTTGCGCACCGGCGACTCCACCGACCAGCCCAGGATCTCGACCGCGGGCGCCGTCACCGACCCCGAGGGCGAGTCGTGCGTGAACCACTTGATGCGCGCGAAGGCCCAGTCGATGAAGAACTGCGCCGCGAGCGTGGCCACCGCGAGGTAGAAGCCCTTGATCCGCAGGCTCGGCAGGCCGAAGAGCACGCCCACCACCGTCGAGGCGAGGCCGGCCAGCACGAAGACCACGATGAGGTTCAGGTCGGGCACGCGCACCGCCAGGTTGTAGGCCGCGTACGCGCCCACCGCCATGAAGCCGCCGGTGCCGAGCGAGACCTGCCCGCAGTAGCCCACCAGGATGTTCAGGCCGATCGCCGCGAGCGAGAGGATGAGGAACGGGACCAGGATCGCGCGGAAGAGGTACTCCGAGGCGAGCAGGGGCACGGCGAGGAAGGCGAAGGCGACCACGAGCAGGACGAACACCCGGTCCTGCAGGATGGGGAAGAGCTGCTGGTCCGCCTCGTAGGTGGTCTTGTACTGGCCGGTTTCGCGGTAGATCACGGTTCTAGACCCGGTCGATGTGCTTCTCGCCGAACAGCCCCTCGGGCCGCACGAGCAGGAAGACGAGGGAAAGCACGTAGGCGAACCAGTTCTCGATGCCCCCGCCCAGGAAGGGGCCGAGGTAGACCTCCGAGAGCTTCTCGCCCAGCCCGATGATCAGCCCGCCCAGGATCGCGCCCGGGATCGAGGTGAAGCCGCCCAGGATCACCACCGGCAGCGCCTTGAGCGCCACCAGCTGCAGCGAGAACTGCACGCCGAGCTTGGAGCCCCAGATCACGCCGGCCACGAGCGCGACCAGGCCCGAGACGCTCCAGACGATCACCCAGATGCGGTTGAGCGGGATGCCGATCGACTGGGCGGCCTGGTGGTCGTCGGCGACCGCGCGCAGCGCCCTGCCGGTGCCCGTCTTCTGGAAGAAGAGCGCGAGCAGCGCGACCAGCGCCGCCGAGATCACGGCCGCGATCACGTCCTCCATGCCCACGAGGATCCCGCCGTCGACGGTGCTCTCGAAGAGGATCTTCGGCTCCTTGGGCATGCCCACGTCGAGCGTGTAGATGTCGCTGCCCCAGACGAGCTGCCCGAACCCGTCGAGGAAGTACGCGATGCCCAGCGTCGCCATGAAGAGGACGATCCCCTCCTGGTTCACCAGCGGGCGCAGCACCAGGCGCTCGATGAGCCAGGCGAGCGCCACCATGATCGCGACCGTGAGCGCGAGCGCGGCCGCGAGGGGCATGTGCTCCATGAGGCGCACGAGCGAGAGCGCGGCGAAGAGCACCATCGCGCCCTGGGCGAAGTTGAAGACGCCGGAGGCCTTGAAGATGAGCACCAGCCCGAGTGCCACGAGCGAATAGAGCACGCCGGACATGAGGCCGCCGAGCACCACCTCGAGCCACTGCGGCAGCCGCGTGGAGGCCATGGCGAAGGGCGCCAGCGCGCCCGCCGCCATCAGGGCGAAGAGCACCCACGTCATTTCCCTGCGCTGGAAGAAGCCCATGTCCCTGTCGCCCTTTCCCGGTGGCGCTAGTGCTTCACGCCGAGGTAGGCGTCGATGACCGCCTGGTTGCCGCGGACCTCGTCGGGCGTCCCGTCGCCGATCTTGCGGCCGTAGTCGAGCACCACCACGCGGTCGGAGAGGTCCATCACCACCCCCATGTCGTGCTCGATCAGGACGATCGTCGTGCCGAACTCGTCGTTCACGTCCAGGATGAAGCGGCTCATGTCCTGCTTCTCCTCGACGTTCATGCCGGCCATCGGCTCGTCCAGCAGCAGCACCTGCGGCTCCATCGCCAGCGCGCGGCCCAGGTCCACGCGCTTCTGCAGGCCGTAGGGCAGGCGGCCGACCGGCGTCTTGCGGTAGGCCTGGATCTCGAGGAAGTCGATGATCTTCTCGACGAACTCGCGGTGCTGCATCTCCTCGCGCTCGGCAAAACCGAAGCGGATGGCCTGCTGGAAGAGGTTGCTCTTCATGCGCAGGTTGCGCCCGCTCATGATGTTGTCCAGCACGCTCATGCCCTTGAACAGCGCCAGGTTCTGGAACGTGCGCGCCACGCCCATCTCGGCGACTTGCCGGCTGTTCATGTGGCTGAAGGTCTTGCCGCGGAAGGTGATGCTGCCCTGCTGCGGCGCGTAGACGCCGTTGATGCAGTTGAGCATGCTGCTCTTGCCGGCGCCGTTGGGGCCGATGATCGCGCGCAGCTCGTGCTCGCGCACGTCGAAGCTGATGTCGGTGAGCGCCTTCACGCCGCCGAAACGCAGCGAGATGTTCTTCACCTCGAGGATGACGTCGCCGATCCTGCGTTCGCTCATGCCGCCGCCTTCACCGCGCCGAAGGTCTTCGCGTCGACGATCTTCAGGGTGGCGGCCACGCTGCCGGTGCGCCCGTCCTCGAACTTCACCGCGGTCTCGATGAACTGCTCGGCCTTGCCGCCGTAGAGCGCGTCCACCAGCACCTGGTACTTCTCGGCGATGGTGCCGCGGCGGACCTTCCTCGTGCGCGTCAGCTCGCCGTCGTCGGCGTCGAGTTCCTTGTGCAGCACCAGGAAGCGGCTGATCTGGCTGCCGGCCAGCAGCTGGTCGGCAGCGAGGTCGGCGTTGACCTTCTCGACGCAGTCACGGATGAGCTCCAGCACCTCGGGCTTGCCGGCCAGATCGGTGTAGCCGGCGTAGGGCAGGTTGCGCCGCTCGGCCCAGTTGCCCACGGCCTCGAAGTCGATGTTGACGAAGGCGCAGACCTTCTCGCGCTTGTCGCCGAAGGCCACGGCCTCCTTGATGAAGGGGAAGAACTTGAGCTTGTTCTCGACGTACTTGGGCGCGAACATCGCGCCGCTGTTCGCACCGCCCATCAGGCGGCCGACGTCCTTCGCGCGGTCGATGATCTTCAGGTGCCCGCCGGCGTCGATGAAGCCGGCATCGCCGGTGTGGTACCAGCCCTCGGCCGTGAGCACCTCGGCGGTGGCCTGCGGGTTCTTGTAGTACTCCTTCAGCAGGCCCGGGCTGCGCACCAGGATCTCGCCGCTGTCGCTGACCTGGATCTCCACGCCGGCGATCGGCACGCCCACCGTGTCGGACTTCGCCTCGTGATCGGGCTGCAGGCACACGAACACCGCGGTCTCGGTGCTGCCGTAGAGCTGCTTCAGGTTGATGCCGATCGAGCGGTAGAAGGTGAAGAGATCCGGCCCGATCGCCTCGCCCGCGGTGTAGGCGACGCGCACGCGCGAGAAGCCGAGCGTGTTGCGCAGCGGCCCGTAGACCAGCAGGTCGCCCAGCCGATAGTGCAGGCTGTCGAGCGTGCCGACGGGCTTGCCGTCCATCAGCGCCGGGCCGACGCGGCGCGCCAGCGCCATGAAGTGGTCGAAGAGCCACTTCTTGACGCGCCCGGCGTCCTCCATGCGGATCATCACCGTCGTCAGCAGGCCTTCGAAGATGCGCGGCGGCGCGAAGTAGTAGGTCGGGCCGATTTCCTTCAGGTC
>JBGAOO010000199.1:0-7606 GCA_044221765.1 Usitatibacteraceae bacterium | reverse complement strand
GAGCACGTGCACGCACTCGGCATCGCGCCCGTCCAGCTCGAGGTCGGCGGGCACGTTCTGCTCGTGCACGAAGACGACCGTGCGCACGCCGGCGAGCGCGCCGGACTCTTCGCGCCAGTCGGCCAGGCGCACGCGGAAGTCGGGGGAAGTCGTCATGGTAGAGTCGTCGCTCGCCGCGATTCTACCCTCGACCCGATGAAATCCCGCTCCGGCCCGATCGCCGCGATGGCCGCCATGTGCGCGATCTGGGGCTACTCGTGGGTCGTGATGAAGATCGGGCTGCGCCACGCGCACCCGTTCGACTTCGCCGCCCAGCGCCTGGTGCTGGGCGCGCTGATCCTCTTCGCGATCATCGCCGCCACCGGCCGCACGCTCACCCTGTCGCGCTACCGCATGGCGGTCGTGCTCGGCTTCGTGCAGGTGGGCCTGTTCGTGATCCTCTCGCACTTCGCGCTGCTCGCGGCGGGCCCGGGCAAGACGAGCGTGCTCACCTACACGATGCCCTTCTGGATGATCGTGTTCGCCCACGCCCTCCTGCACGAGCGCATGCGCGGGGCGCAATGGCTGTCGGTGGCGCTCGCGTTCGCGGGCCTCGTGCTCATCGTCGCGCCCTGGCAGCTCACGAGCCTCGCCGGGAGCGTGCTCGCCGTGGCCTCCGGCGCGGTGTGGGCGCTCTCGGCCGTGCTCTCCAAGCGCTGGCCCACGCCGGGCGCGGAGCCGCTCACCTTCACGGCCTGGCAGCTCGCCTTCGGCGCCGTCCCGCTCGTCCTGCTCTCGCTCCTGCATCCGCACGAGGCCGTGCGCTGGACCGGCGAATACGTGACGATGCTGCTCTTCGCGACCGTCTTCGCGACCGCGGGCGGCTGGTGGCTGTGGACCTACGTGCTCTCGAACGCGCCGGCGGGGGTGACCGGGCTCAACACCCTCGCCATCCCGGTGATCGCGGTGATCGCCTCCTGGCTGCAACTGGGCGAGCGCCCGACGCCGCGGGAACTGGCGGGCATGGCGCTCATCGGGGTGGCGCTCGCGCTGCTCGCCGCGCTCGGGCTCAGGCGCCCGGTGGCGACGCCGGTGGACTAGCGCGGGCGCTTCGCGGCCTTCGCGACATTCACGGTCCTGGCCGCCTTCGCCGCCTTCTCGCCGAAGCGCTTCACGCTCAGCAGGATCTCCGCCTTGGCCTCCTCGGGGCCGACCCAGCCCTCGATGCGCACCCACTTGCCGGGCTCGAGGTCCTTGTAGTGGCCGAAGAAGTGCGTGATCTGGTTGATCGTGTTCTCGGGCAGGTCGCGCGGGGTCTCGACGTTGCGGTAGATCGGGGTCAGCTTGTCGACGGGCACGGCGAGGAGCTTCGTGTCGCCGCCGCCGTCGTCCTCCATCTTCAGCATGCCGATGGGCCGGCAGCGCACCACCACGCCCGGCGAGAGCGCGAACGGGGTGAGCACGAGCACGTCCACCGGGTCGCCGTCGTCGGAGAGCGTGCGCGGGATGTAGCCGTAGTTGCAGGGGTAGTGCATGGCCGTCGAGACGAAGCGGTCGACGAAGAGCGCGCCCGACTCCTTGTCGACCTCGTACTTGATCGGGTCGGCGTTCATCGGGATCTCGATGATGACGTTGAAATCGTTGGGCAGGTCCTTGCCGGATTCGACGAGGTTGAGGCTCATGGCTTTCCTTGGTTTCCGGCGCCCGCCCGCGCACGAGGCGGTGAGGGAGCGCTGGCACACGAATGTGGTAAATTGCGACGGTGTCCGGGCAGCATTATCGCAAGTTCCCGATTTGACTGGCAAAAAAGCCGGAAGAAACGATGAACCGAACGCTCCCTCTGATCCTCACGCTCGACCAGCATGGCGTCCCGCACCGGTGGGTGTCGTGGCAGCAGGCGGTCTGGTACTACGCCAAGGAGCGCGTGGCGTGGGAGACCGGCCGCGAAGGGTTCACGATCTGGGGCGGCCGCTCCCACCTCACGGGCGAACGCTCCCGCATCACCGCCAACTCGATCATCGCGATCCGCGGCAAGGCGCTCGCGATCAAGGGGTTCCACAGCACCCCGCCGCTCAACAACCGCGAGCTGTTCCACCGCGACCGGGCCGTCTGCGCATTCTGCGGCGGCCTCTTCCCGCCCCTCAAGCTCACCTGCGACCACATCCTGCCCATGTCGCGCGGCGGCCGGGACACGTGGATGAACGTGGTGACCGCCTGCCGGGCGTGCAACCAGCGCAAGGGCAACCGCACGCCGGAAGAGGCGCGCATGCAGCTGCTCTACGCGCCCTACGTGCCCAACCGCGCCGAGTTCCTCATCCTGGCCAACCGCCGCATCCTCGCGGACCAGATGGAATTCCTGAAGCAGCACGTGTCGGCGAACTCCCGCCTGCACGCCGCCTGAGCCGGCCCCCCGGCTTCGGCGGGGGTGGGCCCCGGCCGGCCCCTCAGGTGCAGAACCCCAGGATCTTCTCCTCCGCGGCGCAGGGCTTGCCGGTGCGCGGCGCGGGCCGCGCCTTCGCGCGCGTGGCGCAGGCGCGGATCTCGCGCGTGGTGGGCCCGTAGTAGGTCCAGCCCGGCGGGAGCTTGGGCAGGCTCAGGTCGACCTCGCGCCACTTGGGATGGCCCTTGGCCTGCAGCGTCGGGAAGTTCGCGCACAGCGAGCGCGCGAACTTGCCCAGGTGGCTCACCGTGCCCTCGAGGTTGAAGTCGTACGTCACGAGGTAGGCGCCCACCGAGACCGTGGTGAAGCTCTCGGCGAGCAGCTGCGGATAGCTGCTCGCGTTGATCGTCGAGTGCGAGTAGACCGTGAGCGGCTGCTGGCTGGTGGGGTGCGAGGGGTCGAACTTGAGCAGCTTGATGTACTTCTGCGCCTCGGGCTTCATGTTCGCGATGAGCGGCGCCGGCTGGCCCGCCGCGACCACCACCACGTCCACGGACTTGTCGCTGATCAGCTTGATGAGCGCGTCCTCGTTCGAGAGGTAGCTCGCGTTGGCCTCCGGGATGGGGCCGCCGAACATCATGCGGTAGAGCGTGTGCGTGATGAGCGCCGCGCCGCTGCCCACGATGCCGCCGTTGATCTTCGCGTCCTTGATCTCGTGCAGGTAGTTGAGCGGCGAGTCGGCCCGGACGATGTAGTGGATCTCCGTGTTGTACAGCGGCAGGATCACGCGCAGCGGGCGGATGATGGCCGCGGCCTCCGCGTTGTTCGCGTTCGCCCGGTCGACGAAGGCCTGGTACACGTCCGCCTGGACGACGGCGAACTTCACGCCCTGGTCGTAGCGCAGGTGCTTGATGTTGGCGGCCGAGCCCGCCGTCGCCAGCACCTCGAGCGAGATGTCGGCCTCGGGCGCCACGTACTTGGCGAGGTCGGCGCCGATCGCGAAGTAGGTGCCCTTCTCGTTGGCGGTGACGATCTTGTATTCCGCCGCCGCGAGCGCGCCTCCCGCGCCCAGGCAGGCCATCGCCGCGAGGAAGGTGCGCCACCGCTTGCCGACATGGGTTCTGGTCATCTGGTCATCTCCCTGGTTGGTTTCCGGGCGTGCACAGCCCGAGGGCCGCGACCGCCTCCGTGCAGGCCACCGGCCGGGCCGCCTCCCGGGCGGGCTGCGTGGGGGGCAAGGCGAGCCGGGGCGACTTCGCCGGCGGCTGCTCCGCGGCGGGCGCGGACCGGGCGGCCTTCGTGGCCGGCTCGGACGCCGGCGCGGGTTCGGTCGCGGGCTTCGCCGCTCAAGTGACCGGCGGGGCGGGTGGTGCGGCCGGCGTCGCCGCCTTCGCGGCCGGCGCCGGGGTGGGCTGCACGGCCGGCGTGACGGCCCTGGCGGCGCTCGTCGCCCCCTCGGTGCGGCCGGCGGCGGGCACCGAGACCGTGGTCGACCCGCGCGAGGCGAAGTAGGCGATCGTCACGATCATGACGATGGCGGCCAGGCCGGCGACCTTGTCGACGATGCGGCGGGTGCCCGAGGCGGGCGGCGGTGCGGGCGCCACGGCGGCCGCGGCGGGTGCCCGCGCTGCGGCAGCGGGCATGGCATTGGTAGCAGACGGTCGCCGTCACCTTGTTGACCGCGCTGCAGCTCGGGCAGGGGGCCAGGTCGATCTGGGCGCCGCACTCGCTGCAGAAGGCGGCGCCGGGCACGTTGGCGTGGTCGCAGAACGGGCAGCGGTTCGAGGACATGGCGTTCAAGGTCCGGTCGGCGGGCGCCGGCGCCGGCGCCGCGATCGGATTCGCGTGGACGGTCCTGCCGCCGAGGGCTTGGCGCCTCGGGAAGGACCGTTCCGGCCGGTGGGGTGCGCCCTGCTTTGTGGCTGTATTGTCGGTTCTTCGGGCCGCGAGGCCCTGCCTGACCGAATATTGCGCGCAGGTCCGCCGGCTTGTCCACGCCGGCCGGCGCGCCCGGCCCTCCTCATCGTCCGCCGAGGATCCGCGCGCGCACGGCCGCCCGGTCGGGCTTGCCGTTGGCCAGGTGCGGGATTTCCGTCGCCAGCACGATCCGCGGCAGCTTGTAGCGGGCGAGGCGCGCCTCGAGGAAGGCGCGCAGGTCCGGCTCGCCGGGCGCGCGCAGCACGACCACGGCGAGGGGCACCTCGCCCCAGGTCGCGTCCGGCACGCCGAACACGACGCTCTCGGCCACCGCCGGGTGCTCCGCGAGCGCCTGGGCGATCTCCGCCGGGTACACGTTCTCCCCGCCCGAGACGATGAGGTCCTCGCGCCGCGACAGCACGCGCAACTGCCCGCCCGCGTCCAGCTCGCCGAGGTCGCCGGTGCGCAGCCAGCCCTCGCGCAGGACGGCCGCGCTCGCCGCCTCGTCGTCGAGGTAGCCGCGCATCACCATGGACCCGCGCACCTCGATCACGCCGTCGTCCGCGATGCGCAGCTCCACGCCCGGCAAGGCGCGGCCCGACGTCCCGGGCACGCGAGGCTCGCCCGGACGCTCGAGGGCCACCATCGCGCAGGACTCCGTGAGCCCGTAGCTCGCGAGCGCCTGCGGGCAGTCCCGGAGCAAGTGCACCCACCGGCCACCGCCGATGACGGCCGCGCGGAGGGTGGCCGGCAGGGGACGGCCGCCGCGCGACTCGAGCACGCGCCTGAGCGTCGCCTCGACCAGCGAGGCATGCGTGATCGCCTCGGTGTCGATCGCCGCCGCCAGGTCGGCCGCCGAGAAGGAGCGCGGCAGCACCACGCAGGCGCCGGCCAGCGCGCAGCGCACGAGGATGCCCAGGCCGCCGACATGGAAGAACGGCAGCGAGGCGAGCCAGCGATCGCCCGGCGAGAGCGGCAGCACCATCGCGCTCGCGCGCGCGCTCGAGACCAGGTTTCCCCCACCGCAGCACCGCGCCCTTGGGCCGCCGGTCGTGCCGGAGGTGAAGAGGATCGCGCCATCGCGCGCCGGGTCGTCGTGGCCCTCGACCGGGTCGGTCACGCCCACCCGGGCCGCGAGCCAGTGGCGCCAGGACACGCAGGGGCGGCCCGCGATCGGGCGGTCGGCGAACTCCTCGCCGGCGATCACGAGCGACACGCGCGCCTTGTCGAGCTGCCACGCGATCTCCGGGTCGGCGAGGCGCGTGTTGAGCGTACCAGGACGGCCCCGGCCCGCGGCACGGCCCGCGCGATGACGGCCCACTCGGATCGCTGGCCGCCCACGAGGCCCACGTTCGCCGGGCTTCACGCCGAGCGCGCGCGGCTTGCCGGTGGCCTGCGCCACGCGCGCCTCGAAGGCGGCGTGCGAGACGACCTCCTCGCCGGCGATGAAGGCCGGATCGCCCGCGCTCATCGCGCCGCCGGCAAGCCGCGCACGCCCAGGCCCGGTCCCGCCGGCAGCGGCAGCGTGCCCCCTTCCACGGACGGCAATCCTTCGAGGGGTGACTCCTCCAGCAGGTCGACGGTCGCGAGCCCGTGCGCGCGCGCAGGGCCGGGCAGGCTCGCCGCCAGGTGCAGGGCACCGGCCACGCCCGCGGGCGAATCGAACACGGAGGTCACCACGACGCCCAGGCCGGCCTCGATCGCGGCGAGGGCGAGCTCGCGCGTGGCGAGCAGGCCGCCGAGCGCCTGGGGCTTGAGCACGAGCACGTCGGCCCGGTGCTCGCGCACCACCTCGCGCCCTTCCTGCAGGCTGCGCACGTCGGCCGCGACGGGAATGCCGGATCGCGAACGCACGGCGCGCGCATCGCCCGCGACGGGGTCCTCGACGTACTCGATGTCCAGCGGCGCCACGGCGCGCAGCACGCGCAGGGCGGTGGCCTCGTCCCACGCGCCGTTCGCGTCGAGCCGCAGCGCCATCGCCGCGCCCAC
Organism: Usitatibacteraceae bacterium; assembly: GCA_044221765.1. Lineage (GTDB taxonomy): Bacteria > Pseudomonadota > Gammaproteobacteria > Burkholderiales > Usitatibacteraceae > FEB-7. The sequence goes on along the minus strand of JBGAOO010000199.1, from coordinate 1,341 downwards.
GCGCTCACGGATCGCCGCGATGCGACGGATGTCTTCCTCGGGACTGGCCGCGCCGACCTTGAGCTTGAGCGTGCGGAACCCGAGATCCCTCGCCTGCCCCGCCTCTTCCGCCGCCTCGCGCGCCGTCGCGGCGAAGCCCAGGGCATTGGTCTCGACGCTCCCGGGCCGGTCGCCGCCCAGGAACGTGGCGAGCGGCACGCCCGCCGCCTGCGCCTGCAGGTCGAGCCGCGCCTGGACCAGCGCCGTCTCGACGAGACCCGGATCGGCGCAGGCGCGTTCGAGCGCGTCGTCATCGGGCAGGGACTGCAGCGGCGCGATCTCGCCCAGGCCGCGGCGTCCGTCCGGCGCCACGAGCAGGAGCCAGGCGCCGCGCCTTCGCGTCCACGCGCCGGCGCCCGTGGCGATGGGCCGCCGGAACGCGAGCGAGTACGGCACGACGAGCCGCTCTCCGGTCACGGGCTCGCTCATCGCGGCAGGGGTGCGCGGGCCCTGCCTAGGGAACGCGCTTGAACTTGCCGAAGTCGGGCCGGCGCTTCTCGACGTAGGCGTTGCGGCCTTCCTGCGCTTCCTCGGACATGTAGTAGAGGAGCGTCGCGTTGCCGGCGAGCTCCTGGATGCCCGCCTCGCCGTCGTAGTGCGCGTTGAAGGCCGACTTGAGGCAGCGCAGCGCGAGCGGGCTGTGCTGCAGGATCTCGCGGCAGAGCGCGACCGTCTCCTTCTCCAGGTCCGCGAGCGGCACGACGGTGTTCACCAGGCCCATCTCGAGCGCCTGCTTCGCGTCGTACTGCCGGCACGTGAACCAGATCTCCTTCGCCTTCTTCGGCCCCACGAGGTCCGCGAGGATGCTCGCGCCGAAGCCGCCGTCGAAGCTGCCCACGCGCGGGCCCGTCTGGCCGAAGCGCGCGTTGTCCGCGGCGACGGTGAGGTCGCACACCACGTGCAGCACGTGGCCGCCGCCGATCGCGTAGCCCGCCACCATCGCGACCACGGGCTTCGGGCAGGAGCGGATGCGCTTCTGCAGGTCGAGCACGTGCAGGCGCGGCACCCCGTCCAGGCCGACGTAGCCCTGCTCGCCGCGCACGCGCTGGTCGCCGCCGGAGCAGAAGGCCAGGTCGCCCGCGCCGGTGAGGATGATGACGCCCACGTCCGGGTCCTCGTGCGCGTCGTTGAAGGCGCGCAGCAGCTCGTTGAGGGTGGTGGGCCGGAAGGCGTTGCGCACCTCGGGCCGGTTGATCGTGAGCTTCGCGATGCCCTCGGCCTTGTGGTACAGGATGTCCTCGAACTCGCCCACGGCCTTCCATTTCGCGGCCGGCTTCACCGTCGAGCGGGCCGGGTCGGGCT
>JBGAOO010000198.1:0-6303 GCA_044221765.1 Usitatibacteraceae bacterium | reverse complement strand
GGTGGGGCTCCCGGCAACTGGTGCCGCGCGATTGGGTGCGGGAGAGCACGCGCATCGTGACGCCGGTCGCCGCGATGAACCCCGAGCGTCGCCGCAAGGGCCCGCTGGGCTACGGCTACCTCTGGTGGGTGTGGGACGCGCCCTGGGCGAGCGGCCCGTACCGCGGGGCCTTCGCCGCGCACGGCATCCGCGGCCAGCACCTGGTCGTCCTGCCGGCGCTCGAACTCGTGGTCGCCCACGAGACGCCGCGCGAGGCCACGCGGCCCCTGTCGCACGACGAGTTCTGGTCGCTGCTGGACGGGCTCGTGCGGGCGCGGTGCGAGGCGGCGCCCTGCGGGAAGGGCCGATAGGCTAGCGAGCGTGGCACCAATGCGACCACAGGCCTCGCCACGCCGCTTCCACCTGGCGCGCCTGGCGCGGGGCGTCGAAGAGCGGGGATCGGCCGGCCTTCTCCCGGAGCGTCGCGCGCGTGGCGGCCAGCCGGTCCGGCGCGGCCGCCGCGGCGAGCGCGATCCCGACATAGGCCTGCAGGTCGGTCGCGATCCACTCGGCCAGTCCCGCGGCGTGGAGCTGGCTCTCGCCCTGGTGCGCGATGTAGCGCTCGCCGCGCAGGGTCACGACCGGCACGCCCATCCACAGGCTCTCGGCCGTCGTCATGCCGCCCGAATACGGGAAGGGGTCCAGGCCGATGTCCACGCGGCCGTAGGAGGCCAGGTAATCGCCGCGAGCGCTGTGCCCCTCGAGCAGGAGCCGCTGCGGCGCGATGCCGTGGCGCGCGAAGCGGGCCTCGAGGCCCGAGCGCATCGCCGCGTCCGCGAGGGGCTTCGCCTTGAGGAAGAGCCGGGCCGACGGGTCCGCGAGCAGCAGGCGCGACCACGCCTCGACGACCCGGTCGTTGAGCTTGGCGAGGTTGTTGAAGCAGCCGTAGGTGACGAAACCGTTGGCGAGGCAGGGCGGCGGGGCCACCGGCGGGGCCTCGGGCGGGGGCGAGAAGCTGAAGCAGGTGCCGGGCAGGCGCCAGATGCGCTCGGTGAACTGGTCTTCCTCGTGCGCCGGGGTGACCCACGGGTCGCCGATCCGCCAGTCGATCGCCCGCAGGCCCGTGGTGGCGAAGTACCCCAGCCAGCTCGCCTGCACGGGGGCGGGCTTCCAGGCGAACAGGGGCAGGCGCCCGTGGTTCGTGTGGCCCGCGAGGTCGACGAGGATGTCGATGCGCTCGTCGTGCACCTGCCGCGCGAGCGCCGCGTCGCCCAGGCCGGCCACCTCGTGCCAGGCCGCGCAGCGGGATCGGAGCTCCTCGGTCACCTCGTCGCGCCAGGCGTGGTTGCTGTAGGCGACCACCTCGAACGCCTCGCGGTCCAGTTCCCGCAGGGGGCCGCGCAGCAGGTAGCCCACCGGGTGGCGCCGGAAGTCGCCCGAGACCAGGCCGATGCGCAGCTTGCGCTCGCGCTCGGGCGTGCAGTTCCACGACGTGAAGGGAATCGCCCGGCGCGAGGCCACCTCGTCGTACTCGCGCGCGGCGGCGAGCACTTGCGCCGGCGTCGCGTCGGGCGAGTAGTTCAGGCAGAAGAGGCGGGACGAGCGGGCCTCGAGGTCGAGCGGATCGGCCTCGATGGCACGGCCATACTCGGCCAGCGCCTCGTCGATCCGGCCGCTCGCGACGAGCAGCCCGGCAAGGACGGTGTGGGGCTCGGGCAGCGAGGGGTCGAGCTCGAGGGCCTTCCGGCAGGCGGCCTGCGCCTCCTCCGTGCGCTGCAGGCCGGCGAGGGCGTTGCCCAGGTTGCCCCAGGCGACCGGCAGCTGCGGGTCGATCTCGAGGGCGAGGCGGCACGCGGCCTCCGCCGCCGCGTGGTTGCCCAGGTCGTTCAGGGCGCCGGCGAGGTTGGCCTGCACGGCCGCGAGCCGGGGCTGGCAGGCGAGGGCCTGGTGGAAGGCCGCGACGGCCTCGGCCGGCCGCCCCTGGCGCTGGCGCAGCAGGCCGAGGTTGGAATGGGCGAAGGCGAAGGTGGGGGCGAGGGCGAGGCAACGCAGCAGGCAGCGCTCGGCCTGCGCGTGCGCGCCCAGGCGCAGCAACTGCAGGCCGATGCTGTTCAGCGCATCGGCGTTGCCGGCGCCCAATTCGGCCGCGCGCGCCAGGGCATCCGTCGCCTGCCGCACGCGGCCCAGCCCGGCGTGCGCCTGGCCGAGGTGGTACCAGGCCTCGGGCAGGCCGGGCGCGATATCCAGCGCCTTGCGGCACCACTTCATCGCGTCCTCGTGCCGGCCCGCGGCATTGGCGTCGTAGGCCTGGCCGATGCACCGGGCGAGGTTTGCCTGCTGCTTGGGATTCATGGACGGGCGGGAAGGTTCGCACGGGCCCGGCGGTGCCGGTGCCACGCCCGGATTCTAACCGCGCCGTCGAATTGGCCGGGATTGCCCCGGCTGTTCGGGCGTTACGCCTGGGCCGGCAGGCGCTAGATTTCGCTCAAGGCGGGCCGCGTGCCCGTCGCCAACACGATCGAGAGTCGAATGGTCGCAAACCCCTCCTGGAAAGAACGCACGGGCACCTGGCGAGCTGCCGGCACGGCCACGAGCGCGGACATCGAATCGCACCTGCGCCGCTGCGCGGGCGAGTCGGCGCGCCCGATGGGCCCGGCGATCGATCCGGCCGAGCAGGCGGGCACGATCCGTCGCCGCGACGTCACCTTCGAGGAATGGTCCTCCGGCGGGCTCATCGGGCTGGTCGCCGCGGACCTGAGCGACCCCTCCGGCAAGGAGGCGCTAGTCACCAGCGTGAGCGTCGACCCGGATTGCCGCCGCCGCGGCATCGGCCGTGCGCTCGTCGGCCAATGCCTCGAGCACGTGCGCCGCGAGGGATTCCGGCGCCTGCGCCTGGTGCTGCGCAAGAGCGACGGCGCCGCGATCGCCCTCTTCCGCCAGGCGGGCTTCGACGAGATGGCCTGCGGCGTCGAGATCGTGGTGCTGATGCGCGAGATGTAGGGGCGGCCTAGCGCCAGCCCAGCAGGCGGTCGAGCGACAGCGCGCCGCCGCCACGACCCGCGAGATAGAGCAGGCCGGCCGCCCAGGTGAGGTGCGTCGGCCACGCGTCCGGGTACACGAACACCTGGATCGTCGCCGTCATCGCGAGCAGCGCGAGCGCCGCGTAGCGCGTGCCCAATCCCAGGAAGAGCAGGACGGGGAACAAGTGCTCGGCGTAGGCGGCCGCGTGCGCCGCGATTTCCGGCGCGATGAGCGGCAGGCGGTATTCGTCGCGGAAGAGCGCCTGCGCGCCGTCGGTGACGCTCAGCCAGCCCTCCACTTTCGTGCGGCCCGACAGCCAGAACACGGCGCCGATCCCGAAGCGGTTGGCCAGCGCGAGCAGGCCCGGGCTCGCGAGTGCCGTGAGCCGGTCGGCGATGCGCTGCGCCAGGGAGAGGGATCGGGCGGGATCGGCCATTGGGGCCGAAGCGGTGGCAGCGGTAGTCATGGTCACTCCTGGTCGGTTTCGTGAAGGGAAGGCGCGCGGGCACCCGAAAAGGCGCCGGCCTCGAGCAGCGTGGCGAGCAGCGTGGTCAAGTCGGTGGCGGGACTCGCCGCGAGGGCCGCGCCTGCGGCCTCGGCCGCGCAGCTTCCCTGGGCGCAGGCGTCCAGGAAGGCGACCGTGGCCGGGTCGATCGGGCGCCACCGCACGGCATCGCGCGGGCGCGTGAGGAGCGCGCCCTCCGGGTGCCAGGCGGGACATGCTTCCAGGTCCGCGCCTTCGCGATTGAGTCGCCAGAGCGTGTAGATGGGTCCCTCGCCGAACCAGGCCCAGCGCGCGGCCGGGTGAGGTTCGAGCACGAGGGCGCCCAGGCCCTGCGGCGACAGCCCGGCCAGCGCCCGCGGGTCGAGCGGCGCGGCATCGCGCGCGGTGTGCGATTCCGTCCAGAAGCGGTCGAGCCGGGCGACGCCGGGCAGGTAGGGCAGCGTGCGCGCCGGCGCGAACCGGCGCAGGAAATCCGTGAACTCCTCGCCGTAGAGGACGAGCGCCGGATGGCGGGGCAGGCTCGCGCGGCTGAAGAGCGCGGCCGCGGCGCGGAACCACTCCTCGCCCACCAGGCGCGCCACCGCCGGGTAGTTCGCCGCCAGCGCATCGATGCACCCGCGCGCGACGGTGTTGCGATAGATCGCGAATCCCGGCTGCCCGAGCTGCAGGCGCGGCTCGCCGGCCTGCGCGGGATCGTCGGCGGCGAGCGCGTGGGCGAACTCGTCCTGGAAATGCGAGAGCGGCCAGCACATGGGGTCAGGCCGCCAGCGCGGGGCGCGCCCGCAGGCTCTCGTGCGCCCGATCGCGCTCGTGCAGGAGCTCGCCGAAGGCGGGCACGTTGCCGTCGCGCTCGATGAGCGTGGGCCGCGGGCCGGCGCGCGCCACCACGCGCTCGAACAGGCGCCACACCTCGGGCGAGACCGGCGCGTCGTGCGAGTCGACGAGCAGCGCCTGCCCCAGGCGCGGGTCCGGCGAATGCCCGGCGAGGTGGATCTGCGTCACGTGCCGCAGCGGGAAGCGGTCGAGGTAGTCCTGCGCGCTCTCGCCGAGGTTTCGCGCGCTCACGAAGACGTTGTTCACGTCGAGCAGCAGGCCGCAGCCGGTGCGCCGCGCGAGCTCGGCGAGGAAATCCGTCTCGCCGTAGTCGTGCCCCTCCAGGCGCAGGTAGTGCGCGGGATTCTCGAGCGACACCGGTCGACCGATCGCCTCCTGCAGGCGCGAGACGTTCGCGGCGATGCGCTCGAGCGCCTTGCGCGTGCGCGGAAACGGGAGCAGGTCCGGATGGTAGTGGCCGCGCCAGGTGCTCCAGGCGAGGTGCTCGGAGACCAGCGCGGGCTCGAAGCGCCGCACGAGCGCGGCGAGCCGCGCCAGGTGCCGCGGGTCGGGATCGGCGTCGGCGGCGAGCGAGGCCGACACGCCGTGCAGCGACAGGGGATGGCGCTCGCGCACGGCCTCGAGCCAGGCGAGCCGCGGGCCGCCGTCCACCATGTAGTTCTCGGGATGCACCTCGAACCACAACCCTTCCGCCGGGCAGGCGAGGGCGTCCTCGTAGTGCTCGGGCTTCAGGCCCAGCCCGGCCGAAAGGGTCGTGTCCGTCATCGTTCGCTTCCCGGCGCGGCTCAGCCCTTGACCGGCTGGAGCGAGCCCATGCCCTTGGGCGTCTTGATCGAGGCGCAAGTGCCCTTGGGGACGTGCTTCCAGGCATTGCCCTGGTAGTCGACCTTCGAGGTGCCGGCGCAGGTCGTGCCGGGGCCGGCGGCGCAGTCGTTCTTGCCGGCGAGGGACACGCCGTAGCACTTCTCCTGCGCGGCGGCGGCGGGCTTCTTCATGTCGTCGGCGGCCTGGGCGGCGCCGGCGGCGAGGGCGGCGAGGGCGAAGGTCGTGGCGGCGAGGTTGCGGGTGATCATGGGTGGTCTCCTGTGGTTTGGATCGCCGCGCGCCGGGCCTCGAACGAGTCCCAAGTCCGCGCGGTCTGCCCGGTAGTTCGCGTCGCTGTGGCGGCCGGTTACGCGCCGGGGCACAATCCGCGCGGAGAATATTTTTGCGGGGACCTGTAACCGCGGGCGCCCCCGGCACGAAGAAGAGGATGAAGGGGCCGCGTGAGCGCCATCGAAGACCGACTGCGGGCGTTGATGGTCCAGGGCCAGGCGGGCGATGCCGCCGCCTATCACGCCTTCCTGAAGGAACTGGGCGCGCACCTGCGCGCGTTCCTGCGCCGGCGCCTGGCCGGCCTTCCCGACGACGTGGAGGACCTCGTGCAGGAGACGCTTCTCGCGGTTCACAACCAGCGCCACACCTACGACGCGGCCCAGCCGCTCACGCCGTGGGTGCAGGCGATCCAGCGCTACAAGATGGCCGACCTGCTGCGCCGGCGTGCCGGGCGCGAGGCGCTGCACGAGCCGCTGGACGAGGAGGCCGACGTGTTCGCCTCGTCGGACCACGAGGCGGCCGACGCGAGGCGCGACGTGGCGAAGCTGCTGCAGGCGCTGCCCGACCGGCACCGCGTGCCGATCGTGCTCATGAAGCTCGAGGGCCTGTCGGTCGCCGAGGCCGCGCGGCGTTCCGGCCTCTCGGAGTCGGCCGTGAAGGTCGGCGTCCACCGCGGGCTCAAGGCGCTCGCGAAGCTGATGGGCGCGCCGGAATGAAGACCGACGACCTGGTGAGCCTGCTCGCCACGAACGCGCCGCCGGTGCGGCCCCATGCGAGCGCCCGGCGCCATGCCATCGCGCTCGTCGCGGGCGCCGTGGTCTCCACGATCCTGATGGCGGCGTGGCTCGGCGTGCGGCGCGACATGGCCA